>JAJQCV010000065.1:451-28352 GCA_021202525.1 Akkermansiaceae bacterium | reverse complement strand
GTAACGTTCTTTCAACATCATGAATACATTCGCATTGCCCATTGTGGCCGCACTCATTGCCGGTACGGCCGTAGCTTCCGAAACGTGGAGCACCAACCCTGCGGAAGCCATGCAGCAAGCCGCCGCCCAAAAGAAGGGAGTCATGCTGGAATTCACCGGATCGGACTGGTGCGGCGCCTGCATCTCCCAGAAGACGCAGGCTTTTTCCCTACCGAAAGTGCAGGAGGCCATCGGCCGTTCCTTTATTCCCGTGGAACTGGACTTTCCGCGTAAAAAACAGCAGGACGAACAGACCAGGGCATCTTTTAATTCCTACAAGGAATCCTACGGCATCACCGGCTTTCCGTCCCTGATCTTCACAGACGCGCAGGGCAGGCCCGTCCACACCGTCGTGGGGTACGGCAGCCCGGAACAGGTCATGAACGACACGGCCCAGGCGGAAAAGGCCCTCAAAGCCCAGCAGGAGTTGACGGGCAAACTGGAAGGGAAGCTCTCCGACCAGGAACGCAGGGACGCGCTTGCCCGCCTTTTAAAGACGGTGCCGCAGTCCAGCATCCGGACTTTCTACAAACCGGCATTTGAAGAACTGACCGCGCTGGACCCGCAGGATACCACCGGCATCCGCGCCGCCCTGGAACGGAAAGACCTGCTCAAAACCCAGTCCGCGGAAATGGTGCAAACCCTGAGGGAAAACAATTATTACTTATATGAAGTCAAAGAGCACGAGAGCAGAAAGAGAGCCGTCACCATTCTGGACAATGCCCTGAAAAAGGAGGGCCTTCTTCCGGAAATCAGGCAGTCTCTTCTGCTGACCAAGGCACGCCTTCTCATCCGGCGGAACAGGGTGAATGAAGTGGAAGAAATCCTGAAAAGCGCCATCGCCCTTCTTCCGGACAGCGACGAAGGCCGCGCTTGCAGCAGGCTTCTGGCCGACCTCCCCAACATCAAGAAGGAGCGCGAGAACCTGAAGCCGGGGGAACAGCCGCCCCTGCCGCCCGGGGCCATTCCGGCCGCCAAATGCATCGTTCCGCCCGCCGCCGCCAAGAAGTAATATTCCCGCTTCGGGGGCGCCGGACCGTTCCTCCGCTCCCGCAGCTCCTTCCATGGACCTTTCCGCCAACCACATTCTCACCGTCTTTCTGCTGACGACGCTGGCAGGGCTTGCCACCGGCATAGGAGGCTTCATCGCCTTCTTCATGAAAAAGACGGATACGAAGGCGCTCACCTTCTCCCTGGGCTTCTCCGGCGGCGTTATGGTGTACATTTCCCTGGTGGAACTGCTGGGGGAGGCCCAGCACCGCCTGATCGAATTCAAAGGGCACACGGCAGGTTCGTGGATCGCGATCGCCGCCTTTTTCGGAGGAATCGCCGTGGCGGCGCTGATCGACTACCTGGTGCCGGAAGACGAAAACCCGCACGAAGCGCGCGGACCGGAAGACATCCACGGCAACGGCAGCGGAGAATTCTCCTCCGCCAAGATCAAAAGGTCCGGCGTCCTGTTCGCCCTGGCCATCGGCATCCACAACTTTCCGGAAGGCATCGCCACCTTTGCCGCGGGTCTGGATTCGCTGACGCTGGGCACCTCCATCGCCCTGGCTGTGGCCGTGCACAACATTCCGGAAGGAATCGCCGTGGCCGTTCCTCTTTACTACGGCACGGGAAGCCGGAAAAAAGCCGTATTCTACTCCTTCCTGTCAGGCCTGGCGGAACCCGTCGGCGCGGCGATTGCGATGATCTTCCTGTTCCACTTCCTGACGCCCACGGTGCTCTCCGTCCTGTTTGCCTCCGTGGCCGGAATCATGGTTTTCATTTCCTTTGACGAACTGCTGCCCATGGCGGAACGCTGGGGCCACCACCACATGTCCATCATTGGCATCATCGCCGGCATGCTGCTGATGGCCGTCGTCCTGGTCTGATCCGGTGCGCTTTCCCTCCTTTCCGTGTCTTGGCAAGTCCGGCATTGAGCATTCCGGAGCTTCCGGCGGTCAAAAACGGCAGTACCCCCTGTCATCCATGCCGGACGTCCCCATTTCCACCACCACCACACCCGCACCCCTCCCTGCGCAGGCTTCGGCCTCTCCCCTCGAATATTGGAAAAAAGGATTCCTTCATTACGCAGAATTCCGGGGCTGCGCCTCCCGTCCGGAATTCTGGTGGTTCATGGCGCTCCCCCTTCTGGCCCTGGTTCCGGCCCTGGCGGGCTACATCATTACGGACTGGCTGCATATTCCGGACAGGAGGGTGAGCGTTTACGGAGACGCCCTGACCATTCTCCTGTGGGTGGCGCTGGTGCTTCCCTGCCTGGCCGTCACGTTCAGGCGCCTGCACGATACGGGGAAAAGCGGATTCTGGGCCCTCGTCCTCCTGCTTCCCTTCGGCTTCGGCCGACTGCTCTTTTTCTATCTGACTTTGAGCGAAAGCAAAACGGAAAACAACAAATACTGCGGAAACACCCCCGTACAGGCATCCGCCCCGCCGGAACAGGAGCCGACCCAGCAGCAGGCCGCCCAGCCGTTCACGCCCTTTTACCTTTATTGGCTCATCAGCCTGCGGAAGCTGACGACGACGGAGGGGCGGGCCTCCAGAGCGGAATTCTGGTCCTTCTTTCTTCTCTCTCTCTTCCTGTTCCTGCCGCTGGGGTACAACATGGTGGACTACGACAGCACGGTCCTGCATCCATATTTTTCCCCTTCCCGTGAAATCCTGCTTTATATCACCCAGCCGCAGGACGCCCTGATCCTGCTGGCCCATGCCTGCTTCAACCCCACTTTTTATTTCTTTTACCAGTCCGGGGACCTGAGCACACTTTCCCTGGAACTGCTGATCGGCGTGGCGGGATTCAACATACTGTTCAATGCCGCGGCGGCCACGCGCCGCCTGCACGACGGCAACCTGAGCGGCACATTCATCCTCATTCCCTTCGGCATTTTCATCATCTCCGTTCTGCTCATCATCCTGCTGCGCGTGATTCCGGGGGACATCGCCCCGTACCTGCCCTACGTGACGCTGTGCACCAACCTGATGGACCAGCTTTCCATCCTGTTCCTGGCCATGATGCTGATCAAGGGAACAACCGGACCGAACAGGTACGGCACCCTTCCGCAAAAAATAACCGTATCCTGAAATCCAGGATACGGCTGAAAATCATAAGACGGCAACGGAGATGCGGCGTCAATCGCCGAAGCAGACGCCCAGGTCGCGGGCCGTGCGCACCATCTGGCAGTCCGGGTCCACCAGCTTGAGGGTCTTCACGGCCTCTTCAATGGGAACGGCAACCATCTGGGTTCCCTTGAGGGCAACCATATAACTGAATTTCTTGCGTTCCACCAACTCCACGGCGTAGCTGCCGAAGCGCACGCCCAGAATGCGGTCGTAAGCGCACGGAGAGCCGCCGCGCTGGATGTGGCCCAGAACGCAGGAGCGGGTTTCAATGCCCGTGGCTTCCTCCAGTTTTTTGGAGATCACCTTGCCGATGCCTCCCAGACGCACTTCCCCCTGGGTTTTCTCGTTCAGGAGCACCAGTTCGTCCGCCAGGCGGGCGCCTTCCGAAACTACCACGAGAATTTCACGCTGTCCCGCGGCCTTGCGGGCCTTGATGCATTCCACCACATTTTCCAGGGAGAACGGGATTTCCGGCAAAAGAATCACATCCGCGCTGCCCGCGATGCCTCCTTCCAGGGCAATCCATCCGGCATGGCGGCCCATCACTTCCACCACCATCATGCGCTGGTGCGCGTTGGCGGTGGTTTCCAGGCGGTCCAGGGATTCGGACACGATGGCCACGGCGCTGTTGAAGCCGAAGGTCACGTCCGTGGCGCCCAGGTCGTTGTCAATGGTCTTCGGCACGCCGACGACGGGCAGGCCGATTTCAGCGAGAAGAAGGGCCGTGGACTGGGAGCCGTCGCCGCCTACCACGATCAGGGCGTCCAGCCCCAGGCGCTTGACGGTGGCCTTCGTCTTTTCCAGAACGGCCGGTTCGATTTCCCCCTTCTGGCCGACGCCCACCTTGATGGCGAAGTTCCCCTTGTTCACGGTTCCCAGAATGGTGCCGCCCTTGGCGCGCAGACCGCGGCACCCGGCAGGGGTCAGCCATTCAAAACGGTCATCTCCTTCTTCAGAGAGAAGTCCTTCAAACCCATCGTAAAAACCCACGACGTTCCATCCACGGCGGGATGCCGCGCCGACAACGCCTTCAATGACTGCGTTCAGGCCGGGACAGTCCCCGCCGCTATTCAAAACACCAATATTCATATGCGGTGCCCCTTATAGCAGAAAATTCCGGAGGCGTCTACTTCCTATCGCTTTTCCGTCCCAGATTTCACAGGGAGCTGGACGAACTCCTTGGGATCTTTCATGTCCATCCCGGAGGCCTGCCAGTTTTCCCACACGCGCCAGCCGGTATTCAGCATCTGGCGTGCCAGGGAATAGCGTTGTCCGGTACCGAGCACCGCAATGATCATGCGCTGGGGATAAATCACTTCCGTCCCGGTCTGGGGACTGCGGCGGGAGATGGCGTTCCGCGTGGCGCTGAGCAGCAGGCATTGTCCGGCGGCGCGGGAGGAACCCGCCTTGATGCCGTCCACGCCGGGAGTGCTCATCATCTTGTTGTTGTTGGAAATATCATACATCGTCATTCCCTTGGTCTGGGACTGGACGCCGATGCGGCGGCTGGCCTGGGAGACAATGTAGCAGAAAGCGGGATTCTGCATGCTGTACATGCCCAGCAGGGCCATGTCCAGGGCGCAGGAGGTGGAAACGGCATTACCGGCGTCCAGGCCGTGGGGAGCGGTGAAGCGCGTCTTGGTCATTCTGAGGGAACGGGCCAGATTGTTCATTTCCGACACAAAGGCGGCAATGGGAGTGCCGCTGCCCCGGCGGGACACCAGGTCACGGCCCACAAAGGAGGCGATCGTCAGGGCGGAGACGTTGTCCGACCCCAGCAGGGTGGAATACAGGGCATCCCGCAACGTCAGGCGGTCGCCGGGCTGAAGGTCCATAGGATTCCCGGCGCGGAGGCCGAACGCCTCCTGGGGAACGGTAATGAACGTATCCAGGGGAAGGCGCGTGCGGGTCACCCAGTCCAGGGTCACCATGGCGGTAGCCACCTGGGAGAGGCTGGCCACGGGCCTTCTGGCTTCCGCGTTGGAGCTGAAAAGAAGCTTGCCGGAATTGGCTTCAATGGCGATGTAGCTGGGCTTTTCCTGCGCCTGGGCGGAAAACTGGAACGCGCAGGCCAGCGTCAGAAGGAATGCAGATAACTTTTTCATGGCAGGACCGGCGGGATAGTGCCCGTTCCCCCCCCCGTTTGAAAAGTCTAAAATATTTTCCGTCCATCACTTATATGTCATGACACGGAAAAACGCATTGACCTTTCAACGGCTATCCTATTTGTTGGAGGAAGCCGTTTCCCTGAAAAAACGGTTTTCCGCCACCCCCGCCCCAGAAACCATGACCAGCATTCAATTATTCCACAGCCGGGACTGTCCGGGAAACACCCTGCACGCCAATGCCCTCCGGGCGCTGGAAAATCTGGACCGGGACATCCCGGTGGAACAGGTGGAGGCCGGGCCGGAACATGACGGCAGCCCGCTGCCCGCTCTTGCCGTCAACGGCCGTATCGTCGTCTCCGGCGTGGAACCCACCGTCCGTGAACTGGAACTGCTCCTGGCCGACCATCTGGACGAAGATGGAAATTCTCCCTGCGGTTCCTGCGGCATGGAATGCGGCGGATGCCACGGAGCGGAAGGATGCCACGGGTGCGAACACGGAAAAACGCCCGGCAGCGTGGCCGGGAAAATCATCGGCTTCGTCATTCTGCTTATCATCCTGTTCACGGCGGTGAAAATCCTTTCCTGACTCCACACTCATGCAAACGCCGCCGGGGCCGCCTTCCCTGAAGTCCATGCTCCGGGCTCCCAGACTTCCATGTGCTGCTGCGGCAAGCCCCCGTTTAGAAATGCGCGCCTTGCGGCGGCAACGAGTGCAACAGCCTGCGGCTTTTTCCCGCCCGTGCGCACGGTCTCGATAATTTCTTGAATTTCCCCTGCACGCATCACACAGTAATGCCATGCGTTCCTTCTTCGGCTCCATTCTCCTGATTCTGGTCCTGGCCGCCTTGGGCGCCACGATCTACTATCACTGGTCCACCAACTCCCATCTGGAATTCGAACTCCGCCATCCGGACGAACCGGAAAAAGACCACCCAGGTGATCAACATGGGAAAACGCGCCGCAGTCCCCCAGCCGGCTGTCGCTCCGACCCCGTCCGTTCCTCCGGCGGAGGAAGAGCCCATTCCGGAGGCGGTTCCCGTTCCCGAATAATTTTTTCCTCCTCCATTCTCCCATGAAACCGGTCATCGGATATACCCTGGGCGACCAGGCGGGCATAGGCCCGGAAATAGTCGCCGCCGCCTTGTCCTCCGGAGAACTTCCGGCGGAAGCGGAATACCGGCTCATCGGACGCCGGGAGAACGTCCCGGTGGGCAGGCCGAATCCGGAATCCGCCCGCTATGCCTTTGAACATCTGGAACAGGCGGCTCAAGCGCTCCAGGAAGGAGTGATCGACGCCGTTGTGACCGCTCCCGTATGCAAGGAAACGCTGCACGGCGCGGGCTTCCGCTGGCCGGGGCAGACGGAATTTTTCGCAGAACGCCTAGAAACGGAGAATTACGCCATGTGCCTGACCGGGAAAAAATTGACGGTGGGCCTGGCGACCATCCACACCTCCCTGCAAAGCGTCCCCTCCCTGCTGAATACGGAGGAACTGGTCCGCATCGGAATGCTGCTGAAAGATTTCTGCCGCCGCAAGGGCATTTCCAGGCCGCGCATCGCCCTGGCGGCCCTGAACCCCCATGCGGGGGAACACGGCGCCTTCGGCAACGAGGATGAATCCATCATCTCCCCGGCTGTGGAACGGCTGAAGGAATTATGCACGGAAGCCCTGTTTGAAGGCCCGTCCGTTCCCGACTGCGTGTACCGGGAGGCGGCGGAAGGACGTTATGACGCCGTGCTGGCTCCCTACCACGACCAGGGGCTGATTCCCCTGAAACTGGTGGACTTCCACACCGCCGTCAACGTCACGCTGGGCCTTCCGCGTCCCCGCCTGAGCCCGGACCACGGCACCGCCTTCAACCTGGCGGGCACTGGAAAGGCCAGCCCGTCCAGCACCATCCACGCCTTCCAGCTGGCTGTCCGGATGGTCTCGGCGCGCTAACGGCCGCTTTCCCGGAGCGCCTTTTCCCTCCATATCCGGGCGATTTTTTCCGGAGTCTCTATCCAGTAATACCGGCTCGTTTCATCGATAATGGGAGTTCCGTCCTCTTCCTCCTTTCTTTCGTCCATCATGAAGAGGGCTGCGACGATCATATCCGCCAGGGTACGTTCCAGAAACTCCTGCCCGTGCTCCTGTTTCACGATCCACGCCCATTGCTCCGGTGTCAGGGGAGGCAGCCTGGATAATCGTTCCGCTTCCTCCACTCTCTTGTCCGCATGTTCCCGGATTAATTGAACACGTCTCTCCCGGCAGGCACGGGTCAATGCTCCATACAGCAATTCCATGACCCGGCCGTTCAGGCAGTATTCCAGCGTTTTTTCCACACAGCCGTTGCAGATGGGATCATGATCCATGTTGTAGGAGAGGGAATTCCCGGGATCCAATTTCCAGGCCACCAGCTTTTCATAGGAATCTCCGTCCAGAGAAGAAGGCAGGGGCAGCGAAGCCCCGGCGATGAAGTCATCCAGGGAATCCACAGCCGCTTTGGATGCCAACAACAGCCTGCGCAGCGCAGCCATTGCTTTTTCCGCTTCCTGATGGGAAATAACCCCTTCCTCTTCCAGTCTGGACAGGGAGACGAGCTTATCCTGTCCATTCTTTCCCTTGTCCATCAACGCCTTTTTGAAACTCTTCATTTCGAACTCAGCCATTTGGTACCATTCGTGCGGTGTCGGCGCGCCGGACATGATAGCCTCCCTCCACAGCTTTTCCTGCTTGTCAGCTTCCTTGTCCAGCTCTTCCGTGACTTTCCTGCAGGATGCGGAATCCTTGACCTGGGTGCCGACCCTCTCCAGGGCTTTGGAAAATGCGTCGCCTGTCACCATGTCCACCGTCCGGACACCTGCCGCCGCATGAATTCCACATACTGCCCAGCATAGAAAAATAATCCGTAAAAAATTCATGGCAGCACAGAATAATGAAACCGCCGGCGGCATCAATTCTTTTTTCCTGCCGCAACTTCCTTCCATACCCGGGTGATTCTATCCGGAACAGACAGCCAGTACCGGAAAGCGGCTTCCCTGCCCCCGGAAAAAGGGTAGTCCCCGTCTTCTCCCCCCACCTTTTCCCTGGGGCACAGGCACATGATCAGGGAAACGTCCATGTCAAAAGATGCCAGAATCTCATGACTTTGCTCCTGTTTCCAGAACCAGCACCATTGTTCCGGCGTCAGGGACGGAAGCCTGGAGAGCCTCCGCGCCTCCTCCACCTTGCGGTCCGCGTAAAGCCGGATCAATTGATTGATTCTTTCTTCTTCGGTCCGGTACAAGACCTCCTCCAGCATTTTCATGACTCCGTCTCCCCAGCAGCTTTTCAGCATATCATCCAGGCTCCTGTTGACCACGGGATCGGCGTTCATCCCATGAAACAGGGAATTTTCCGGAGATACCTTCCAAGCCAGCAATTTTTCATAGGAATCCCCGTCCGGAGACGGCGGCAGCGGCAGAGCCGCCCCGTCCATAAAGCTTTCCAGCGAATTTAAAGCCGTTTGGGGAGCCCAAAACAGTTTATGCAAGGCGGAGCGTGCGAGTGCCGCGTCTTCGTGGGAAATGCTGCCGTTCTCCTCCAAAACATCCAGCCGCAGGGGCAATTTCCAGAGATCCGCCTTTTTGACCAGCATCATTTTTTTGAATCTCCGCGCTTCCGCTTCGGATATTTGAACCCATTCCTGCGGAGTCGGATTTCCGGACACAAGAGCTTCCCTCCACAATTTTTCCTGCCGTCCGGCCTCCGCATTCAACTGTTCCGCGGCTTTTCTGCATGAGGCGGAATCCCCGATCTCCGCGGCCGCCATCTCCATCAGACGGTCAGGCCGGTCATCCGTCAAAACATCCACCATTCGGACGCCTGCGTTCGCATTCCCCCAGCAAAAGACGCCGCCCAGGAAAAGAATGTGAAACCATTTCATCATGAAACAATCATGTCCGGCTATGCGGGAAAAGTCAATTTCCTCTTTCCGTGCGCCGCCGCGGCATTTCATTCCGCAGGGGCAAAATGCAGGAAACAGACTGTTCCAGAAGACAAGGTAAAAAATAGGCTTGCTTTCTGAAGGTAATCATTGCACCTTATTTGCCCGCAAGGTGCGTACCGTTCGCACGACACATTTCTAATTATCACAAGACCATGAGAAATTACGAAGCTCTTATCGTATTCAACATGAAGGGTACGGAAACCACAGTTGAAGAACTGATCAATTCCGTAGCCGCCACGATGAAGGAAGAAGGCGCCGACATCACCGCCATTGAAAACACAGGCCGCCGTGAATTCGCCTATGAATCCCACCATCTCGCCGCCGGCCAGTACGTGACCTACACCTTCACGGCGGAACCTTCCGCCATCAAGACCATCCGCGAACGTCTTCGCCTGAATCCCCAGATTCACCTTCAGTACTACAAGCTGATCGGCTAAATCCGGTCCATGCGGACGAAGCATCCGCTCCTTGCTTTTTTTCCAAAAAGAACCGCCTCCACGAAAGGAGGCGGTTCTTTTCTTATGGCTGTCTTCACGAAGGGAAGGCAGACTTTCAATAAACATTGGCCGCCTGGGAGACAATGTCCCGGAGCAGCTTGCGAATGGCGGCAATGGCGGGCATGTCTTCCACGCCGTACGCTTTAGCTATTTTCTCCATATGGGGGAAGCTGATCCATGTGCTTCCCTGGCCGTCCTCCCACACGGCGATGCGCAGGGGCAGTTCCGTAGCAATACCTGGATTTTTCAGCATCAGGTTGGTCCCTACCTTGGGGGAGCCGAAGACAACCACCCGGGAGGGCAGCATTTCCAGTCCCGCTTCCCGTGCATTTTTTCCGTGGTCAATCCTGGCAAAAACGGGAATGGACCGGGCGGACAGTATCTTTTCAATGCGGTCCATCGTTTCATCCACTCCAAATGTGCTTTCGTAAAGGTACAGGGAGTCGTCATCCAGATGGCCGGAGCCGAGTCCGGGGTCCAGGGCGCCGGCAATGCGGCGCGCCAGGTTGGTCAGGTCCACCCCTTCCCTGTTGGCGGTCAGCGTCACGCACACCAGCTCCGCCGGGTCCGTGAACCGGCAGATGTAGGAGGAAAATCCCGGAATTCCGCCCTTGATGTCCATCAGCCCCTTGTGGTGCGGGAACTGCCAGCCGGCCATGGCCGGGACTAATTTCCCATTGTCCAGGCGGACGGGCTTGTAAATCATGTCCCGGTGCTTCTCATCCTTCACCAGGATGGAGCCTGCCAGGCAGATATCCCAGAAGCTGATTTCCTCCGGCGTGGACCAGATGTCCGCAAAACCGCGCAGGGAGGAACGGGCGGGCGCAGGGACCGGCGTGATTTTCCCGTCCTTTACGGCATATCCTGAGGCCGTTTCAGCGGGGTTTACGTAGGCTTCACGCGATTTGAACAGGGTATGCCTGTCGTCGTGTTCGCGCACGTTATCCTGCTCCACGGCTCCCAGGTCCCTGCCGAACATGGTATGGTTCAATCCCAGGGGCAGGAACTGGCGCTGCCTGACGAACTCCTCATAGGGCATTCCGGCCACAGCGTCCACAACCATGGAAAGAAGAAGAAAATTGGTGGCGCTCTGCCGCACGTCCGTTCCGGAGGGGAATTCAAGGTCCCCCAGCCTGACCAGGGATAGAAGTTCCGCCGGATCATAATCCCGCGCCGCATCATACTGGGGGGACTTCCTGTAATCCGGAATTCCGGAGGAATGCTGCAAAAGCTGGAGAATCGTGACGTTCTTCCACGCTTCCGGCAGGTCCTTGACAAAACGGGACACCTTGTCCGTGATTTCCATACTGCCCTGCTCCACCAGCTGGAAGGCGGCAATGGCGGCATACGCCTGGGATATCTCCGCAGCGGGCCACAGGGTGTTTGTGGAGGCCAGCAGTCCGGTTTCCGCATTGGACAGGCCGTAACCGACCACGCGGGGAATGTAGGGAGCCTGGACAATGGCGAGCGTCATGCCGGGGATTTTCTCATCCTCCATGAAATCGTAGACCAACTGGTCAATGGACCGGTTCAGGTAGGCCACACGGGAATTTCCGCGTCCCCGGGAGGGGAGCTGCACGGCAATGGAATCATCTTGGGACATATTCGGAGGATTGTTATTCGCAAGGGCCGGGTATCCCATTGCCATGCACGCACAGGCAAGGAGCCCCCATCCAAAACAGGAAGTATTATTCATGGCGCCTCCATATAAGACCAGATTCCTTCCATTACGTTCATCCGGGAACGGCGCCCCTGCGGGAATATCCCCCACAACGGACGGATTTTCACCCGCCAGGGCGGGAAAAACGGCCTACAGGGAAACAAAGTTTTTCAGCAGCTGCACTCCCAGCTTCTGGCTCTTTTCCGGATGGAATTGCGTGGCTACCAAGTTTCCGCGCCTGATGGCGGCGGCAAAACGCACTCCGTAGGTACAGGAGGCGGCAACCAGGGAACCGTCTTCCGGAATGGGATAGTAGGAATGCACAAAGTAGAAATAGAGGTCTTCTCCCATGCCCTTCCAGACGGGGTCCGCCGGATGGGACAGGGAAAGGCGGTTCCAGCCCATGTGGGGTACCTTGAGCTCGGATTCCGGGAAACGCACCACGCTGCCCTTGAAGAGGGCCAGTCCGGGCACTCCTTCATCTTCCTCCCCCTTCTCAAAGAGAACCTGGTAACCCACGCAAATGCCCAGGAAGGGCCTGTCCGCCTCAATCCATTCCCGGATCAAGGGGGCCAGCCCCTGGCCGCGGAGCTTTTCAGCGCAGTCTCCGAATGCACCCACGCCCGGCAGCACCAGATGGGTAACGCCCTCCGCATCCTCCGGCGTACGGACCAGATGGCCGTGCACTCCGGCGGCTTCAAACGTATTCAGCACACTGCGGAGGTTGCCCGCTCCGTAATCAATCACACCGAGTTTCATGGCTCACAGCATGCCCTTGGTTGACGGGAGGGTTCCGGCGGCCCGGGGATCAATGGCGGCAGCCTGCCGCAGGGCATGGGCTATTCCCTTGAAGACCGATTCCGCAATGTGGTGGCCGTCCCTGCCGTAAAGCACTTCCACATGCAGGTTGCAGCGCAGGTTGTTTGCCAGGGCGCGGCAGAATTCCTCGCACAGGGTCAGCGGAAAGTTGGGCGCGTCCGGAAGGCCGCCTTCCGGAAGGCGGAACACCACGTACGGGCGGTTGCTCAGGTCCATGACCACGCGCGTGAGGGTTTCGTCCATGGGGAGATGGGAACAACCATAGCGCACGATGCCCTTCTTGTCCCCCAGGGCATTCTTGATGCATTCTCCCAGAACGATGCCTACGTCCTCCACCGTGTGATGGGCGTCCACCTCCAGGTCTCCCCTGGCCTGCAGGGTCAGGTCCATCAGGGAATGGCGCGCCAGCAAATCCAGCATGTGGTCAAAAAACGCGTGGCCCGTAGCAACGGCGGCGCATCCCGTGCCATCCAGATTCAGTTCCATGCTGATGTCCGTTTCACCCGTGACTCGTTTGCAAGAAGCATTCCTCATGTGCCTCTTCTATACTGAAGAGGCGGCGGAAGAAAGCAGGAAATACCGCATGCGGAAAGATTTGCGCCCCGCCCGTCCATCAAAAAGCCGCACGGTCCCGGCGAGGGGACCATGCGGCGTCAAATTCACAGGTCCGAGGGCATTTCCCGCAAATGGCGTATTATTTTTTCTTTTTGGCCTTGGCGGCTTCCTACTCCTGCTGGCGCTTCTTGTCACGAATCTTTCTCGTGGCTTCCCGCTCCTGCTGGCGCTTCTTGTCACGAATCTTTCTCGTGGCTTCCCGCTCCTGCTGGCGCTTCTTGTCCCGGTCTTCACGGATCTTTCTCGCGGCTTCCGCGCGTTCCGCACGTTCACGGGCACGCTGTTCCTGAAGCCCCACGCGCACCGTTTCCCGCAGTTCCTCATAATATTCCCTGGGAACCTGGGCGGAACGGATGTCCGCCAGGACCTCTTCGGCCTCGTCAAATTTTTTCTCGTCGCACAACTCCCAGGCTTTTTTCAGGGCGGCGGAGCCTGCTCCGGTTTCCTTTTCCTGATTCTTCAGGCGTTCCGCATCCGTAGAGGCCACCAGCTTGATGTCACGCATGGCTTCCAAGGAACCGGCGGTGGGTTCAAACCATCTGTCCCCGCGTTCCCTGACCTTTTTGCGATGGGCGCGGTGCACTTCCGTCAACTGGTTTTCGCGTTCCCTGAGGGCAACCTGCTTTTTCTGGAAGGCATCCAGCAAGGCGGAGCGCTGCTCCTGCGTGAGCTTGGCGTTCCCACGGCGCTTTTCCTCCTCCTGGCTCAGCAACTGGCGTTCCTTTTCCAAAGATTTTTCCTTGGCGGCAATCATCACATCCAGCGTCCGGTTGACCTGCGCGGAAATTCTTACGGCTTCCGGGTAGGCCTCCGCCAGGGCGGCGGAACCAGGGTAGTTCTGCCGCAGGCGGTCATACATGGCCATGGCCTGGTAGGGCTTGCGTGCGGTATTCAGCGCCTTGAACCGTTTCAGGAGCTTGCCGGCCTCATGATCGTACTTGGTGCGGACCGTCACTTCCGCCGCCTCCTTGGCTTCCTGGGCCGCCTTGGCTCCTTCCACCAGCTTCTTCTCCTCCAGCAGGACCACGATCGTGGCCCGGGCCTTCACGGCGGCGTCATGAACCTCTCCCTGGGGATTTTTCTTGATCACGGCGTCCAGCTCTTCCTGGGCTGCTTCCAGCTCCTTGGCGCTCATGGTTTCCGGCTTGGCGTAGTTTTTGTCGATCTTGGCCGCAGCCAGTTCAGCCGGGGATGCCTTCGTGATGGTTTCAATCAGCTCCCTCTTGATGGTCTTGGATTCCTTGATGCCACCGGATACCACTACCATGACGCTGATGGATTCCGGAGTTTCCACCTCTACTGTGCAATCCTTGTAAACGGTTCCATCCTTGAGCCTTACTTCATCCGCCATGGAGAACGGAACCAGTGCCGACAATGCCAGTAAAAGAGACTTGTTCATAAATCTGAGGACTTTTTCAAATTGATTTAACGGATACTTATCCTGCACTTTACCAGAAGACGCCGTGTTTGCGACAAAAAAAAGCCCGGAGCCGTAAAAACGGCCCCGGGCTCGGAAATGGGATTGATGCCCGCTTATTCAGCAGCGGCTTCCGCAGCGGCGGGAGCGGCTTCTTCAGAAGAAACGCGCGGAGCTTCCACGATGGCCACGATCACGTCGCCAGCCAGTTCCGTGTTCACACCGGCAGGCAGCTTGAGATCTGCGATGCTCAGACTTTCTCCGATATTCAGGCCGGAAACGTCAGCCTTGATGGATTCCGGCAGATCCTTGACCTGGCAGGTGACAGACAGCTCATGAATGGTCTGGTCAAGCACGCCGCCCAGGGCTACGCCGGCAGGGTCGCCTTCCAGAATCACGGGAACGATGGAGTGGATGACGGTAGAGTCCTTCACGGCCTGGAAGTCAACATGCAGGCAGGCATTCGTGATGGGATTGTGCTGGATTTCCTTGAGGAGGACCTTCACAACCTTGCCGTCGATGTCCAGAGCGACCAGAATATGTTCGGAAACGGCGGAAGCCAGCATGCGGGAAAATTCGCGGGCGTCAATCTGGATATTGACATTGTCAAAACCGGGACCGTACACCACGCCGGGAACGAGTCCCTGGCTGCGAAGTTGCTTCAGATTACCGGAGCCGCAGGCTCTCGCTTCGGCCTTGAGGGAATGGGATGTAGCCATGTCTTATAGAGGCAATATTGAGTGTTGATTGATGATGTTTCCTAATCGGGTTCAGGCAGAGGCCCCGCCGGGATTTCTGAACCCGTGTAAACCGATACTCAGGTCAGGGCGCAGGACTCTGCACTAAAATTTGCTAAATGTCAAACAATGATGATACGGATTCTCCGTCATGAATGCGCTGCACGGCGTGGCCCAGCAGATCGCCCACGCTCACGCAGTCCACCTTGGGGCCGTGGGCCATGGGAACGGTGTCGGAGGTGAGCACGCGTTCGATGGAGGAGCCGGAAATGCGGTCGCGGGCCATATCCCCCAGCACGCCATGGGATACGCAGGCAAACACGCGCTGGGCTCCGCGCTCCTTCAGGATGTTGGCTGCGGCGCACAGGGTGCCGGCCGTTTCCGTCATGTCGTCAATCAGGACGACGTCCCGTCCTTCCACCTCGCCGATCACGTTCATGGCCTCCACATGCGTGGCGTTGAAGCGGTGCTTGGCGACGATGGCCAGTTCCGCACCCAGGGCGTCGGAATACGCGCGGGCCATTTTCACGCCGCCAACGTCCGGGGAAACGACGACGAGATTGTTGAGGTCTTTTACATAGTGTTCGCGCAAGTGGCGGATCAGCACGGGGGCGGCATACAGATGGTCCACGGGAATGTCGAAGAAGCCCTGGATCTGGGCGGCGTGCAGGTCCATGGTCAGCACGCGGTCCACTCCGGCGGCGGTCAGCAGGTTGGCCACCAGCTTGGCGGTGATGGGAACGCGGGGCTGGTCCTTGCGGTCCTGGCGGGCGTAGCCGAAGAAGGGGATCACGGCCGTGATGCGTCCGGCGCTGGCGCGGCGGGCGGCATCCACCATCACGCACAATTCCATGATATTATGGTTGGTAGGCGGGCAGGTGGGCTGAATGAGGAAAACATCCCTGCCGCGGATGTTTTCATTTATCTTTACAAAACTTTCTCCATCGGGGAAAGTGTTCACCGTGACGTCCGTCAACTGAATGCCTACGCTTTGCGCGATGCGCTCCGCAAGTTCTCTGTGTGCTGTACCGCTGATAATCTTCATACCGGAAACTGAAAAGCGGACGCATTCTGAACACAGGACCGGATAATCGCAATACTTAATTCTCACAATTTGATTTTTCTGCAAGATGGATTCCTCCAGCCCCCCCGCGCATGAGAAATTTCTGACCGCCCCCATGCTCGCCGCCCTTGTTTCCGGCGTCCTCCTCCTTGCGTGGTCCTATCTGGCGATCACCGGATTCGGTCCCGGCGGCAGCCAGAACAGCTTCCAGTGGCTTTTTTCCGCATGGAACCCGCAGACGGATTATGAACACGGCTGGCTGGTGATTCCCATCATTGCCTTCATGCTGTACCATGCCAGGCACGGCATCGCCCGGGCGCCCAAACGCATCGACTGGCGCGGCCTTCTGCTCTTTATCCCGGGCTGCATCCTGCTGATGCTTTCCTTCCGCGTAGGGCAGCCCCGCGTGGCCATGGGCGCCCTGCCCCTGATCCTGCTGGGGGGCGCCTGGTACCTTGCCGGACCCCAAACGGCCAGGATATGCGCCTTTCCGCTGCTCTTTTTCTGGCTGAGCATTCCCCTGCCCTCCTTCCAGCAGGCCACGGTAGAGCTGCAAATCATCGCCACGCAGTTCGGCCACCTGGGCGGCAGCCTCTTCGGGGTGGACACCTACCTCCAGGGCACCAACATCCGTTCCACGGAAGGGCACTGGGACGCCTTCAACATAGCCGGCGGATGCAGCGGCATGCGTTCCCTGATGGCCCTGATCATGCTTTCCGCCGCATGGGCCTACCTTTCAGACCTGAAGTTCTGGAAAAAATGCGTGCTTTTCCTCAGCGCCATTCCGCTGGCGGTGATCGGCAATGGCGTACGCATCGTCAGCATCGTGGTCATGGCGGAATACGGAGACGCCCGGTTTGCGGCCAGAACGTGGCACGACTGGTCGGGGCTGCTTTTCTTTTTCCCCGTCTGCCTGGTCGGGCTGGCCTGCGTCCATTCCCTGCTGGCCGGGGAAATGATCTGGAACCCCTTCCGCCGCAAAAAGGTAGTCGTCAAAATGAACAAGGCCCAATAAGCGTTTTCCCCGCGCCATGAAATACCAAACGCTCAACATCCTGCTTCTTCCCCTTCTGCTGGCCGCCATGCTGGCCGGCATTTACCTGATGCCCCGCAAGGGGGAGGTTTTCGACTCCTCCATCAGCATGGAGCTGCCCACGGGGCTGAATCCGGACGGCTGGCACGGCACGCGCCGCCAGGAATCGGAAGAGGAGCGCAACATCCTTGCCGCGGATACGGAATTTTCCAAGGCGGACTACCTCCAGCAACTGCCCATCAGCGTCACGGCTCCGGAAAAGGCTCCGGTCCTGTGCCGGGTTTCCATTGTCAAGTCCGGACATGACCTGAACAATTCCATCCACCGCCCGGAACGCTGCCTTCCGGCCCAGGGCCATTTCAACCTGACGGGAAGCACGGTGCAGGTTCCCGTTGAAGGCCACGGCAAGATCATCATGACCAAGCTCAAGTCCCAGCAGAACGTGACGCCAGGCCAGGCGAAGCCTACCATCCTGGACAGCATGCATTATTACGTTTTCATCGGCCACGGGCACATGACGGAAGACCACCTGAAACGCACCGTGACGGACATGAAAGACAGGGTGCTTTATGGCATGGACCAGCGCTGGTCCTATTTCCAGGTGTCCACCGCCTACGGCGACCTGGTCAACCTGCCGGAAGAGGATGCCCGGAAACAGACGGAACTTCTGATCAGCCAGCTTCTTTCCAGACTGGTGCAGTGGGACGAACTGGACCGGTAGGAAACCGCGTTCCGGAAGGTCAGCGTCCCAGCGCGCCCCTCAGCCAGAAGGCGGCTTCCTCATACAGGCTGCGCTCCCCTTCGGACGGGGATTCGTACAGCATGGGGCTCGGTCTGCGGTGGCAGTAGGGATGGCCTGCACGGTCCGCGCGGAGACCTGAAAAGGAAAGATTCACGTCCGCCCCGCTGCAATGGCCCCACCGTCCCCCCATCCTGGGAACGGCATCCATGAGGCCTCCGCCTTCACCCAAATAGGAGTTGCCCCACCATTCCACGGATTCCGGACGGCTGTTCTTCTGCCGCCGCGCTACGGCGTCAATGGTCAGCAGGCAGAGGGGGGCGGGACACGAAGCCTGACGCCTTGCGACCTCCACGGCGCAGGAGCCGCCATAACTGTGGCCTATCACCACCACGGGCACGTCCGGCAGTTCCCGGCGCATTCGTTCCAGGTCCTCCGCAATCCGGCCGCACCTGTCCCGGAACACGCCCCACCCGCCGCCGTCCCAGTGATAATAGGCGGTGGCATGAGCCGCACCGGGCAGAAAACCGGGGAAGGCCTCCTCCAGCCGGCTCAGGCAGCCCAGCATCACGTCCCCGAATCCCCCGATGAACACGGCCAGGTAATCCGGCGTCCGGCCGCCGGAACCCAAGTTCAAGGTCCTTTGGAAATGCATGACGGCCCCCATCATGAAGAATTCGCGTCAATATCCAAGCCCATAAGACGATCTGGCTTGATAAAATCGCCAAACTGCCCAAAGGTGATGATATGCAAGCAATCATTCATCAATGGGCCTTCAACGGGAGCTTTGACCAGCTCGCCTCCCTGCCCCGGCAGGAACTCGTCAATGACTGGTTCGGCTACGATGTGGAGCCAAGCGCGGAATTCGCCTTTGCCACGGACGGCCAGTACCTGTGGTTCCTGGCCGCCCGCAACAGGGAGGCCACCGTGCATCCGGAAGCCCGGCCCGGACAATTCCAGCCGGAATTGTGGCGGTATGACCTGGCCGAATGGTTCCTTGCCTCCGGCGAAGGAACCAATTACTGGGAATTCAACCTCGCCCCCAACGGCGCGTGGTGGGCCTGCGCCTTTACCAATGTGCGCCGCGCGAATGAAGATATTCCCGCCCCGCTGGCCGTGGATACCGAATGCATCCTGACGGACGAAGGCTGGTGCGCCATGGCGAGAATTCCGCTGAACGAATTGCGGGGCGTGGACATCCGCGACTGCAAGCTGGCGGCCACATTCATTCTGGAGACCCCGGACCAGATTTTCCTGACCACCGCGGACGATCTTTCCGGAGAACCTGATTTCCACCGCCCGGACTGCTTCTCCACGCCCATTCTGAAATAGTCCATGTCTTTGGAAGAAGACATTTCCCGCATTCTGGGCCGCGGAAAAACCTCCGCGGACCCGGAAGTCCTGGTTCTTCACGCCGGGGATAAATGGTACGCGTCCGTGCTGCCGGAACTGGTCGTTTTCCCGGAAAGCACGGAAGACGTCTCCCTGTTGATGCGCTACGCCTCCTCCATGAACATCCCTGTCACGGCGCGCGGCGGGGGCGTGGGCTACGTGGGCGGATGCGTGCCCGTGCGCGGCGGCATCAGCCTGTCCCTGGAACGGATGAACCGCATTCTGGAAATAGCTCCGGAAGACGGCGTGGCCGTGGTGGAGCCCGGCGTGATCACGGCGGACCTCCAGCGCGAAGTCCGCGCTCTGGGCTGGTTTTACCCGCCGGACCCGGCTTCCAGGAAGGAATGCAGCATCGGCGGCAACATAGCCACCAACGCGGGAGGCCCCCGGTGCCTGAAATACGGAGTCACCAAAGCCTATGTGCTGGGGCTCACCGTAGTGCTCGCCAGCGGGGAAGTGGTGGAATGCGGGGGACGCACCCATAAGAACAAGACGGGCTTCGACCTCGGCGATCTTTTCATCGGCTCGGAAGGCATGCTGGGCATCATCACACGTGCCGTCCTGAGAATCATTCCCCATCCGGAAGCCTTCGGCGCGCTGAGCGTCAGCTTTCCCGAATTTCCGCTGGCCGCCGCCGCCGTACAGCGGATACTGGGCGGCGGCCATCTCCCCTCCGCGCTGGAGATCACGGACAGCTTCACCCTCCAGGCCGCGCGGGCCTATCTGGGGGAGAGTTCCCTCCCCTCCGGCAGCCGCGGGCACCTGATCGTGGAAGTGGACGGCAGGCAGGCCGCCGTGAAGGAAGAACTGGATTCCCTGTGCGCCCTGCTTGAAGAATGCGGCGCCACGGACCTTCTGAGAGCCGACACGGAAGAGGAGGCGGAAGCCGTCTGGCAGCTCCGCAGGGAGTTTTCCTACAGCCTGAAAGCTACCGGCATGACCAAGCTCAACGAGGACATTGTCATCCCCAGGTCCCGCCTAGTGGAACTGGTGGAGTTCTGCGAGGCCATGCACCGGGAAACGGGGCTGGACATCGCCTGTTTCGGCCATTCCGGGGACGGTAACATCCACACCAACATCATGGTGGACGATTACGCGGACCCGGAGAAAAAGGCCCTGGCGGACGCCTGCGTGGACAGGCTGTTCCACTGGGTGCTGGCCTGCGGCGGCTCCATCACCGGAGAACACGGCATCGGCCTGGCGAAAGCCAAATGGTTCCGGGAAGCCGTGGGGGAAGGCGCCTTCCACCTTCATGAGCTCGTCAAATCCGCTCTGGACCCGGGAAATTTGCTGAATCCGGGGAAAATGGGCCTCCCGTAGCGTAAATTATTCTTCCATGACGGCTCCGGACGGGGCATCATGGCCCCAGCACTTCATGAACAGTCCGCACAAGTCCATACTAGCCTACCTTTTCGACCACTTTCCGGTAGCGGATGCCATCCTGGTGTTCATGCTGGACCACCCCCTCGCCTGGTTCACGCCCAAATGGCGCAGGAAGGGCCGCATGGCCCTGAAAGCGGTGCGCCGCTACATCAATTACAACCGCGACATCCTGCCGCCCGAACGCCTGGCGGAATTCCAGGAAAACCGGGATTTGCTGAAAACCGCCCTGTGGCGCGGAGACAGGCAGCAGACGGAATCCGTCACCGCCAAACTGGAATCCACGCTGGAGGCCATTCCCGGCGCACTGCCCTCCGGCCTGGCGGAGAATGTGGAAGTCCTGTTCGTGATTCTGGCCATTTTCCTGGGTCTGCGCTGCTATGTGGTCCAGCCCTTCCGCATTCCCACCGGTTCCATGCAGCCTTCCCTGAACGGCATCCGCGCCATTCCTCAGGAGGGTACCCCCTCCCTGATGAAGAAAATAGGGGACATGGTCCTTTACGGCGGCTCCTATGTCCATGAAACGGCCCAGAAGGAAAAGAAGATCGTCCGCTTCGTACCCGGCACCAAGTATCTTTTGCTGACCGTCACCAACGTGCAGTTTGACGACGGCTCCACGCTGGAAATTCCGGCGGCGGAGGCGGAAACGCGCCGCTACTTCCTCAACCAGGAGCCCCGGTTCGAGGCCGAGCGTGACACCCCCTTCAGAACCTACCTGCCGGGAGACACCATTGTCAACGCCCGGTTTGACGCCGGAGACCTGATTCTGGTGAACAAGATGGCCTACCACTTCCGCAAGCCGGAGCGCGGAGAAGTCTTCGTGTTCGACACGCGCGGCATTGAAGGCATCGCCAACAAGGGCAGCAGCACCGGACAGGAAGGAGGCACCCACTACGTGAAGCGCCTCTGCGGCGTGCCGGGAGATTCCCTGAGCATCAAGGACTCCCAATTGATCGTGAACGGAGAACCCGCCAAGGAATGGACTATTCAGCGGGTGGCCTCCGGCAAGCCTCCCTACCAGTCCTGCGGCTACGTGGCTCTCCCCGCGCCGCTGAGCCTGCTGGACGGCAGGGCCTATATTACGGAAGGAACCACCGTGCACCTGTCCAAGGACAAGAACCGCCCCTACCTGCGGGAATACGCGGCGCTGGGGGACAATTCCACCCGTGAGAACTCCTTCGACTCCCGCTACTGGGGGCCCGTGCATCAATACAACATCGTAGGCCCCGCCAGTTTCTGCCTGTGGCCCTTTACCTCCCACTGGGGACTCATTCCCTGATCCCCGCCCTGCCGAGAGGCAGTTTTTCCCGTCAAGACATGACCCAAGCCCAGACCATCACCAGCAAGGCCAAATCCAACCTGGCCTTCGCTCTCATTGACCTTCCGGAAGAGGAACGCCGCCACATGGCGGAATTCTACGCCTTCTGCCGCACCGTGGACGACATTGTGGACGAGCCCGGAATGACGCCCCAGGAACGCCACAACGCCCTCAACCGCTGGATCAAGGTCATCAACGGGGAACAGGGGCTGGAACTTTCGGAACTTGAAGAAGACATCGTGGCCCTGATCCAGGACCTGGACTTGGACACCACACCCATGCTCCACCTGATCGAAGGCTGCCGTTCCGACATCAACCAGCAGCAGCCCCTCACCCGTGACGAACTTCTGGACTATACCTACTGCGTGGCGTGCTGCGTAGGCCTGACGTCGTCCCGCATCATGGGCGCGGGCGAGGAATCCTACCCGTATGCGATTGCCCTGGGGCACGCCCTCCAGATGGTGAACATCATCCGGGACGTGGCGGAAGACTGCAACAGATCCAACCGCATTTACCTCCCCAGAGAGGACATGGACCGCTTCGGCTATACCCTGGAGGATTTGCGCAACGGCGTGTATTCTCCGCAATTAAAGGAGTTGCTGCAATATGAGGCGGACCTGGCGGAACAGTTCTTCCAGAATGCGGAAGAGGAATACAACCGCCTCAGCCCGGAGGACAAGGCAGCCCTCGTCCCCGCACAGGCCATGGCACTCATCTACCACACCATTCTGGACAAGATGAAGGCGGGCGGCTTCCGCATCTTCGACATCCGCTACCACGTCAATACCTTCCACAAGCTCTGGCTCCTGTTCCGCACCAAGCTGGACATCGACCCGCAGTCCTACTACGACAAGTCCAAGGCCTATTATGACAGGCTCGTGGGCTTTCTGTCCCGGCCGATGAAAAAGGATGAAAAGTAAGCGCGCCCTGCCGTTCGCGCCCGTTTTTCACGGGCTTTTTTCCGGATATGCCCCGTTCAGATAAGACACTGCATTTTCCGGCGCTTGTGTCCGGCATCCGCCGCTGAGGAATGCCTGCACGGGGCTGCACAAGGCGGCAGACCGCAGCCGGAAAAGGAGGGGAGTCTCCGTACACCACGCAGAAAAGTATTCCGTTTTATCCAGCCATGATGCAGGTCAGGCTCAACAATTTTGCACGGTTTTTATGCCCCCAAGAGGGGAACGCCCCGTCTAACGGTGCCGGGAAGCATGCACCGTCACGGAAACGCTGTCCGTACGCGGCAGAATGAATTTGTGTAAGGTGACAACCACATGCCGCGCGCCGAATTGTTCCAGGCAGACGTTGCCGAGATCCTCCGCCAGCGTCTCCACCAGCTTGCGGGGATGCGCCAGGGCTTCCGTCCTCAGGGCCCGGGCGATGGAGTCGTAGCAAACGGTCTTTGAAAAATCATCGTTCAATCCGGACAGGGCTTCATCCGGGTAAAAGGCAATGTCCGCCTTCAGCGTCTGCATGGAGGCGCGTTCCTCATCCGGCACGCCGATGAAGGTGTCCAGTTCCAGGCCGTGGATGTTGATGGAGTCCTGCGTGTCCGACGGCAGGGCGTAGCGGCGCATCAGGGTGCGCAGTACGAGCAGATCCGGAACGATGATGTCCGGCTTTACGCGGGAAAGCTGGGCGGCGTCATTGTAGCCGGTCAGAACGGCAATGGACGTGATTCCGGCATGGTGGGCCGTCTCCACGTCGTGCTGCATGTCCCCGATGAAGGCGGTTTCATGCGCATGAAGGCCATGCTGGCCCAGGAGGGTGTGGATGTGGGTGTCCTTGTGGCGGATGCCCGCATGAATGGCCTCAAAGTATTCCATCATTCCCAGTTCCCGGCACTGGATGTCGAATTCCTTGGCGTCCACGCTCGTCAGGATGAAGCAGCGCACGCCGCGCGCGCGGCAGAATTCCAGGAATTCCCGCGCGTGGGGGAGCACCTCCACCGTGGCGGTGGAAACGCGGAAGGCGTAACGGAAATGGTCTTCCAGTTCATTCAGGTCCGCCTGGGGCAATACGCGCGCGTAATAGTCCGGATAGGGGAGCTGGAATTCCGCCCGGAATTCGTCCCTGTTCATGCAGGGCTTGCCGTACTGGGAAAAGACGTAGTTGGAGGCGTCCAGCGTCAGCGCCAGATCGTCCACCAGCGTGCCGGACCAATCGAAAATCAGATTCTTGAACATGGGAGTATGTGTAGGGGAAAACTCAATCCAGCGCGTACCGCATGGCGGCCAAGCCGAAAAAGGCGGCCGTTTCCACCCGCAGAACAATGGGGCCGAGCGTCACGGGAACGAATCCCGCCTCCAGGGCCGCCGCGGTTTCCTGCTCCGTGAAATCCCCTTCCGGCCCTACCAGCAACGAGGCTTTTTTTACGGAACGGCCGCGCGCTTCTTCCAAAACGTCCCGCACGGGACGCACGCCGGGCACCAGGGAGGCAATCACATTCAGGCCGTCCGGCACGCCGCGGCCAAGCCATTCCGCAAAGGACACGGGAAACTCCACGGCTGGGAGCGTGTTCTGCCCGCACTGCTTGCAGGCCTCCAGGGCAATACGCTGCCATTTCTGCTTTTTGGCCTCCGCCTCGCGGGCGTTCAGGCGCACGATGGTCCGGTCCGTGATGAGGGGGACGATGGCGGAAACGCCGAGTTCCACCGCCTTCTGGATGATGAGGTCCATGTTGGCGCCCTTGGGAATTGCCTGGCAAAGCGTCAGGGAAGCCAGGGCCGGAGCGGCGGGGCACTCCTGCCCGGGCGTCAGAAGCACGCCGGAACTGCGCGGGGCTTCCGCCACCACGGCATGGGCGGCGCGTCCCCGGCCGTCAAAGACCACGCAGGCGTCCCCCTGCCTCAGGCGGAGCACCTTGGCGGCATGGTGCGCTTCATCCCCGCGGAGCTCCCAGACGGGAGCGGACCATTCCGATGGAGGGAGAAAGAAGCGCGCCATGTGCGAGGAAGGTTGATCCGGCCTTTATTTGTTTTTGAGGTAACGGGCGGCCTTGTCGGCAAACGCCACGCAGGCGGGCTGATTGCGCTTTTCATCCAGAGTGGATGCAAAGGCGTTCAGCTTGTCCGTCTGGTCCTTGCTGAGCTGGGTGGGGATTTCCACTTCCACCTCCACCAGCATGTCTCCTATTTCAGAACTGCGCAGGGCCTTGACGCCCTTGCCGCGCAGGCGGAAGATCATGCCGTTCTGCGTGCCTTCCGGCAGCTTGATGGTAGCGGCTCCGTCCAGAGTGGGGACTTTCAGCTTGCCGCCGGTGACGGCAAGAGCCAGAGGCACCGGAACGGTGCAGCTCAGGTCGTTGCCCTCGCGCTGGAAAATGTCGTGCGGCTTTACGTCGATGAATACGTGCAGGTCTCCCGTGGGGCCTCCGTGGACGCCGGCGTCCCCTTCCCCGGCAATGCGGAGCTGGCTGCCCGTAGTAACGCCTGCCGGGATGCGGATGGTGATATGGGAGTCCTCCCTCACGCGGCCCTCTCCGTGGCAGACGGGACAGGGATCGGAAATGATTTCCCCGGTGCCGTGGCACGTAGGGCAGGTGGACTGCTGGACAAAAAATCCGCTTTGCTGGGTAATGATGCCGCGCCCCTGGCAGGTCGGGCAGCTCTTGAACGCTTCCTTGCCTTCCCTGGCTCCGGAGCCGTGGCAGGTCTTGCAGGTTACCAGGCGTTCGATTTCCAGCTGCTTGGTGCAGCCACGGGCCGCTTCCTCCAGCGTGATGTCAAGGTCATAGCGCAGGTCGGAACCGGGCCTTTTGCTGGAACGCTTCTGGCCGCCGCGGGCGCCGCCCCCGAACATGTCCGCAAAGCCCCCCATGCCGGAGAACATCTGGGCGAAGATATCCATCGGGTCCTGGAACCCGCCGCCTCCGGCATAGCCGCCGCCCCCGGTTCCGCCCTGTTCAAAGGCGGCGTGGCCGAAGCGGTCGTAGGCAGCTCTCTTGTCCGCATCGGAAAGCTCCTCATAGGCCTCCCCCCGCTCCTTGGACTTTTCCTCCGCGGAGGGATCGTCCGGGTTGCGGTCGGGGTGGTATTTCAGGGCCAGCTTGCGGTAGGCCTTTTTAATCTCGTCATCTGTGGCGCTTTTGGAAACGCCCAGGATTTCATAATAATCTTTTTTAGCCATGTGGCGTGAATGTTGGGAAACGGTCAAACTTCGGGCTCGGGTTCCGGCGCATGGGCCACCACGACGTTTGCCGGGCGCAGAAGCCTGTCTTTCAACGTATAACCTTTGCGGATAACGCGCAGGACGGTTCCCTCCGGCTGGTCGGAAGGCTCGCGCTGAATGGCTTCTTCCGTGGCGTGGTCAAACATGCTGCCCACAACCGGATCCAAAGCCTGTACGCCGTTGGAGGCGAGGAATTCGTCCAACTGCTTTTTCACCATGCTCATGCCCACATAGATCATGGAGGAGGCATCCGCGCTGGCGGCGGCCATGCCCATTTCAAAATTGTCGATGACGGGCAGGAGTTCCTCCAGCAGGCGCTGGTTGGCGAACTTGGCGCACTCTTCCTTTTCCTTCACCATGCGCTTGCGGTAATTGTCGTATTCCGCTGCGGTGCGCATGGCGGAATCCCGCCATTTCAATAATTCCTCTTCCAGTGAAGACACAGCTTCCTGTTCCTCTGCGGCCGCTCCTTCCGCCTGTTCCAGGATTTCCTTTTCCCCGGCATCCGCGTTCTGATTCTGTTCTTCGTCGCTCATGCGGGTACTCTAAATATTTTTACGGTTTGCGTCAACGGCCTGCTAAGACATGGCTGACGTTTGACACGTGATGATGCGCATGCAATGCAACTCCTCTATGCAGAAACGGGAACACATCTCCTCCGAACGGGCTGCCCGCATGGCCGGAAGGCGCGTTCAGGGCGCCAGCCGGGAAAGCTTTTCCGCGCATTCCTCCGGCAGTTCCACCACCTTCAGCCGCCCCGTTTCTCCGCGCAGCAGAATGACGGAGGATTTGGGAATGCCCAGCCAAGAGGCCAGAAAAAGAATGACGGCCTTGTTCGCCCTGCCTTCCACGGGGGGGAGCGGCAATGCGCAATTTCAGGGTGCGGCCCGTCCGCGGGTCTTCCTCCCAGCCTGCGGCCTCGCTCTTTTTGGCGTTGGGGATGACTTTCAGGGCCAGTTTCATGCCTTTTCCGCTCCCGTTTCCCCCGGCTGCCTTTCCACCAGGTCCGCATACCTGATCAAACGGCCTCCGAACAAATCCAGGGCGCTCCCCACGGTGGCGTCCAGAGCGCCTCCGCTCAAGGCGTCTATTTCTTCAAAGTCCTGTATCCGGCTGATTCCGCCCGCATAAGTCATGGGAATGCGCCGCCATGCGCCGAGCAATTCCACCAGTTCCCGGTCAATTCCGGAACACAGGCCCTCCACGTCCGCGGCATGCACGAGAAATTCCGCGCAATGTTCCGCCAGCATGTCCAGCGTGGCTTCCGTCACCCGGAGTTCCGTCAGGGTCTGCCATTTATTCATGGCTACGGCCCAGCCGCCGGAAACCCTGCGGCAGCTCAAATCCAGCACCAGCCGTTCCGCCCCGACGGCGGAAACAAGGTCCTTCAGCCTTTCCTGCAGAAATTTGCCTTCCGCGTCAAACAGGCAGGACGTGACGATGACGTGGCTGGCTCCCGCTTCAATCCACTGTTCCGCATTTTCCGGAACAATGCCGCCCCCCACCTGGAGCCCCCCCGGCCATGCGGCCAGGGCGGAGCGCGCGGCTTCCTCATTGCCGGGGCCCAGCTTGATCACATGGCCTCCCGCCAGGCCGTCCCGGCGGTAGATATCCGCATACCACGCCGCATCCCGGTCGGAAACAAAATTGGTACGCAAACCCGCTTCATCCTGTGTCAGGGAACCGCCTACAATCTGCTTCACCCTGCCGTCGTGGAGGTCAATGCATGGTCTGAATCTGGTCACGCGGCCACTTTGCCCCGGCCCCCCTGGCAGGTCAAGAAGGGATTACCGCCCCCCCCGGAAAACCCATTTCCCACATAT
>JAJQCV010000065.1:0-441 GCA_021202525.1 Akkermansiaceae bacterium | reverse complement strand
TAAAAACCCATACCCTGCCCGTCTCAGGAAAGACAAATCCGCCAAAAGCCATATCCTCTCCTATTGCGCCGGAAGCGCCCTGCTGGCCCTCGCCGCTTTTTCCGCCGGACATGCCGCCGCAGGCATCCATGCCGGAGAGGTATTGCGCACTCCCTCCGGAGACAGAATATTCATCCGGTACGACTCCGCAGGATTTCCCATCTGGGGCTACAGTCCGTGCGGCCGCCCCATTTACGCCTATTCTCCCGGAGGAAAGCCCATCTTCCTCATCAGCGGCATTCACGGCGGATGCCTCGTTCCGGCATGGAATCCTCGTCCGCATTACCGCGGCCACTCCTGGCCCGTGGACGTGCGCCGCGAGTACTTTCCTCCGGCGCCCCGCAGGCATGCAAGACCGCTTCCCCCTCCCCCGCCCTGCCACCGTTCCCGCAACCCCAGGCC
>JAJQCV010000057.1 GCA_021202525.1 Akkermansiaceae bacterium | reverse complement strand
AATATTTTTTCATTCTTTTTAAGAAAAATAATAATAAATTGATATTCAGTTTATTTTATTGTCATGCAATAAATGAAAAACCAGGAGAACCATCAAAATCACCCTCCGTTTTTCCGCAACGTGAATCCTTCCGGCCCGGGGGAAGCATGACACTCGGGCAAAAGCGCAGGCAGCCCGGTGAAATGTGCTGCACCGGCGCCCCCGGCGCGGCATGCGTACGGAGGCGCCGGAACATTCGTGCTATCTCTCACCTCAAGGTTTTCATGTCGATGACATACCGGAATTTCACCTTTCCGTCCCGGACGTTCCGGTAGGCTTCATCTACAGCCTGCCCCTGGTGGAAATCCGGCAGCCGGGCTCGTCTGCGGACGGGAAAAAGCCATGCATAAAAGCGGACGCGGCGATGACCGTCATGATGTGTGATATTTTCATGCATGGGTGTTCGATGCATTGCCGTCATGGGAATAGGCCTAGACCCTTATCCCCATGATTCTGGCCTGCTTCATGGCGGGGAGTTGTCTGATTTCTCCCGCTTTCCAGGCTCCGGTACCGTAAACCACTCCTTTTTCCTCCGCCCCCTCCAGGCAGTCCAGAAACCCGCGGAAACATTCCACGGTGCGTTCCATGGCGGACCGGTCATTCTCCGCTGCGGCCAGAATGAAATAAAATTCCTTGTTCCGTATATCCAGGTAGCGGGGAACCGTACGGTCAATGAACGTCTTCATCTGGGCACACAGCGTGTGGATGGTTTTGTCCGCAAGCCGCACCTTCTCCACCCGGTGGCCGGCGCTGCGGGCGCCCTTCGCGAACTCGTCGCACAGGAGATCGGAATTGCCGGCCTTGCGCGGGCTGGAAGAGATGATGATAATATTCTTGTTCATCGTTCCGGAGGATTGCATTCATTTAAAGGAGTTGCGGTAGATGGAAACGCAGTCCTCTGCGGTCAGTTCACAGCGGTCGCACAGGAACAGGAACTCCATCGTCTCCCGGGCATTGGCGGCCATCTTCTCGAACTCGTCCGGAGCAATGCCGTAATTGGACATCCGAAGTCCGGCCACGCCGCAGTCTTCCTGAAGCCTCGCCAGCGCCGTGATAAAGTCCATGGGGTCCGCCGCCTCCGGCATCCCCATCGCCCGGACCATGCGGATGAAGCGTTCGTCGGCTGCGTGCCGTTCAATCAAGTGAGTGAAATAGGCCCGGCTGATCATGATGAGGCCCGCTCCGTGGGGCAGGTTCTGATGGTAGGCGGGCATGGCGTGCTCCACGGAATGCTCGCTGAGACTCGGGAAATGGCCCGTCTGAATATCTTTTACTCTTCATCGGGATACCCCAGTATGTCAAATTGAAAAAACGAAAGAGACTAACAAGCAGAAACCTTAACGAAACTTCTGCCGGTGCCCGGACACTCCTTTTAGGATAGACAAAACCCACCAGCCATTTTAATAGTTGGAGGTTCTCCATGTAATATGAATAAAGTCACTCCCTCTCCCTCAAAAAATTTGTTTCCTTTCTGCGTTCAGGTATTCGCAAAATTGTTTACCGCCCTACTGTTGTCGATTTTGTTTTCAGCGCAGGAGCTGCCTGCCGGCCTGCCACCATGCTGCGAAGGGTGAACATGAGAACCTTCTCTTCTCCCCTGGACTGGATGTTTCGCTATGACCTCTCCCTGTATTCGAATCTTCTGCATAAAAGAGAATTTGATCTGTTCCGGGAGTATGAGGAAAATGAGGAATCGCCTTCCGAACACAGAAACGTCAGAGACATTCGAACGGGAATGATATCCCTCCATCATTTTACAAAAACCCAAAGCATTCAGGAGCAATTGCCCGATTTTCACGCCACCATGAACAAAAGGCTGAAGCGTCTGATTTCCGAGCTTCAACAAAGCAAGGACGTCGGGATTGTCATGAACCGGAACATTCCCGTTGAAGAAATAAAAGAATTCATTGATTCCTTGTCCCGCGTGTCACCCTCATGTGCATTTCATATGCTGAACGTACGCCATTCCGAAACGCAATCCCGTGTAACATGGAAAAAAGTGCCAGGAACGGGCATGCATTCCATACGGGAGGTTTGGTTCAATGATACCCATCCAGCCGGAAACATGGAAGACGGAAATGCCGAGGGGTGGCTGGGCAATTATCGGATTTGGAGAAAAATGCTGGTAAGAGCCTTTGTCCTCCGCAAGAAAAATCAGAAGAGAGACAAGGCATGCCCTGTTTCAAAAATTTAGAAAAAACAAACGCACCTCACGCAGACAGTGGAATTGGAGTTCTTCGTTAAAAAGAACGAGGCCGGTTTTGATATTGGTCTCGTTTTTTTCAATGCCCATCATGGAAAAGGCCTGCAAGATTTTTTCTTGCAGGCCTTTATTTGGTGGAGCATAGCGGGTTCGAACCGCTGACCTCTTCAATGCCATTGAAGCGCTCTACCAACTGAGCTAATACCCCTTTGACTTTCGTCTTGGTGTGTCCCGTAGAGGACGGAGAGAAATTAGCATGATCATCATGCCACCGCAAGTTTTTTCTGCAAAAAAAACGTTCGCGGCCACATTTTTCCCGGAAATGCCGGGCCTCCTGCGGCGGCAGGCCGCAGACTTGCAGAAAATCGGGACAGCCGGCGAAATATGTTTGAATGGGGTTCCGGCCTGTTTTAACCTTTCACAAAAGATGAAACGGCCTAGTTCTCTCCACCGCACTCTTGCCGCCACGGCGCTGGCGGCCTTTTTTCTTTCAGGTTCCCTCCAGGCCCAGGAGCCGGCCGGGATGGAAAAGGAACCCTCCGGGACGGAAGAGTCCGGCATTTCCACACCGCGCCGGGTTGCCGGGCTGGGCGTGCTCGCCTTTCTGATCGGCTGGATGGTCTGGCGGAACGGTTCCCGCCGCCACCGGGACGCCGAACAGGATACGGAGACCGGCAATGATGACACCGGCCCCAAAGAATGACGCCGTTTCTGAAAGAATGATTCCATGCCGCTCGTAGTCGTTGCAGAGAGCATCCCCCTCCACCCGACACTGCATGAATGTTTTTCTTACCGTTCTGAGCCTTCTTTTCTGCACAGCCCTGGCAGGAACAGCCGCAGACTCCTCCACGGAGGAGTTTCCCCCCGGCGTGGTTCAGGAGCTGTGGTTCGGGATTCCGGGAGGTTCGGTAAGGGATTTGACGCACCAGAAGGTTTTTGAAAAGCCTTCTTCCGACATCCGGAAGATCGCCCGGATGGACGCAGAAAATCTGGGCGACCAGTACGGAGCCCGTTATTCCGCCCTGCTCCGCGTACCGGCTACCGGAGAATACCGCCTTTATCTGTCTTCCGACGATTCCGCCGAGCTGTGGCTGGGCAAGGACGCCACCCAGAAGGACATGAGCTGCATTGCCACCGTAAAGGGATATTCCGACCGCCATAATTGGACCAACCAGCCCAACCAGTCATCCGAACCCGTTCACCTGGAAGCTGGCAAGTTTTACTTTCTCCAGGTGATTCACAAGGAGGACGGCGGTCCGGACCACATGTCCGTGGCTTGGTCAGGCCCCGGCATTCCCCAGCCCGTATTGGTTCCCGAGTGCGCCCTGTTCCTTCCTCCCGGCATGTTGCCGGAGGAGAAGCCGCAGCCCCAGAATCTGAATCCGAGTCCGGCCGAATAATTTCGTCAGGCGGGAGCCGTCTCCGGTTTCTCCAGCGTCCCATGCACTCCATTTGCCGGAAGATGGCAGGTATTCCATGTTCCTCATAAAAGGAAAGGAAAACTTCCCTGCCTCTTTTCTTCTTTCCGGTGTGGTTCCGGGCCGCCCGTCCGGAAATTTCCAGCGCCTTTTCCAGGATTTCCGGTAATGAATTATTCCCATGTTATACACATTCTATTGACACTCCCTTTTCTCTGCACTTGCATCCTGTCCAATTAAAACTTGCAGACATTCAAAGATGTATACCCTAAAACACGGTAAAAAACCTTCCCCGTTTTCCGCATCCCCGTGCTGAAACAAGAATACGTTGATCCTATTACATGCCGCCCGCGTGCCGGTTTCCACCGCCAGGCCTTAGGGCGATGGCGCGGCGGCTTTCCATCCCTCCCCTGACGACGTACGGATGCATGGCATTTCCGGGCATGCCTTTCTCCGGTACCTCGGGAAATTCACCCGCAAAGACATTTTCCCGATACGCGCCCGTACCGGAAAAGGGGTGACGTCAATTATCCTTGTTCACGGAGGGCGCGGACTGTAGATTTTCCGCGCCCGCTTATGACCAAAGTATCCCGACTCAAACGTCTTGATTATCTCAAAGATCAACTGCGCAAAAGGATTGTGATCCTGGACGGCGCCATGGGCACCAATATCCAGAAGTTCAAACTGAAGGAGGAGGATTACCGGGGAGAGCGCTTCGCGGATACGGAATTGTATCCCAACGATCTGAAGAACAACAACGACCTTCTCGTCCTGACCAGGCCGGAAGTGATTCTGGACGTGCACCGCCGCTTTCTGGATACGGGCCGTGCGGATATTATTGAAACCTGTTCCTTTGGCGCGACCAGCATCGGGCAGCACGACTATTTCTGGCATCATCCGGAAGAGGGGGAGCGCAAGGACCAGCCCTACTTCCAGCAAGTGGTGGATTCCCCCGTTTTAAAGTCCCTGGTGCGGGATATGAACCTGGCCGCCGTTTCCCTGGCACGCCGGGCCTGTGACGAGGCGGAGGCGCGCGACGGCAGGCCCCGCTTTGTGGCCGGGTCCATCGGTCCCATGTCCGTCACCTGCTCCCTGTCTCCTGACGTGAATGATCCGGGCTTCCGGTCCGTGAATTTCAACCAGCTCAGGCTGGCCTACCGGGAACAGGTGCTGGCCATGCTGGAAGGCGGAGTGGACCTGATTCTGCTGGAAACGGTTTTCGATACGCTGAACGCCAAGGCGGCCCTGTTCGCCATTGAAGAGGTGTTCGACGAACAGCCGGACGCCGCCGTTCCGGTGATGGTGTCCGTAACGCTGACGGACAAGGCGGGGCGCACCCTGTCCGGCCAGACGATTGAGGCGTTCTGGAATTCCATCCGCCACGTCCGGCCCTTCTCCGTGGGCATCAACTGCGCCCTGGGTGCGGACTTGATGCGCCCCTTTGCCGAGGAAATCGCCGGGCTTGCGGACTGCTACGTTTCCATTTACGCCAATGCGGGGCTTCCCAACCCGCTCAGCCCCACGGGCTACGACCAGCTTCCGGAAGACATGGCGGCATTCATGAAGGAGTATGCCTCCCTGGGCATCCTGAATATTGTGGGCGGCTGCTGCGGCACCACTCCGGAACACATCGGCGCCATCGCCCGGGCCGTGGAGGGGCTTCCCCCCCGCAT
>JAJQCV010000087.1 GCA_021202525.1 Akkermansiaceae bacterium | reverse complement strand
TCTTTACATTTTTGAATAAAAATTTTCTATTGAACATATAATGTAACAACTGCCAAATTACTCTCCCATGTCTTCCCTGTTTCAGAGCCGGGCTGTTTGCCTGCTATGCCTGTTCTCCGGATTTGGAGTTTTTGCACAAGCCGTTGAAGATAATTCTGATGATGTGCAGGCTCTGGAAATCAAATCGGAAACGGTATTGTGTTCCGCCGATTTCTATATTGGCAAAGAGCAGGGAAAGGAGGTGGATGAAAAAACGGATAAGCAGCGGAAAAAGCTCGGCATGGGGGAAAAAGTAGTGCTTACCTTGACTGGAAAGCCCAAAGGGGATATTTCCCAATTGCAGTGGAAGGTTACCAAGGGGGAAACCCTTGCTTCTTTTTCCGACAAAACGGAAGGGAAGGAAAAAGTGACATTGACGGCCAGCAAGCGAATACAAGAGAAGGGGGAGGTAGAGGTCACTGTCACAACGAGTGAAGGCGTTAAAAAAACCATTGCCTTTGAGATTCTTGTACCGACAAAACTGACGGCAGCTGTTCCCGTTAAATCCGATCTTCCAAGTGATCCCAATGTCATTATTGTGGCGGCCGATGTCAAATTGACGGTAGAGCCTACGGAGGTGAGTTTTAAAAACATCAAACTGATTGAGCGCGATGGAGGGTTGACTTATGTCACGCCGGCCTCTCCTCCCGATCCCCAAAAACATGAAATAGAGTTGGGCATGCCGCATACGGGGCATGGATGCGACGACGCCAGGAGCATTGAACAAAATAATTCATTCATTGACCGGGTGGCTTATGCTGCGTATTATAATACAATATGGGGAGCTAAATTACCGCAGGAATGGTTCTGGACCTGTGATTGGAAAGTTCACGATGGAAACGGGGGCAAGGAATCGACTGACGACGATATTCTCCAGGTAGAAACCGTGGAGCAGAGATTCAAGGTTGAATATATGAAATTTGAGGGAATGGATGGCGAGGTTAAAGAGGTCCAGATTGCAGTCAGGAAATTTGGACGCGCCATTTCCTATGATTTATACAATCACCAAATGAATTATGAATATGTCTGGAAATAATCTGATGAACCTGTTTGTCTGCGTTGCCGTATTGTTCTGTACGGCAGCGTTGGGTTATGCCGTTCCTACCCCGGCATGCATGGAGCCATTTAAATCACCTCCCGTGGAGTTGTCCGGCTTGCGGGAGAAGCTGACGCAGGGACGGCTGAGGGAGTTTTATGCGGGGGCGCATGCCGTGTTGGCCAAATGTGACTCCATTGACAGCAGGCAGATCACGCAGCAAGAGCTGGCTCTGCAGCTCTGGATGTTCTATTACATTGCCTCCGCTCCTCTTTATCCCGCCGATTACGACAAGGCCACGCCGGAGAGCATTTTTGACGATAAGGACCTGGACGTCAAACATTACATGCTCTCCTTCCTCTACGTGATGAGCCGTGATGCCGCGTCGATAGCGCGCCGCCATCATCTCCGGGGCAAAGCCCTGTCCGACTTGCTGGCTACTTATGCAGCTTCCACCTATGCGGAGTTCCGGAGCCGTTATGACCCGGATTTGGAGGCAAAGCACGAGACCCTGAAAAAATCGTTTATTCCGTTGAATCAGAAGTATTATGAAGAAGAACTCAAGAAGAGGGAGATCGGCAGCCTCGTCAATCTCCAGTATCATGTCTTCCTCAACAAACTGGGAATAAACGGTACCCGGAATGAATTGCTAAAGAATTATATTTCCGTTTCATGGATGGAGGAGTTTGTGGAAATGCTGATCAATCTATTTCCGGGCCAGAGTGGGGCGGTGAAAAAATACCTCCGGATGGCGGGCTATAAGGACAGGGAAATCCCGGAATTGATCAATCAGACGGTGGGGCGAACCCCGACTACGGAGTTTCTGTACAAGGGAATGCCCAAGGATGTGCAGAAGGCAAAACCTTAGAACATGAAGTTGGGTTGCATGGTGCTCGGCGGGGAGGGGCTTGCCCTGATGGTCTTTGCCGCCGTATGGGATTCGGCGCTGGTCTCTTTCCTGTCTGATATTTTTTCTTCCTCCATCAGTAATATGCATGCAGCGGTGTTGCTGTTGTTCCTGCTTCCGTTCGTACTGGCCGGCATAGTTGTTCCCGTCATGGGGCTCCTGCTGTTGTTCGGCAGGATGGTGGTGGAGGTGGGCCGTGGACAGGGTACCGTATTCCGGGGGATAGGCCCGGTAGGGTGGAGTTGGCGTTTTTCCTTTTCCGGGAAGGAGACGGCGCGGGTTGTGGAAGTGAAATCATCCAAGGGGGCCGTTCTCCAGCTTGTTGCCGTTCCTCAGCCGGGCGGGAAGGATTTCCGTTTCGGCTGGGGGAACCAGGATGTGCAAGTGGCCGAATACATTTGTGCGTGGCTGAACCGGAAATCCGTTTAGGAATGCCGCCATGACGGATTGGCGGTTCCGGTTGTTTCCGGTCGCGCGCTGTTGATGTGAAGTACCCGCAAAGGAGGAGAGGTTGTGCGGGATATGGAAATCGGATTGTTTGAAGGTTAAGGCGTATTTGTACTTTCCAGAGCCGGGGAATATGTTAGATTAACCGTCAATGACTGCCCCGGTTGAATTGAAATGTCCGCAGTGCGGCGCTCCGCTGGCGATGGAAGATGTGAATGTGGCTGCGGATGTCATCCTGTGCCGCTCCTGCAATTGCACAGGCAAATTTTCCGATCTGGTCCAGGAGAAGAATGATGAGGAAATTCTGGAGACTCTTCCACGCCGCATGAAGGTGATGAAAACGCCGCGCGGCCTGGAAGTGACGTACAGGAAATCAATGGCCATCGGATTTTTCTTTTTGTTTTTTGCCCTGTTCTGGAACGGTTTTTTGTGTGTTTTCCTGTTCAGTTCTTCCGGAAAGGAAAGAGCCGGAAGTTTGGTTGAACAGTTGTTTTTCATTCCTTTTATCCTGGTGGGGATTGGGGTGCTGGCCGGCGCCGTTTATGCGTTGTTCGGCCGCATGACGCTGACCTTGAATCCCGGCCGGGGCGAACTGTTCCGCGGGGTGGGGGATATGGGCCGCCGCCAGAAGTTTCTTCTGGCCAGGGATGCCCGCATTACCATTGAAGACAGCAGCATGCGGCAGAATGACAGGGTGCTGCACAAGATCGTGGTGGAGCAGCCGGGCGGCAAGCCGTTCCAGTTTGGCACGGGAATTGCGGAAGATGAGGCCCAGCAGTATGTGGCGGCCCTGCTGCGGCAGATGAGGGACTAGCTCACGGCATTTCCGGTGCAGGGCCTGATTATCCGGAATATCATGAAACGACTTTCATGGCTGCTCTTTTTCAAGTGAACTGTCCGAAGTGCGGAGCACCCCTGCTGCCGGAGAATGTGAATGTAGCCGGGGACGTGTTCCTGTGCCGCGCCTGTTCCCGCATGGGAAAATTTTCGGAACTGATGCAGACGGAGGAAGAAAAGGGGATTCCGGAAGCCGTGCCGCGCGGAGTTTCGGTTGCCAAGGACATGCACGGCATCGTACTGCGCTTCGGGAAGATGCAGAAGGAGGGTTTTTTCCTGCTGCTGTTTTCCCTGGTCTGGAATACGATGATTTCCGCTTTCCTGTATGTCATGGCTTCCGGAAAGCCTTACACCTTGAACGGCGTGGAGAAGACCGGCCTGGATGAAGCTGCGTTGCTGTTCACCGTTCCTTTTGTGGTGGTGGGAGCCGCGGTCTTGTTTGGAGCCGTGTTCCTCCTGTTCGGTACTTCAAAACTGGCGTTGAGGCCTGGCCGGGGAGAATTGTTCCGGGGAGTTTGGGGCTTGGGGAGAAGGCGGGGTTTCCGCCTGGCGAAAGGAGCCCGCATCTCCCTGGAAAATGAGACCGGCGGGAAGATGCTTATATCCGTGGAACAGCCGTCCGGCAGACCGTTCGTATTCGGCATGACAACCGTGGACAGGGAAACGGGAAAGTACCTGGCCGCAGTCCTCAGACAGTGGAGGGAGTAAGATTCTTTTTGATTGATCCGCCCCTGGCGGTACGTATATTGGCGGAATGATGAGGAACTTATACGCGGTGCTGGTCTTGGCAGGGCTTTTTTGTTCCGTGGCCGCGGCGGAAACTCGTGAGGCAGTCCGCCCGAACATGATCGTCATTCTGGCGGATGATTTGGGATACGGAGATTTGGGATGCACGGGCTCCAAGCAGATTCCGACCCCTTCCATAGACAGGCTGGCGAAAGAAGGCGTGTTCTGTTCCCGCGCGTATGTGACGGCCCCCATGTGCGCCCCCTCCCGCATGGGGCTGTTGACCGGACGGTTTCCGAAGCGCTACGGCATCACCACCAACCCCAATTCCAAAGTCGATTATTTGCCGGACTCCCATTACGGGCTGCCCCTGACGGAGAAGCTGATTCCCGAATATTTGGAGCCTTTCGGCTACCGGAGCGCCGTGTTCGGCAAATGGCATCTGGGCCATACGAAGGGGTTTACCCCTCCGGAACGGGGATTTACCCATTGGTGGGGATTCCTGAGCGGCTCCCGCGATTATTTCCCCCGGAAAAAGGAGGTAGAGGGATTGAATCCGTCCGCCATTGAGTCCAACTTCACGGACAAGACGGGCATTACCTACCTGACGGACGACATCACGGACAGGGCCGTGGAGTTTCTGAATGAAGCGAAGCAGGACAAGAAGCCGTTTTTCATGTTCGTCTCCTACAATGCACCGCACTGGCCCATGCAGGCCAAGCCGGAGGACATAGCCCTGTTCAAGAATATCCAGAACCGGGAGCGCAGATTGTATTGCGCCATGGTGTACGCCATGGACAAGGGTATAGGGCGCATTCTGGACACTCTGAAACAAGACGGCCTGGACGGGAACACCATGGTGGTTTTCCTTTCCGACAACGGCGGGGCGCCGGAGGCCCCGTCCTGCAACGCTCCTTTCCGCGGCCACAAGAGGCTGCATTTTGAGGGCGGCGTGCGCGTGCCGTTCATCATCAAATATCCGGCGGACAAGAGGCTTGTGCCCGGAAGCGTGTGCAAGCAGCCCGTATCCACGGTGGACCTGCTTCCGGCCCTGCTGAAAGCCAACGGGGCAGAGATTCCCAAAAAGCTGGACGGGATGGATATCCTGTCCCTGGTGGGAAACCGAACGGGCGAGGTGCCGCGCACGATGTTCAGGTGCACGGATTACACTTCCGCCGTGATGGACGGAGACCTGAAGTACCTGCTGGTGCCGGACCGCGCCCCGCAGTGCTACCGCGTCAGCAGCGACTATCAGGAACAGAAGGACCTTTATTTCCAGAATCCCGCGCTTGCGGAACCTCTGGCGCGGAAACTGGGTTCCTATCTGATGGAGACTCCCGCCTGCCGCTATCCCGATACTATTCAGTGGTCCTCCAAGCTGCTGAAGGAATATTCCAAGGCGACCAGGCCGGAAGTGCAGCCGGGCAAGTAAGCCGGACTGTACCAGGTGCACAGGTTTTTTTCTCCATGTTTTCCGGCCCCATGGTTGCGGAAGGCATAGGGGCTTGCCGCCAAAGGGTTGCGGGAAAATATGAAAGGGGAGGTGACTTTTACAGTCATTAAAAAAGGATATTTACGAAAATTATAATGTTTAT
>JAJQCV010000098.1:9598-30355 GCA_021202525.1 Akkermansiaceae bacterium | reverse complement strand
GGCCGGTTGAAGTCAACAGGCCGTTTATACATGAATAATGTTTATTATCCGGATGAGGGGAATGACATGGTGACGGCGCATTGGTGTACGCCCGCCATTCTGCGCGCCCTGCATGAATTCAACTATTCCCGGCCGGATGTGGTGGGGGATGCCTGCCATCCCCATTGGAAGGATGAACTGCATTTTTATGCCAGTGGAGTATTCCGCCGCAAATCTTCCGGCTGTTATGGCTGGTGGAGTATGGGCAGCCAGGGAGAGCTGATATTGAAATGGCTCGTCTGGCCCATGGAACAACTGCTGCCTCAGCATGGGAAATATGTGGGATCATCCATCACGATTCAATTCCGTACCGGAATGATGCCGCTAGAACAACTGTGCCATGAACATGGGAGCAAGGCGGGATTTCCGCATTCTTCCAGGATGTATGTCCATCTTGGATGCGGAGATCGCCGGTTAAGCGGCTGGCTGAATCTGGACGCTCCCAACTATGACATTTCCCGGCCGCTGCCCTGGGATGATGATTCCGTAGAGGCTTATTATCTGGAACACGTCATTGACGAGGTAACCTCGGAGAAAGCCTGCAGCTTCTTCTTTGAGGCATTTCGTTCCCTGAAACCCGGCGGTGTTTTGAGGCTTGCATTCCGGGATGTGCTGTCTCTGGCGGGTACCGTCACCCCTGCATTCCGACAGTACATGAAAAACAAACATCCGGATACGTTCATTCCCTCCAATGAAGTGGGGGCCATCCTTGCTTTCTACAGGCAAAAATCCTTGTGGACGGTTGATTTGCTGACGAGAGTGCTGAAATCCGCTGGTTTTGAAGTGGAGGTTTTGGATCCCGGAATCTCGGATCATGTCCACTTGCAGTCTCTGGAACGCCGTTCCGACCGCGATGAACATCCTTTCGATTTGCTGGGAACCGTCTGCATGGAGGCAAAAAAACCGGTAACCGGAACGCAGATCAAACACCTTCCCGCCGATTTTCGTGCTCTTTCCATGGATAAGCGGAATGGCGGAGTGGCTCCCTGCTTCAAGGACTGCTCACGGACCGGGAACCATCTCTTCCAGATTGCGGCTGTGTATGCCCATGCCCTCCGCCACGGACTGGAATGCAGGATACCCTGGAAACGGCGGGAAGAGACCAGGAATTTAAAAGCATGGCTGGGGGACTCCTGCGGATGCTGTCCGGATGGGGGCTACGAGTTTCCCATTGTTTACAAGGAACCGTGTTTTTCCTACCGCGCCCTTCCCGGCATGATTCGGGAAGGGGCTATCGAAGGTTATTTCCAGAGTGAAAAATATTTTGAGGAGTACGGAAATGAAATACGCTCCCTGTTCGGGAATCTGATCGCTCCCACGCAGGAGGGGACGGCAGGCGTTCATTTAAGAATGGGCGACTACCTCAATCTGACCTCCCTCTACCATACTCCGGATGTCCCCTTCCTGAATGAAGCGCTTGCAAAACTTTCCGGCAATATCAGGAAGCTGGTCATTTTCTCCGACTCTCCGAAACAGGCCCGTAAACTGATGGATAATGTTCCTGAGGCCCGGCGTTTTGAAATAGTGATGGATGAACATGAAACACTGGGCGCCCTCCGGGAATTGACGGCCATGGAGGAGTTGGTTCTTTCCTGTTCCTCCTTCTCCTGGTGGGGGGCCTACCTGGGAGACCAGGATAAGGTCTTCATCCAGAAAGAGTGGTTTGTGGGCAAAATTAAGGACTATCAGGATGTCTATCGGGAGAAATGGATAAGAATTTAAAAATGAATATCTTAAAATGATAGATGAAAAATCGGGATTAACTTACCATGAATACAAAAACAAAACGAAACATACGCATTGTTCATTCGCAGTGGCAGGGGGACTGCCGCATAGAGGGATTCCGGCTTTTCCGGGAACCAGGAAACGACATGGCCATTATCGTGGAGTGGGAGGGAGAAAACCCTCGTGCCCTGTTCTGGTCCAAATATGAAAGTATCGAACTGCTGACCTACAACCCGGCCACCGATGAGTATTTTGCAACGGGAGCGGCAGGGCAGTGGAAGTCCCGGCATTGTGCTGCAAGCGTAACCGGCGCGCAATATGTTCTTCACGAACCGAGCAGAACGTTGATGTACCTGATTCCCAAAAATGCGTGCAGCACACAGATGGGAACCGTGCTTCATGAGTTGGGATTCAAACCCGCAGCGGGGAGCCCCTCCGGGGTATGGAATGGCAATGCCTACAGCCATTGCCTGAACAATGAGGATTACGATGCGGACAAATTCGGGAAATACAATCATCTGGTTGTTTACCGCGATCCTGTTGAAAGGTTTGTCAACCTCGCCAATTATGCCTGGTGCATCAGCCGGGGAATGTTTTCCCCCTTCACTTCATCCTGCAGGAACAAGAGGCAGTTTCTGGACACCATGCATCTGCTTGTCCGGATGAATAAGGCCAATCATCCGGGCAGGTTTGAACAGCATCTTGAAGGCCAGGAGTGGTATTACGATCACTGTCCGCGGATTGACACGGTAGTCCGTGTTGAAGACCTGACCGACTATATGAAAACCGTCATGAACGTAGAGCCGTACAACTGCAATGTGGACGGCAAATACGAGCTGACGCGCGACGATCTGACGGAGGAAGACATCGCCAGGATCAGGGAAAACTGGGCCGGCGACTTCCTGCTTGAAGAACGCTTCAAGGAACTTTTCTGGATCAACCCTACGAAATAACAAACCATGACTGACTGGATAGAAAAAACGCACAGAATCATTAAAACGGCTCTTTCCAAGGCAAAGCGCCCAGCCGTCCTCTGCTCCTACGGCAAGGACAGCATTGTTCTGCTGGACCTGCTCCGGCAGCACGTCAACCTGGACCGGCTAAGGGTCATTCACGTTGATACAACCTTTGAATTCCCGCAGCTTTATGCCTACAAAAAAAGCATTATCAAGGAATTCGGCATCGGTTCCGGTGATCTCACCGTGACCAATACGGCTGCCCTCAATTCCGGGATGAACTATGAAAACACGCCTGTTTTCGAAGTGACGGCTGCGCTCAAGACGGAGCCCCTCAAGCAGGTTATCCGTGATGAAGCAATCGACTTCCTGTTCACGGGAATCCGCCGAGACGAAGAAGGTTCGCGGGCCAAGGAGCGTTACTTCTCCTACCGGGACGCCCAGGGAGTCTATGAACCGTCGGACAACAATCCGGAATTCCACCCCTTTGAAGGAGTCAATATTTCCACTCCGGAAAAAGGGCATTACCGGGTCAATACCCTGTTGGACTGGACGGAGCTGGACATCTGGCAATATACCCTGGAACGCAAGCTTCCCCTGTGCCCCCTTTACCTTGCGGTTGACGGCAAACGCTACCGTTCCCTCGGGTGCATGCCTGTAACCACTCCGGTGGAGTCCGGGGCGGACACCATTGAAAAAATCATTGATGAAGTAGCCGTGACCCTGGTTCCGGAACGCGCCAGCAGGGCGCGCCAGGACGAAGCCGTGCCGCATTGCATGGAAATGCTCCGCCGCAACGGTTTTTGCTGATTCATTCCCCACACTTAAACATATGAAATCAAAAGCCACTATAGCCGTATGCGGCCTGATGGACAGTGGAAAATCCACGCTCATCAAGAGCCTTCTCCGGAAGAATACCGGACGCGTGATTGAACCGGATGCCCTGTGCATTGAACAGGCCACGGGCCGTACGATCACGGGGACCCGCATCGCCTGCCCCGTCAATGACCATACCGATCTGGTCTTCTGCGACTGCCCCGGGCATCTGGAATATCTTCCGGAAATCGTGTCGGGGCTGTGCGCCTCCAGGGGATATATCCTGATCATTGATGAAAATCGGCGGGAGCAGTCGGAAGCCTACCAGCGGAAGCTGGGAGAAATTGCCGCTGCCATCGGCGTGGAAAACATCGCCGTGGTTCACAGCCATTCCATGGCGGAACAGGCAGAGCAAATCCATTATGATACGGAACAGCCTTCCTTTGATGTCGCTATGGACCGGTTGCTGGAGGTCATGGACCGTTTTCTCCGGAAGGAGCATCAGGTCCCGGCAGATGAATCCCGCGTCGTATGGTTTGATTCCCTGGACGGAACGGCCCGGTACGTTTTGTATGACTCCGCAGGACATGCTTTGGACTGGTCCCATGAAGGCAGCCATGATCCGGGGGATTGCTCTCCCATTGCCGGGTTGCCGTCTTCCCTCTCCGGCCGTTTTCTCGTCTGCCGCGCCAAAAAGGGAAATATCGTGGGCGTAGGATGCGCCGCCTGAAACATTCGGGAATAATCCGCATGCCGCCGGTTCTTGGTGAAAGAGTCGGCGGTATGTCGCATTTTGCAGCGCTCCGCAATTTGATGTCCAGATCTTCTATGACATTGACCAGGAAGGGCGTTGGGGAATAGTTCAAAAGGGATTTTGCCCTGATGAAACGCATGCGGGGGAAAAGTATGAAAAAAGCGCAGGAAACCGGCGGTATGTCTGGCAACTGGAAAATGCCGGAGCGCCTGGCTCTCTTTTGTATGATTCGTGTACGCATGCGACGGGCAGGTACAACCTGTACGGAAAACCGCATGGTGGAAAAAAAGGGGATGCCATTCACCTTTGGATTGATTATTTGAGTTCATTTTGAGACGGTGTTCCGGCTGACGTGATAAAAATGATATGATAATGGGAAAATCAACTGACAGCGGCATGCTGAGGAAAACTGTATTACTGACCTGCGGCCTGTCTCTCTTCTTCTCCGGCTTTGCCTTTTCCGCCCAGAGCGGTCCGCAGGAAGGGCAGCAGCTCCCGATGGTGGAGAATGCCCGGAAAATCAATCCTTCAGCAGTCGAGGTACTGCTCGGGAAAGACCACCGGATGACTTTTGACTTTTACGGGGACAACATCTTTCGCCTTTTCCGCGACGATTCGGGGGGAATTATCCGGGACCCGAAGGCGGAGCCCGAAGCTAAAATACTTGTCGACCAGCCCAGGAACCCCGTTTCCAGACTGGATGTCGGCACCCAGGGGGATACGGTCACGATCACCACGGGAAAAATCAGGGTGGAAATTGACAAAAAGACTTCCCTCATCAAAATCGTTGATTTGAAAACCGGAGCAGTGGCTGTTGAGCAGGCGGCTCCCGTCCTATTTGAAAAAGGCAAAACCACCCTCTCCCTGAAAACAGGGCCGGAGGAATACTTCTACGGAGGAGGCGTGCAGAACGGCCGCTTCTCGCACAAGGGGAAAGTAATTTCCATTGAGAACCAGAACAGCTGGACGGACGGAGGCGTAGCCTCCCCAGCTCCCTTCTACTGGTCCACGAACGGCTACGGCCTCCTGTGGCATACGTTCAAGAAGGGGCAGTATGATTTTGGCGCCAGGGAAAAAGGCACCGTCAATCTCAGCCATGATGAAAACTATCTGGATGTCTTTTTCATGGTCGACGACGGAGCGGTCAACCTGCTGAGAAAGTTTTACCAGTTGACGGGAAATCCCGTGCTGCTGCCCAAATTCGCCTTCTACCAGGGGCATCTCAATGCCTACAACAGGGACTACTGGAAGGAAGATGAAAAAGGCATCCTTTTTGAAGACGGCAAGAGGTACAAGGAAAGCCAGAAGGACAACGGAGGAATCAGGGAATCCCTGAATGGAGAGCTGGACAACTACCAGTTTTCCGCCCGTGCCGTGATCGACCGCTACAAGGCCCATGACATGCCGCTGGGCTGGCTCCTCCCGAACGACGGCTACGGCGCCGGGTATGGACAAACGGATACTCTGGACGGGAACATTGCAAACCTGAAAAGCCTGGCTGACTACGCCCTGAAAAATGGAGTGAAAATAGGCTTGTGGACCCAGTCGGACCTGCACCCCAAACCGGAAATAAGCGCCCTTCTGCAGCGTGACATCGTCAAGGAAGTCAGGGATGCCGGAGTGCGCGTATTGAAAACGGACGTCGCCTGGGTCGGGGCCGGCTATTCCTTCGGTCTGAACGGCATTACGGACGTGGCCCAGATCATGACCTATTACGGGAACAACAGCCGCCCGTTCATCATTTCCCTGGACGGCTGGGCCGGAACCCAGCGTTATGCCGGCATTTGGACGGGCGACCAGACGGGCGGAGCCTGGGAATACATCCGTTTCCATATTCCTACCTACATCGGCTCCGGCCTGTCCGGCCAGCCGAACATCTGCTCGGACATGGACGGCATCTTCGGCGGGAAAAATCCCGTAGTCAACATCCGCGATTTCCAGTGGAAAACCTTCACCCCCATGGAACTCAACATGGACGGCTGGGGAGCCAATGAAAAATATCCCCATGCGTTTGGTGAACCCGCCACCTCCATCAACCGGTGGTATCTGAAGCTCAAATCGGAACTGATGCCTTACGCCTACAGCATTGCGGAAGAATCCGTCAGCGGAATGCCCATGGTCAGGGCCATGTTCCTGGAATATCCCAATCCCTATACCTTGGGCAAGGCGACGCAGTACCAGTTCCTCTTCGGCCCCTATTTCCTGGTGGCTCCCGTTTATCAGGACACGAACGCGGACAAGGAGGGCAACGACGTGCGCCACGGCATTTACCTGCCGGAAGGCCAGTGGATCGACTACTTCACGGGCGACCTGTACGAAGGGGGTAAAATCTACAACTGTTTTGACGCCCCCGTCTGGAAATTGCCCGTCTTCGTCAAAAACGGAGCCATCATTCCCATGACGGGCCCGAACAACAACGTATCGGAAATAAACCCAAACCACCGGATATATGAAATTTACCCCCATGGCCGCAGTACCTTCACCACGTACGACGACGACGGCGTAACGGAGGAATACCGGCAGGGCAGGGGCGCCAGAACACGGATTGAATCGATCCTTGACGGCAGCAATAACGTCACCGTAACCGTTCATCCGGCGGTTGGCGACTTCACCGGATTCGACAAGAAAAAATCGACGGAATTCCGCATTAACGTAACACGGAAGCCGGACAAGGTTTCCGCACGGATTGGCAAGGAAAATCTGGAACTGGCGGAAGCGGCGTCCAAAGACGACTTCCTGTCCAGGGAAAACGTTTATTTCTATGACGCCGCTCCCAACCTGAACAAATTCGCCACGAAAGGAAGCGACTTTGAAAAGAAGGTGATTTCCAAGAACCCGCAGCTCCTAGTAAAGCTGGCCGCGACGGACGTCACGGCAAATCCCGTTGTCCTTTCCGTGGAAGGCTTCCAGTTCCGGCCTGCGGAAAAATACCGCCTCTCATCCGGTCCTCTCTCCGCTCCTGCGAATGCCGGGGTAACGGAAGAAAACACGGCGGCCTACACGCTGAAACCCACTTGGGATGCCGCAGCCAATGCGGATTACTATGAAATTGAGTTCGGCGGCATGCTGTACACCACCATCAAGGGAACGGAATTCCTGTTTGAAGACCTGGAAGCGGAAACTCCCTACTCCTTCAAACTGCGCGCCGTCAACCGCGACGGCCATTCGGACTGGACGGCCTTTAATGCCAAAACGCAGGCGAATCCGCTTGAATTCGCCATTGAGGGAATTGTCGGTGAAACGACTGCGGAAAACCAGGGCAATTCCCTGACCAAGCTGTTTGACTTCAAGGAAAAGGATGCCTGGCACACGAAATATGGCGCAAATGCCCTCCCGTTTGATCTGATCATGGATCTGAAAACGATCAACAAGATTGAAAAATTCCATTACGTCCCCCGTGAAGACGCCGGGAACGGCACCCTTCTGAAGGGTACCGTCTACTACAGCATGGACAAGGAAAACTGGACGAAGGCCGGAACCTTCCAGTGGGACAAGAACAACGAAGTGAAAATCTTCGGGTTCAAGGACGCTCCCACCGCCCGTTACATCAAGCTGAATATAACCGAAGGCGTGGGAGGCTACGGTTCAGGCCGGGAAATCTACGTCTTCAAGGTGCCGGGAACGGAAAGTTACCTTCCGGGCGATATCAACAATGACGGCAAGATCGACAGGAACGACCTTACCTCCTACATCAACTACACGGGATTGAGGAAGGGGGATTCCGACTTCGAGGGCTACATCAGCAATGGGGACATCAACAGGAACGGCCTTATTGACGCCTATGACATCTCCGTCGTAGCCACTCAGCTGGAAGATGACTCCGACCAGCCGCAGGAGGATGCCGCCCAGGATAAGGGAGATGCCGAAGAGAAGAAGGACGCCGCCGCCGGGAAAAAGAAAGCGGAACTGGGCGGCGAACTTCTGATCAGTGCGGATAAAAAGAGATACGGCAAGGGAGACATCGCCAAGGTGACTGTCAAGGGCCAGAAACTCAGCCTGGTGAATGCCTTGAGCTTTGCCCTCCCGTATGATCCCAAGGATTATGAATTCGTGGGTGTGGAGGTCAAGGACATGAATAAGATGGAAAACCTGACGAACGACAGGCTTCATACAAATGGAGACAAGGCCTTGTATCCCACCTTTGTCAACATCGGCGACAAGGAGCCAGTGGAAGGAACCAGGGAACTCTTTGTGTTGAAATTCAAGGCCAGAAGAGATGTCAAATTTGATTTGAAACCCAAGGACGGCATGCTGGTGGACAAAAAACTGAACACCAAAAAATTGTAAGGGCATCTGTTTCCGCGGCCCCGTTTTCCGGTTGAATTATTACCGGAAGACGGGGCCGTATTGTTTTTGACGGTGGGTCATCATGACGGCGGGGAATCCGGCATGGTGCGGCTTGCCGCCGCCCCCGTCATTTCTGAAACCAACGGACGGCTCTTCCTGAGTGCAGCCGATAAGAAAAGCGGGAAAACAAGGAACGGCCCATGGCCTGCTGGATGAGGCCATTTTGGAATATTCCGAGCGTGAGGTCGTCCCTGGCGCTGGAAAGGTGCTTCCCGCCATGCGGAGGGAAAACCGTATTGCCGCCTCCAGAAGCAGGTTGCCGGAGATTCCCGCCGTGGAGAATAGTTCTTGTATGCTGAATGCAGTTTGCGGCGGCAGAGACAAGCCGGAAAATCAGGCTTGTTCCGCGGTCCGTGCCGCATCATTCATTCTCAAAATCCCAAACGCGGCGGCGGGCGTTCTTCTTCGTCCTGCCTCCGTTGGCCTTCCGGAAGGGATCGAAAAGATTGTCCAGCCCGTTTCCCTTCAGGAGCAGGCATTGCTCCATCAGGCGGCCCAGCTTGCCCTTGGGAAACCCCTTGGCCTGGAACCATGCCAGATATTCCTGGGGCACATCCATCAGGGGGCACCCCTTGGGCGGGTATTTGGCCGGGCCGTACATGCCGAACGGGATGTGGGTCTGGGCTATTTCCTCCACCAGTTTTCTCAAGTCTTCCGCGTCCGGGATTCCTGAATCATTCATAAGTTGCAGTGATTAGTTGTTGCAGGCATTCCGCCAGCTTTTCCGGAGCTTCCAGGGGAATCCGGTGGCCGGCATGGGGGATGATCGCCGCCTTGTCCCCGGCTGCCCGGCGGGCAAGGGCGGTGAATTTGGAGTCCCGTTCCCCGGCTATCCACTGCTGGGGAACGGGCGATTTCTTCAGAAAAGGGGCCAGATCCGCCTGTACTCCCACGGACCAGTCAATGAACGCGCGGGAAATAGACCTGCGCCACGGTTTCAGCAGGGAACGGTCGCGTCCTTCATCTCCCCGGAACACCCCCTGGGTATCCCATTCCCTTAAAAAATTCTCCCACGGGGCAGAGAGGCATTTGACGGCCCATTCCGCATCCGCGGCGCGGCGGCTGGCCTTTTCCATTTCATTCTCCAGGCCGGGATTGGCGCTGACGAACGCGGCTCCCTTCCAGAGGGAGGGATGCGCCAGAACCGCGTGCATGGCCAGCCTTCCTCCCAGGGAATAGCCGCAAATATGGGGATGCTTGTCCTGCGCGGCGATTTCAGAGCAAAGCACGCGGCCCATTTCGGGAAGGCTTTTAGGGCAGCATTCCAGGTATTTCCAGAGATTCAGGGCGCGGGATTCTATTCCGTTGGAACGCAGGGCGTCCATGACGGGCTTCCAGTCCGCCGGAGATCCCAGATTGCCGTGAAGGAGCCAGAGCATGGTCGAATTCCTGTTCTATTTGACGCCGTATCCCGCCAGGCCATTCATGAACATCTGGACGGAAATCATGATGAGCACCATGCCCATCATCCGCTCCAGGGCGATTGTTCCCTTTTCCCCCAGCAGGCGCAGGAATTTATGGGCAATGAAAAGGACCAGGCCGGAAAGCAGCCATGCCGTGACGATGGCGGCGGCGTAAGTCATCTGGGAAATGCTGTCCGGACTCTGGGAGGCATGCAGCATGATGATGGCCAGCGAGGAGGGACCTGCCATCAGCGGCATGGCGATGGGAACGATGAAAGGTTCGTCCTGTCCGGACGCATGGGCCGCGGACGTGAGCATATCCTTGGCGGGGAACACCATTCCCAGAGCCACAAGGAACAGCAGAATCCCGCCGGAAATGTTCAGGGTGGCCGGTTCCAGGCCGAGCAGGTTCAGCAGGAATTTCCCGGAGAAAAAGAACAGAAGCAGCAGGCCCAGAGCCAAAACCAGTTCCCTTTTCAGAATGGCCTTTTGCTTCTCCGGCGTGTATTTTTTCAGCATTCCCTGGATCATCGGCGCCAACCCCACGGGATCAATGACGATAAACAGAAGAATGACGGTGGAAAGAAAGTCCTGCATGGAATATCCTCTTTTTAACCCATGCGGAAGCGTCCGTCAAAGGCAACCGCCGGCAGCGGAAAAATTCCGGCGTTGGCGCACTATTCCCTTCAACCGTTCGGGAGAGAGAAGCAGGGTCTGGTAACCCTGACCTTCCTGCCAGATGAATTCATCCTCCCGGAAGCCCAGGGAAAGGTACAGGGAGCGGGCTGCGGAAACGCCCGGGTAAATGTGGACGAACATCCCGCGGTCCTGCGGCATGCAGGAAAGAGCCTCCCATATCAGCAGGCTTCCGATGCCGCGCCTTCTGTATTCCGGCCGTCCGGCCGGAAAGCCGATTCCGCCGTGCTTCGGGGAGAACGCCGTTCCTCCCGCAAACACCCCTCCCACGCAGGCGCAAAAGACCGTATTCTTGGCAATGCACCGTTCCATGGCGTCGCGGTGGTCAGCGGAAGTCATGCCAGGAAAATCGTCTCGGACGACTGTAGCCATTTCCATTTAGGCGGGAAAATCCGCAGGCAAGGCCGGACGGATGAAAACCGGGGAATGGATTGGCTGGGCGGCCATGGGAAGGCGGATAAAAAGCTTGTACCGCTTTCCGGAAAAGACGGCAAGGAAGGGGAGCCGGATGTGCGGCTCTTCCGTGCTTCCTTTTCCGTGGCTACAGAAGCAGGTCCTGAATGCTGTCGGAAGAAATAATGCCCGTTTCCGTGGAAGACAGCGTGCAAATGGCGTCCACCAGGTTTTCTTGGCCCAGGGCCAGCCCGGCCTCTTCCACAAGCACATCATCGATGTCCAGGGAAGCGACGGATATGAAGGGAACTTCCGGCGCCGCAGGCTCCATCAGTACGGAAATGCCGATTACCCCGGCTATCAGCGCCGCCGCGGAGGAGGCCCAGATGCGGAAGGAATTCCACTTGAAACTGCGGATGGATTCCACGGGAACGGACTGGTTGCGTTCCTCTTCGGCAATACGCATCATGACCCTGCGGGCAAAATCATCCCCCGGAGCCGCCTGGGAGGCATGGCCCAGCAGTTGCCAGAGTTTTGTATCGTCCTGTTCGTTCATCGTGATTGTTCCATGAGGGGTTCTATTACAGAAACCCCGGAGGGGAGGGAAGGTTTCTTGGCCGTGTCATTTTTTTCTTTCTTCCGCCGCCCGGCGGATGACGGGAGCGAGAACGGAGGCTATCCGTTCATAACCTGAAGCGGATGGATGCAGGCCGTCGGCGGAAAGTTCCTCCGGAACGCGGCCGGATTCATCCGCCATCAGCCGCCCCGGTTCCGTATAAACAAAGCCCTGTTCCGAGGCCAGGGCCTTCAGCCGAAGATTGATGGCGGCAATGCGCTCCGCCGTTCCCTCCCGGACGCTGTTGCGCGGGTAAAAACCCTGGAGAATGATGAAAGCTCCGGTGAGTCTGTTCCTGATTTCCCCGCACACGGCGCGGATGCCCAGCAGAATCTCTTCATCCGTGTTTTCCGCAAGATTATTCGTACCGATCAGCATCACGCACACGGCATTTGATGCGGCGCCGTCCAGTTCGCCGTGGCGGAGCCTCCACAGGGCGTTTTCCACACGGTCATAGCCGAAGCCCAGATTGGCGGCCCTCATGCCCTCCGTGCATGCGGACCAGGTTTCCGGGGACTTTTGAAGGATGTCGCGGTGCGGCTCGTCCACGGGATTTCCTCCCCAGAAATGGGTGATGGAATCTCCGATAAAGAGCAGGTCCGGCTGCGTCTCCCGTACCAGGCGGCAGACCGCTTCATGCCGCGCGGGCCAGTCGTAGATCAGGAAATCCCTGTTCTGGGTGCAGGGAATCAGCGTGGAGGGAACGGGCGGAACGGCGGGAACGCCCGGCATGACAAAGGTTTCCGGTTCCCCAAGACCCTTTTTGCCCGTAAAAAGACGGTAGCGTATGCGCGTGCCCGGAGGCGCCTGGATGGGAGCCAGGTACTGTCCCTGCGTGCACAGCATGCGGGGGGAATCCGCATTAAGGTCCACGCGGATGACGGCCCCGTCCGGAGCATGGGCTGCGGAAAGTTCCACCTCTCCGGCATCGTTCAGAACGGCGCGGATTTCAGGGGATGTAGAGGCAGCCGTCATGATACGTCGCGCATGTGCTGCCGCATCTGCCTGCGGCCGATGGAGTCGGGATGGCGGCCTTCCTGCATGCAGTAATTGACGGGGCGGCTCTGGGAGGCCCCGTGCGGCGCACCGAGCCTTTTATCCGGTTCCGACGGAAGCAGGCGCACTACCCGCTTGTTTTTCCAGACGAGCCAGAGAACCACCAGGGAAACCAGTGCGGAAACATGCAGGATGATGCCCGCAACATTCGCCAGGGCGAAGGACATCCAGGCCTTCATGAGGGCGTGCAGGTGGGATTCCGGGGCTTCCTCCGTCTCCAGGATGGTGATATTGGCTTCCGGGATGCTGTCGGGATTGTCCGCTTCCAGGGCGGGCAGGGTCGGCTTGGGAACGGCGGCCATGTTGGCTTCCGTTCTCCGGGCCAGGGAAATCATGGCCGTGACCAGCTCGTCCTGCGGATGGGTGAAGCGGGAGGCGTCCTGCTTCACCTGGTAGAGCAAATCGCGCCGTCCGGCATCCCCCAGATGGGAGCTGAGGTCGGGATCCAGGGCTATCTGGGCGCTTTTGATATCCCCCATATGGAAATGCAGCAGCAGGTTGCGCTCCTTGTCCTTGAAAATCTGGCGTGCAATGGTGGGGGCGTTGACGGAGGGGGGGACCTTCTGGCCGGCGGCGAAGATGCTGACAAACAGATTGACGTTGTAGCGGTCCTTGATGAGCCGGATAAGTTCAATGACGTCGTTCCTCTCCACTTCTCCAAGCAGCTTTTGCGGATCTATCAGCCCTGTTGTGGTCCGGATATACTCCGGCAAAAAATATTCGTTCACATCCGTGAAATCTTCCGGAATGGGGTCCACGGCGGGGGAATCCCCGTCCGCAGGCGCTTCCGGAGCGGAGGGCACCGTGGAAACGGCTGTTTCCACGGGGGGAAGGACGGGGGCATGGCTTTCCCACCATGTTCCCTTCATCAGGGACTGCTGGTCTTTGGAAGACCATTTCAGGGGGGGAAGCTCCTGGGCGGGGGCCGTCAGGGCCGCCATGAAGAACAGGGCCGCAGGCAGAAGCTTTTTCATGCCGCACCGCCTCCTTTCCTTTCCGACGGAGCAGGCGGCGTAAGGCCGTACCTCATGGGATGCCTGACTTTGGAACGCGCCTTCCGGGCCACCAGGTGGACGGCGTCCTTCATGATGGAGCCCGCGGCGTGCAACAGCATGCTTTCCCGGAGGGGAATGCGGGCTTTCATGATGGACTTGTTGATCAGGTCCGGTTCCACATAGGGGTCCAGTTCGTACCCCCACATGAAGCACGCCGTATCCGTCCGCACATCCAGCACCAGAACCAGGAGCCACTGCGGATCGAGAGGACCCTGGTGGTTGGGGAACCCGGCTTCATCCACCGTCAGGTGGTTCATCATCCAGAAGCTGTGCGGGATCAGGGAGAAAGGCTCCAGAATATTGGGAAAATAGACGGAAAGAAGAACGGGGGGAATGCGGCGTTCCAGTTTTTCCAGCAGGGCGTTCAGCTTCACGCGGTCCTGCTGCCGGAGCGCTCCCGCGTTGTCGCACACGCGGCGGTAGGGGATGGAATCCCTGCCGTACTTCTTGTCCAGATTTTCCAGGGAAAAGCCGCAGTGAGGGCACAATGATTCCGCCCCGCGGTGGAAATTATGTAAGCACTTCGGACAAGTCGGCACGAGGAAAGTTTAAGCACGAATTTCGCTGCCGAAAAGACTAATTGTCAGAAAGAAATCGTGTATGTCTCAATCTTCCAGATTTTCTCTCGTCACGCGGTAGATGGCGGCGCATCTGGGGCAGGTGATTTCCAGTTCATTTTCTCCCTGGAATAAATCTTTCTCCTTCTCCTGGAGCGCCTTGAGCGTTGGGAGTATGCGGTCCAGGGTACAGCCGCAGTAAAAACGGAAGCGGCGGGTTTCCAGCACGCGCGTATTTTCGTTTTCTTCCAGATGGGCCATCTTTTCCTGGTTGAGGGAATTGAGCCATTCCTCGTCGGCGTCCGGCTGGGCCGTCACCATCGTGTAGCATTCGTCCGGCAGCTCAATGCAGCGTGCCGTTCTCTGTTCGCTCTGTTTGTAAAATTCCTCCACCCACTGGGCAGGGGATGCACCGGGAATGGGAACGACGGAATAACGCGGCTCCTGACCCTTGCAGAGCATGGTGGAATACAGCGTATTCTCTTCCGGCTCTTTCACATCCTGCGTGAAGACACGGCCCACGACGGATTCCGTCAGGGATGAACCGGAAACGAACAGGTTGGCCACGGCCGGAGTTTTCAGATTGACCGTCCACGCGTGCTGTTCCGCCCAGGGGCGGGCAACCATGTACAGCGTGAAATAGGCCATCAGCTCTTTCAGCAGGCTGTCGTAAATCTCTTCATTGCGCAGGCCGTACTGCATGAGATGAAGATAGTAGTCCGTAAACAGGGGTGAGAACTTCGCCCTAAGCGCCAGGCAGTTGCGTCCGCGCACAAAGATAGATTCAACCGTAACGAATTCTTCTACCATTTCTTCGCTCATATGATGCAAATTCATCCCTTTTACAGGGAAAATCAATCATGCCTCCTGTCATCGCCGGCTATCATGACAGGCCGGAACGGCCTGTTCCGGGGAAGTTGCGTGTATGTTACCCTCCTGAAAGGGAATATAAAAAAGAAAAAGAATTCTTTCCGGAAGTACTGTTTTCCAGGACGGTTTCCTTTTAATGATGGAACGGTTAAAATAATGGGGCAGGAGGGGAGGAAAGACAGGAACCTTGAGGATTTTCAGAATGCCATGGCTTGGAATCGGGCATTCCCGACGGAGGAGGACCGTATTCTCCGGAGTACGGAACGGACCGCCGCAGTTCCGGCGCCATTCCTTTTTTCATCCATGAAGTGCGGCAAATGGCCTCCCGCGGCATGGACCGGAGGCAGTACCATAAAGAAGCGCGTAAAGGCGCGCCAAATCCCTGCGCACCAGCGTGGGAAAATGAAAAGGAACCTGGAGGCGCCAATAATGCACAGGCCCTCTATTTGCACGCAATACAGCCTTTACCATGCCTTTCCATGCGTTTAACATGCGTGCATGGCAACCGACAAGAATATTACCATCCATACTTCCAAGGGGGACATCAAGCTGACGGTGTTCGCTTCCAAGACGCCCGTGACGGCGGCTTCTTTCCTGAACCTGGCTTCCCGCGGCTTTTACGACGGCCTCAAATTTCACCGCGTGATTCCGGATTTCATGATCCAGGGCGGCGATCCCACCGGAACGGGCATGGGAGGCCCCGGCTACCGTTTTGAAGACGAATGCCGCCCGGATCTCAAGCATGACGGCCCCGGCGTACTTTCCATGGCGAATGCGGGTCCCGGTACCAACGGCTCCCAGTTCTTCATCACTCATGTGCCCACCGACTGGCTGAACGGCAAGCACACCGTCTTCGGCAAAGTGACGGAAGGTCAGGACGTGGTTGACTCCATCAAGCAGGGGGACACCATTTCCCGCATCACGATTGAAGACGATACCGCCGACCTGTTCACGGAGCAGGCCGACCGCATCGCCGCGTGGAACAAGACCCTCGGCAAATAAGGATTAAAAGGAAAAACGGCGCAGGCGGCGCAGAAACGTTCCCGGAACGTTTTCCGCGCCGCCTGTCCCGATGATTGATTCCGGCATATGGTTCTGGCCGTTCAAAATCTGCGCGTGCAATATGGCGCCCGCGTATTGTTCAACGATCTCTCCTTCACGATTGAGGACGGGGAGCGCATTGCCCTGGCGGGGCATAACGGCGCGGGCAAATCCACGCTGATGAAATGCATTGCCGGCCTCAATGAGCCGGACTCCGGTTCCATCATCCATTCCAGGCACTGCCAGGTGGGTTATTTGCCGCAGGAGGGCATTCACGTCCGGGGACGCAAACTGGTTGACGAAGCCATGTCGGCTTTTGCGGACCTGATGGACATTCAGGAGCGTATTGACACGCTGACACAGGACATGGCCGGGCTGGACCCCCGTTCCGCCGCCTATTCCGAAGTGCTCAATGAAATCGGGGAGCTGGAGCTCGTGCTGCACGCCCATGACACCGCCCGTCTCCGGCCGCGGACGGAATCCATTCTGCGCGGCCTTGGATTCAAGGACCGGGATTTCGACCGGGACTGCGGGGAATTCTCCGGCGGCTGGCAAATGCGCATCGCCCTGGCCAAGCTTCTTCTCCGCGAGCCGGAAGTGCTGCTGCTGGACGAACCCACCAACCATTTGGATATCCAGTCCCAGCGGTGGATGGAACAATATCTGCGCACCTACCGCGGAGCCATCGTGATCATTTCCCATGACGTGGCCCTGCTGGATTCCCTGGTTTCCCGGACAATCGCCTTTTATCATGGCCGTGCGGAGGAATATGCGGGGAACTTCTCCTACTTCCTGAAGGAAAGCGAACTGAGGAAGGAAATCCTTCTGCGCCAGAAAAAGGCCCAGGACCGGGAAATCGCCAAAACGAAGGAATTCATCGACCGCTTCCGCTACAAGGCCACGAAAGCTTCCCTCGTGCAGTCCCGCATCAAGCAGTTGGAAAAGGTGGAACTGATTGAGGTGGAGGAAGACGACGCCGTGATGGACTTTCACTTCCCCACTCCTCCGGCGGGCGGCCATTCCGTCGTCAAGCTGGAAAAGGTCTCCAAAAATTACGGCCCCATTTCCATTCTGGACAATTTCGACTTTGAAATCGTCAAGGGCGACCGCATCGCCATCGTAGGCGTGAACGGAGCGGGCAAGTCCACCTTTTCCCGCCTTGTCTCCGGCGGGGAGGAACCGACTGCGGGCCGCGTCACGATGGGCCACCATACCCGGATCGCCTTCTTCTCCCAGACTCACGCCGACGATCTGGACCCGGACAAGACGGTGCTGGAATGCGTGGAAGCGGCCGCAACGCGGGAATCCGCCCCCATGGTGCGGAACCTGCTGGGCTGTTTCCTGTTCCGGGGGGACGACGTGCACAAAAGCGTAGGCGTGCTGTCCGGTGGGGAACGCTCCCGCGTGGCCCTGGTCTGCATGCTGCTGCATCCCGCCAATTTCCTGATCCTGGACGAACCGACGAACCATTTGGACATTCAGTCCCAGCAGGTCCTTCAAAAAGCCCTGGCCGAATATCCGGGTTCCTACTGCATTGTTTCCCACAACCGCAGCTTTCTGGACCCCATTGTTACCAAAGTGCTGGAATTCGTACCGGGGGAAAAGCCGCGCCTGTACATCGGCAACGTATCCGATTATCTGGAAAAGGTGGAGCGCGACCAGGCCCTGGGCGCTACAGCGCGTTCTGCCGCTGCGGGAGGAACGGAGCAGGGCGGCGGACCGGACCGGAAGGCGCGCAGGCGCATGGAGGCGGAAATTCGCCAGAAAAAGACGCGCCTGCTTCGTCCCCTCCAGGAAAAACTGGAAGGCCTGGAAGCGGAAATAAGCCGCCTGGAAACGGAAAAAACGGACATCACGGCCCGTCTGGAACAGCCGGAAACAGCGGCGGACACGGATGCGGTGATGGAATTGACCATGCGTTTCCAGCAGGCGGACCGTCAGTTGGAAGCTTGTTTCTCCCAATGGGCGGAACTTTCCGAAGAAATTGAGGAAACGGAGGCTCGCATTGAAGCGGAAACTGTCTGAGGCAGTTTTTATCAAACACGAATTCCTGTGGAGAAATCCCTGGAAATGGAAAATCCGCTCCAGGGCTGGAGCGGATTTTCACAAAAACTTTTATGAGATGAATTTATTTTTTGCGGCGGCGCATCAGCGGAAAAGCCATTCCGGCCAGACCTGAGGAAGCGGTGGCCGGTTCCGGGACAACCAGGCCTTCTCCGGACAGTTGGAAGTTGCATGTTATTTTTTCTTATCTTCCTGTTTATCCTTCAGAATTTCCTTTTTCTCATCGTTTAATGTTGACTCCGGATTTAGAATCCGGGGAAAGGAAATTCCTGCTGTTCCCTTCTATATATCAATATGTAAATGAATTTAGCGGTCTTTCTGGAAAGGGCCTCACTGGTTTGCAGTACTCAGCCTTTTTTCCTGTATTCGGAAATCATGACGCCGCAAAGTGTCAGAAGAATCCCCGTCATGGAAATCCATGTCAGGGTTTCCCCCAGGATGAAAGCGGAAGCTATCACGGCCACAACAGGGACCATGTAAATATAAACGCTGGATTTGACGGCTCCCAGCACTTCCACCACCCGGCTCCAGGCCAGGAAGCACAGGGCGGAGGCAAAGAAGCCCAGATACAGCAGATTGGCAGCGTTGACGGGCCGGATGAACAGATCCCAGTCAAAGTTCACCGGCAGCAGGAACAGAGCCGGCACCATCATCACGATGCCGTAGAAGAAAATGCGGCGTGTGCAGGCCACCATGTTGGACGTATTGACGCCGATTTTCTTCATCAGGATGGAATAAACCGCCCAGACAAAGGCCGCCCCCAGGGCCAGCAGGTCGCCTGCCGGGTTCAGTTCCAGAACGAAGGCCCCATTCGCCATGATGAGGAAGATGCCTGAGAACGCGGCGACAAAACCAAGGAAAAAACGTGGCGTGAACCGTTCCCCCTTGATCAGGAAGTGGGCCAGAAGGGCTGTGAAAAAGGGCACCACGGCCACGATGATTCCCACGTTGGAAGCCAGCGTGTACGTCAGGGCAATGTTTTCCAGCAGGAAATACAGGGTGACTCCTGTCAAACCGGCTCCGGCAAACAGGAATTCCTTTTTCCAGCCGGAGAAAGGCATCCAGCGCGGTTTCAGGCACCAGAGAAAGACGTAGCCGATGACAAAGCGCGTGAAGAGTACCGTAACGGGCGTGAAATCCCGCAACAGCACTTTGGTGGAGACGAAGGTTGTACCCCAGATCAGGATAGTCAGCAGGGCGGCAATGTGCCCAAGGGTTTTTTGGCGGCGCGGCATGAAAAAGTGAACGGAAAAAGCTCGGCGCATTCTGTAGGCCCTTGCGGGTATGATCAACCACAAATATTCGTAAGCTCCGCAGAGGGCACTCATATTTCAGTCATGCCGGAATATCCGGCAGGAAGTGCCTTGTGGCCGGAAAAGAAAAAGCCGCTTTCCCGTGGGAGAAAACGGCATTGAAATTTTTAAAGGCGGGAATCTATTTTCTCCTTCTGCGCACAAGCAGGGAAGCCAGTCCCAGCAGGCCCAGGGAAGAGACTGCCGGTTCCGGAACCAGTTCGGAAGGCATGGCATGCTGGCTCAGGTAGGCAAAATCGTTGCCATTGAGCACGCCGTTATAAACGGCTACGTTGTCTATATAAACCTGGGAGGTAGTAGTGGCATGCTCTCCTCCGCCTCTGATGCCGGTAACGAGGGTGGAATCTGAAAGTCCGGTCGTAACGGTATTGGTCAACTGGCCGTTTTTGTACACATTCAATTTGTCGCCTTGGAAGGTCAGGCCCAGATAATCCCAGTTGCCGGGGTCTGCCTGGAAGAGAAGAGTGCCTTCCGGAATACCCAGGGAAGCTCCATTGTAAATCACCCACTGGTTGGAAGAAGTCATTTCCACCCTGATGGTTGTGGTGCCGAATGTGATGGAAAGGGCATTCTGCCAGACAGGATTGTTGCCGTTCTTCAGATGGAGGCCGACGCTGAACCCGGTGGAAAGGTTGATGCCGTCAATACCGCTGCTGCTGGTGATATTGAATGTTCCGCCATTGACCCGGTGGGCATAGCCTCCATCGGCAAGGGGAATATTGTCTCCGCCCCAGTTGATGTACCCGCTTGTTTTGCCGATAGCGGTTGTTCCGCTCCCCAGGTTGGTTAAATTCTGGCCGTTCAAATTATTGAAATCCAAACCGTAAAGCAGGGTGGAGGCATCGGCGTTTGAAGCCAGGAATGCCGCAGCCACCATGACGCTGGAGAAAAATATAGTCACCAAGCTTTTGCGCATGGCCAGATCAAAGCGAATTTGTAATCCGGAGTCAACGACAATTTTTGATGCAAAGCGCTTTAAAAAAGTTGAAAAGAGCAAAATAAAAAACTCTTGAAACAGGAAGGGATTGTGGGAATGAATATTCAATAACATTATCC
>JAJQCV010000098.1:0-9588 GCA_021202525.1 Akkermansiaceae bacterium | reverse complement strand
AAATGGCCGGGTTTTGTTTTTTGGTTGTCCCCCTGAAACACGTTTTAACGGTTTTAATGGGATTAACCAATTAATTAATGAAATACGAAAGGAATGGTAAAAATCAGCTTCTTTTTGTCCTGATCGAAAAAGATCCGGGCAATACTGGAAAAGTACTGCCCGGATGCCTGATTGTTGCTTGACGGATTGTCAGGAATGTCCCGTCTTAGTTCTTGACGATGTCGTAGCCATCCTTCCGGTCCTTGATGGTCCAGCCCAGGGCCGTCACTTCCGCCCGGAGACGGTCGGCTTCCGCCCAGTCCCTGTTCTGCTTGGCCTGCCAGCGCTGTTCCGCCAGCGTGCGCACTTCCTCCGGTGCTTCTTCCTTTTCCTCTTTCGGCAGGACGATGCCGAAGGCATTCAGAATGAAATGGAACGCGTGCCGCATATGAAGCGCTTCTTCCGGAGACAGGGAGGGAATGTCCGCCTTTTTTATGGCGGTGAAGACGTGGCCCAGGGCCTCCGGAGTGTTCAGGTCATCGTTCAGGCTGTCCCAGGCAGGCTGGAAAGACCCCAGTTCGGGGCGCGACGTGCGGAACTCGTCATAGGAAGGGACGGTATCCGTTCCTGCGGCGGTCCGGAGTTGTGCGTCAAATTTGGCCATGCGGTTCAGGGCGGCTTTTGCATCTTCCAGGGAGGAAAGGGTGAAATTCAGCGGCCTGCGATAGTAGCCGCCCGCCAGCACGTAGCGCACGGCTTCCGCTTTGTGGCCCAGTTTCACCAGATCTTCCAGCGTGTACATGTTGCCCAGGGACTTGGACATTTTACCTCCGTCCACCAGCAGGTGGGCGATGTGGAACCACAGGCGTGCAAAGCCGCCTCCGCAGGCGCAGCGCGATTGGGCCACTTCGTTCTCATGGTGGGGGAAGACGAGGTCCACACCGCCGGAATGAAGGTCGAAATCATTGCCGAAGTATTTGTGGATCATCGCGGAGCATTCCAGATGCCAGCCGGGGCGCCCTTCTCCCCACGGGGACGGCCAGTAGTTGTCTCCGTCTTCCGGACGGCGGCTTTTCCAAAGCACGAAATCCGCCACGGAGTCCTTCTCATACTCGTCTGCATTGGAACGGGCGTTGGCGGTTTTGCCGAGATCCAGTTCCCGCTTGTCCAAATGGGAAAGACTGCCGTATTCCGGGAAGGAGGAAATCCTGAAATACACGGACCCGTCTTCGGAAGGGTAGGCGTGGCCTCTTTCCACGAGGGCTTTCACCATCTCTATCTGCTCGGGAATGTGGGCGACGGCGGAGGGCTCTACATGCGGGGGGAGGCAGTTGAGGGCCTGGCAGTCACGGTGGAATTTGTCCGCCCATGTAGCGGTGAATTCCGCCAGCGTGACGGCCGCCTTGCGTGAGTCGCGGATGGTCTTGTCGTCCACGTCCGTCAGGTTGCGGACATGCGTGGTGGCCGTTCCTCCCAGTTCCACGACGCGGCGGAACACATCCTGCATGATGAAGGTGCGGAAATTGCCGATGTGGGCGGGAGCGTACACCGTAGGGCCGCAGCAGTAGAAGCGCAGCGTTTTTCCGTCCATCGGGGAAATCTCCTGTGCCTTCCGGGTGCGGGTATCGTAAAGGTGTAACATGGCGGGACGATTAGAAGGGAAGAGCCGCGTCCGGTCAAGCGGGAAAAAAAGAACGGGGACATGCGGTTGCCCGTGTCCCCGTCCTGAATGAATCGAATGGCTCTGAAAAGGTGGAAAAACTACTTGTCCGCGTTCTGCTGACCCTTTTTGTAGTTCTCGTTAATGCGGTCGATCTGCTCCTGGGTGATGAACTTTTCGCGGTAAGGCTTGTTCTCGACCGTACGTTCCAGCGTATAGCCGAAACGCTTCTGGAAATGCTTCTTGTGGGTTTCCATCTTCTTCTCGAAGTCTTCCAGGCTGGGACGGTTCTTGTGGTTGCCCCAGGCGGTTTCGGAGACGGCCATGGCCCGCGGATAGGTCATGTACATCAGCAGTTCCCCGGAGGGAATCCATTCCGCCCACATGCACAGGTTGATGCCCTTGATGTGCTTGACGTCGTTTTTGTCCCGTCCGTTGCGGGGGTCGAAGTTATAGCAGTCCTTGAGCAGGATGGGGCCGCCGCCGGGCCGGGCGCGCACGTCGTCCTTCGGGAACTTCATCTGGGTGCGGGCCAGGTAATACTTGTACTGGGGAGTGACGATCAGGTCGATTCCCTGTTCCTTCGTCTTGTCGATGCAGCGGGGGAATTCTCCCGGCAGCCAGGACATGACGGTTTCTCCCTTGTGGTAGTAACCTTTGTTGATGTCATACCACAGGACGGGCTTTTTCTTGTTTTTGGCAAGAAGGGCGCCCAGGCTCTTCGTGAAATCGCTCATCTGGGCTTCCACATCATCTCCCTGGCCCTTCTTGGCGCGTGCCGCCTGGCAGTCCGGGCACTTCTTCCAGTCGCCCATGGGGCATTCGTCGCCGCCGATGTGCACGTAGTCGAAGGGGAAGATTTGCTTGACCGTGTCAAACGTGTCCTTGATGAACTTCTGGGTTCCCGGTTTCTGGGGGCAGATCAGCTTGGAGGAAACGCCGCCGTGCGTCCATAACTGGGCGCGCTTGGTATTGCAGCAGAATTCCGGGTAGGAAGCCGCCAGCGCCATATTGTGGCCGGGCATTTCCACTTCCGGCAGCACCTGGATGCCGCGCGCCTTGCAATAGGCCACCAGGTCCTGGAGTTCCTTCTTGGTGTACATGCCTTCATTGGCCAGCAGGGCGTTCCCCTGGTTGGGCGGGGCGGAGGGGCGGACGGCTCCGATTGTGCGGAGCTTGTCGTAGCCCGGAACGGGCAGGCGCCAGCCCTGGTCTTCCGTCAGGTGCAGGTGCAGGACGTTGTACTTGTAGTAGTGCATGGCGTCCACAAAATTGTAGAGTTCCTTCATCGGGTAGTGGTAGCGGCCCACATCCACCATCATGCCGCGCCAGCCGAAGTCCGGCGCATCCTGGATGCTGCCGCAAGGCAGCCCGGCCGGAGTATCCGAGAGCTGGTCCTGAAGCTGGAGGAGGGTTGCCATGGCCATGGCTTTTCCATTGGGCGTGGTGTAGCGCAGCTCCACGCCGCCGGGCGTAAGCTTCATGGTGTAGCCTTCATTGCCAAGTCCCGAAACTTTCTGTTCGTTCAGGATTTTGAGGTTCTTGGTAGTGCCGGAGGCGGTCCTCACCTTGACGGGCTCCGGAATGATGTTGTAGGGGTTGATTCCGGCCCAGCAAAGGGAGCAGAGGAACGCTGCCGCAAATAGGAATGCTTTCATATATAGTGACTGGTGTCAGGTCTTGTTTGGTTTGATTGGCTGTTGTAAGAATTGCGTGCCGCCATGCGGCCTTTTTCAGATGTGGAGCAATGGAGTGCGGAGGCTTTTCAATTCTTGCCGGTCCCACAGTCCCATCTGGGGGTGACGGACAGCTTGCCCGTGGCGCCGGGAAAACCTTCCGGAACCTGGCAGTCCTTGCGGAGCTGGTGATACAGTTTTTTAAGTTCCTTCATGGTTTCCGCATACTCCGGCTTGGCATGAACGTCCACCATCTGGGCAGGGTCCTTGTGGTTGTCGAAAAGCATCCATTCGTCGCTGGTCCAGAGGTAGGAAAGAGTATAGCGTTCCGTACGGAGGCCGTCGTGGCGCGGAGCGTTGTGTTCCCCGGGATTTTCATAGAAAGCGTAATACAGCGGACGGTCCTTGAAGTCCGGGTGTTCTCCCGTCTTGAACAGCGGCGTGAGGCTGCGCCCCTGGAAGGTAGACATGTTTTCCGGGGTGGCGGCTCCGGCCACTTCACAGAAAGTGGGGGCGTAGTCCAGTTCCTGCACCATGGCGTTGGAACGCACGCCGGGCTTGATGTGTCCCGGCCACTTCATGATGAGGGGCATCCGGAAGGATTCCTCGAAAATCCAGCGCTTGTCGTACAGGCCGTGTTCTCCCATGTAGAAACCCTGGTCCCCGCAATAGAGGACGATGGTGTTTTTCTCCAGGCCGTTCTTCTTCAGGTAATCCATGATTTCCCCGATGCTTTCATCCACGGAAAGCACGGTGCCCAGGTAATCTTCCATGTAATGGCGCCAGCGGCGGAGCAGGATATCATTCTTGGTCTTGACCCTGCCGCTGCGGATGTCCTTCACAAGCTGGAGGGTGCGGGCCTTGTGGTAATTGTACCAGGCTTCCTTCTGCTGCGGGTCCATGCGCACCCATTCCGGCATTTCCCAGTCGTACTTGGTGTGGAGAGTCTTGGATTCAGGGCACGACAGCATCTTCTGGATATCTTCCGGAACCACTTCCTTGATCAGGTGTTCGTCGGACCACACATTGAAATGGTTGAGCAGCGTCTGTTCCGTCATTTTCAGGAATTCCGGGCGGTTGGCGAAGTCGTCTTCCAGATTGGCGGGCGGATCGGCAAGGTCCGCATACTGCTTGGCGCGTCCCAGATTCTGGATGGAAGGGCACCAGCAGCGGTGGGGCGCCTTGTGGCCCACGACAAGCATGAAGGGCTTCGTCTTGTCACGCTGGTCCAGCCACTTGAGGCTTTTTTGCGTGACCAGCTCCGTGGCGTAGCCGGGTTCCGTCTTCACCACGCGTTTGCCGTCCTTGCCTGGAGTGATGAAATCTGGGTTGAAATAGTTGCCCTGGCCGGGGAAAATTTCCCAGTAGTCGAATCCGGTGGGATTGGACTCATACTTGGACATGTCTCCCCTGGCATCCGGCGGAATGGCTTCCAGATGCCATTTGCCTACAATGGCCGTCTGGTATCCGGCCTTCTGAAGCATCTTGGGGAAAGTGGGCTGAGAACCGTCAAAGGGGGCGGCGTGCTCATTGAACAGGTAGCCGTTCATATGGGAGTGGCGGCCCGTGTAAATGCAGGCGCGGGACGGGCCGCAAAGGGAGTTGGCGCAGTAGCTGCGGTCGAACACCATGCCTTCGTCCGCCAGCTTGCGGAAATTCGGGTAGGGCATGGGAGAATCTTTTTCACAAGTGCCCAGGGTCTGGTAGGAATGATCGTCCGTGACAATAACCAGAATATTGGGCCGTTGGTCTTCCTCTTTGGGCTGCGCGCTGAATGCCAGGGAGGCGGAGCAGGCCGCCAGCAGCAGGCCGTTCGTTAGATATTGGTGCATGGGATATGACAATATAGTGAAAAAATACCAGGAAAGAGGCAGTGCAGAGAATTTCCCGGCGAGTGGTCCTCCATGAAATGGAGACATTTGAAATACACTAGCACTCCCGTTCTCTCTTGCAAGGTAAAAAACAGACCAGAGGGACGCCGTAATGACATGAACGGTTCGGAAAAATATCCGGATGGGAAAACGCTTCCGAAGAGAATTTCAATTGGGAAAAGAGGAATGAAAGAGACTAGAGCCTTCCGGTTCTGGGTGAGGAAGCCTTCCGAGCCGCCTTTTGATCCAGAATCCATTTCCTGTCTTCCTCGCTAAGGCTTCTCAGGGAGGTTTTATTCTGGTGGCCGTCGAATTCCTGGAGCCAGATGGCCTGATCCTTTTCCGAATAGCGTGAAAGTTTGGCGAACAGGGTATTGCCGTTTGCCCCGGTCCAGGTCCTGTAGCCTTTGGGGATCAGGGTTTCTTTGAATTTTTCATACTGCTGGTTCGCCAATTTGACGCTGTTTTTAATCTGGTCGAAATAAAGGCGGCTTTGACCGTTGTAATAACCGCGGAGGGTATCCACCTTGGTGCCGTCCGGAGACATGATCAGCAGCACGGGCGTGCCCCTGACCCCGAACAGGGAAGGGGCCTTGCCGACATAATCCTTCATCTGCCTGCGCTTTTTGGCGTTCGGCTCGCTTTCAAATTCTTCCGCCTGGTCATAGCAGACGCGGATGATATTTTCCTTGGCCCATTCCTCGAACTCCCGTGTGTGGAGCAGGTCCGCAGCCAGCTTCCTGCTGGGGGGGCTTCCCTTGGAATGGTGGAACCAGATCAGGATGGGATACCCGGTTCTCTGGGCTTCCCGGAGGGCAGATGAATAACTCTGTATCCACCGCTGGTTTTCCTTTTTCCGCGTGAAGGCTTCATCCAGGCCGGGAATGGATGCGTCTGAATTATAGGGGTCCGTGAAAAACACGGCGCCGCTGTCCGCACTTGCCAGCATTTCCTCCTGGGTGGAGGCGGTCAACTGGGTGGCCTGCTGTGTTCCGGGGCCGTTCCCCATCAGTGAGGGGGGAACGTTGGCGATGGATGAGGCCAGATTGTCCTGCAACTGTTCGGAAAGGCTTTTCCGGACTTTCGGCTTGTTTGCATCCGGAGATGTTCCCGCGCAGGAGGCCAGGAGGAGGGATGCCGTTATGAGCATGAAGGGCCTGAACAAACTCATGTCCGATCTGATAACATAACGGAAAGCCTTCCGCAACAGGAATTCCGGAGCCCTGAAACCGGAACCCCGGAAGGCTGCTGCTAGTCTCCTGTTTTCAGTACCTTGATGAAGGCTTCCTGCGGAATGTTGATTTTCCCGATGGCCTTCATGCGCTTTTTCCCTTCCTTCTGCTTTTCCAGAAGTTTGCGTTTGCGGGTCACGTCGCCGCCGTAGCATTTGGCGGTAACGTCCTTGCGCATGGGGGAGATGCTTTCGCGGGCGATAATCTTGCCGCCGATGCAGGCCTGGATGGCGACGGTGAAAAGCTGGCGGGGGATGACGTTTTTCAGCCGTTCCGCCAGTTCCCGGCCGCGGGAGGCCGCCTTGTCCTGGTGGACGATCATGGAGAAGGCGTCCACCGGTTCCCCGGCGATGAGCATGTCCATCTTGATCAGCTTGGCGGCCTGGTAGCCGGAGTATTCGTAATCCATGGAGCCGTAGCCGCGGGTCATGGACTTGAGCTTGTCGTTGAAATCCACCAGGATTTCCGCCAGCGGCACGGTGCAGGTGAGCATGACGCGTGTATCGTCAATGGTCTCCGTATTGTCCACACTGCCGCGTTTCTCCAGGACGAGCTGCATGATGTCCCCGATGTATTCGCCGGGGAGCATGATAAACACCTTGACGATGGGTTCCCGGATCTCCTGGATTTCCTGGGGTTCCGGGAGCAGGCTGGGATTGTCCACCTGCATTTCCTCTCCGCTGGTCTTGGTCACTTCGTAGATCACGGAAGGATACGTGGAAATGATGTCCATGTTGAATTCCCGGCGCAGGCGTTCCTGGATAATTTCCATGTGGAGCAGCCCCAGGAAGCCGCAGCGGAAGCCGAAGCCGAGGGCTACGGAGGATTCCGCCTGGAAGGAAAAGGCCGCGTCATTGATCTGGAGCTTGGCCATGGCGGCCTTCAGCGCTTCAAAATCGGAGGAATCGACCGGGTAAATGCCGGAAAAGACCATGGGCCGGATTTCCTTGAAGCCGGGCAGCGGTTCAGGGCAGGGGCGCATGCAATCCGTGTAGGTATCCCCGATCTTGACGTCGGAAGCGGACTTCATGTTCGCGATAATGTAGCCCACGTCCCCGGCTTCCAGCGTATCCGTTTTTGTCATTTTGGGCGTGAAAATCCCCACTTCCTTGACCTCATACACTTCATCCGTGGCGAAAAGCTTTACCTTCATGCCCCGCTGCACGCTTCCGGAGATAACGCGCACGTAGGACACGACGCCGCGGTAGGCGTCATAGACGGAGTCGAACACCAGGGCGCGCAGGAGGCCGTCTTCCTCCGTTTTGGGCGCCGGTACCCGTTCCACGACGGCCTCTAGGATTTCATCAATGCCGATTCCCATCTTGGCGGAAGCGTGAATGGCTTCCTCATGGGGAATGCAGACGATGTCTTCCAGCTGGCGGTACACGTTGGGAAGGTTGGCGCTCGGCAGGTCGATCTTGTTGATGACCGGAATGATGGCCAGGTTCAGGTCCATGGCCAGGTGCATGTTGGCCAGTGTCTGGGCTTCCACGCCCTGGGCCGCGTCCACGATGAGCAGGGCCCCTTCGCAGGCGGCCAGGGAACGGGACACTTCATAGGAAAAATCTACGTGGCCGGGAGTGTCCAGCAGGTTGAGCTTGTAGGTTTTTCCGTTCTTGGCCTTGTAAAAGATGGTGACGGGGTGGGATTTGATCGTGATGCCCTTCTCCCGTTCAAGGTCCATGGCGTCCAGAAGCTGGTCCTGCTTTTCCCGGTCGGAAATGGTATTCGTCTTTTCCAGCAACCGGTCGGAAAGGGTGGTCTTTCCGTGGTCGATGTGCGCGATGATGGAGAAATTGCGAGTCAATTCAATGGACATGATGCTTCCTTACTCTTCTAACGTGAGTGCCCTGTGCGCGGCGAGGGTAACACAGCCTTCCTTCCGGTCAAGACCGGAGCATGACCGCCGCACGGTTTTCATCGGCTGCGGCGTGAACGGCCGCTCCGGCACGGGGGCGGAAATCCGTCATTCATGACAGCGTGCGTCCGGTGATATTGAACAGGAAGCCGGAACAGCGGCTCTCAATGCGTGAGGGGCGTGCAGAAGAGGCCGTCCGGATCAATTCTATTTTTTTAAGCATATGAAATCATTCCTGGCAGCTGTTTTAAGTTTGTTCGTCCCCGGCCTGGGGCAATTGTACAAGGGCCACTTCGTCCAGGCCATTGTCTGGTTCCTAGTGGTGGGCGCGGCTTACGGCCTGCTGTACTGGTTCGTCTTTGCCTTGGTTCCCATTGTCCTGCATATCATTTGCATCCTGCAGGCCTACTTCATAGACAACGAATAGGAAGCGGGAAGCGCGGCATTACGCTTTCAGCACCGGAAGGCGCAACACGGTTTTCAGACGTTCCGCAGGCGTCTTGCGAGGGTCCGACAGGTAAATCTCATGATGTGCCCGCATACCTGATGTATCCGGGTGCAGCCCCGACTGCTCCATGAAAGCATGCATGCGGGCCAGCGTGGCTGGTTCATCGTCATAGGAACCTGTGTGCAGGGATTGCACGCAGAGCCCTTCCACAAAGGAAGCCATGCGCACTGTTTCCATGTTTAAATGGGGCTTTTTCTTCATGGCGTTCATCCGCGCGTACTCGAATGCCTCCGCAGTGATGAAGTCGGGCTGGCGTATCATGGAAGTCCAGCGGAACGTATTTTTATCTGCGGAAGGGTTTTGCCCCGAATTCCACCAGAGCCCTTCCAGGGGAGGGACGACGTATTCCAGATAATCCGGAGCTGGAAAGGCGCCTTTCTTCCCTCCCATCCGGACGGCGTAGGAAAGGGTGTACAGCAGTTCCAGGGCGTGTGCATACTCTCCGTCCGGAGCATTGGGATCGCCCGTGCCGTCCACCATGAAAAATTGCATTTCCGGCACGTTCACCACGGTGGGAGCAGCCGCGGGAAGATAAAGATGCCTGTCCTGTTTCTTGTAATCCAAAGGGGGCATGGAAGCATGCTAACGGCAGAGGGGAGCTTATGCACGAAAAAAGAAGGCCGCTCCGTTTACGGGATAGCCTTCCATATATAAGGAAAATGAAAGAGCCGGTTCAATTCCTGCGGCGGCGCATCATCAGTGCGGCCAGACCCAGAAGGCTCAGGGAAGCCGCGGCTGGTTCTGGAACGGCCAGCGTTCCTTCCAGGGAAATATCGCGGATGGTTCCGCTGTTGCCGTTGGTGC
>JAJQCV010000086.1 GCA_021202525.1 Akkermansiaceae bacterium | reverse complement strand
GCCGGGCCCTCCTCCTTCCCCCGCTTCAGTTCCTCCTCCCCATCCCGGACCGCCGCCATCTCCCGAACCGGCCGCTTCACCGCAGTCCAACAGTGATAATTTTGCACTGGTTACGGCTATTTCTCCTCTGCTTTCCCTGTTCACCGGGACTATTCCCGGTTTGAACATCGTTGCTCCTCTCATTTGCTGGCTGATCTGGAAGCAGGACTACCCCCTGGTGGACCAGATAGGCAAGAACGTGATCAATGCCCAGATTTCCTGGGGAATTTACCTGTTTGTGTCTTGGGCGTTCTTCGGGGTTTTGACCGTGATCTTCATTGGCTTCCTGTTCATTTGGATCCTTCCTTTGGTGTGGATCATCCTGTCCATCGTGTACACGATCAAGATTGCCAACAGGGAATACACGTACCAGATGCCTTTCACGATCACGTTCATCAAGTAATCCCCGGATTCCCTGAGAACATTCAACAGGGGCCGTCCTGCGCGACAAGCGGGGCGGCCTCCTTTTTTGAATCCGGCCGTCCTGCCGGATGGGGGTGTGTTCCGTCCCCTGAAAATTTGCCGCGGCCCGGGGGCTGTTTCGGGCCAAGGCTCTCCGGGAAAGGCAAAACAGGTTCTTTTCCTTGCCGCGGGCCGATAAAAACCTGGCGCCGGGAAAAAAAATCCGTACCGCTCCGGGAAAACAGGATTATAAATGCCATCCGGCCGGAAGCTCTTGCCTTCGGAAAATGCTGCCATGAAGGGGCATGGCGGGGAGGCCGTGTTCTCGCGGGACCGTTGCGGTGGAGGAATAGAAAAAAGGAAAGCTTTTATCTTTCCCGGTTAAAGGAAGATGCGGAATCCGGCAGAGGGGAATTATCCTGCCTTCCGGCTATGGGTTGCCGGCCGGCCAATCTCTCCTGAGCGCCTGTATTCAGATGGGTATTTCCCGGTCGCTGCCGCCGTACATGAAGGTATGCAGCAGGCGCGTGACCTGGTTCTGGTCGGAATGAAGCTGGGCGGCGGGGCGCAGGGCGGCGTAGGTCAGGCTGTCGTGGCCGGTAAATTCCCTCATGTGGAATCCCTGGAAATTGGTCATGGGTTCGTTGTCGTGGTACAGCTTGCCCCTTCTCAGCAATTCGTCAAAGACGTGTTCCGCCTCCCGCGTACGGGTCAGCGCCTTTTCCGGGTGCGGCACGCGGATGACCAGGGCGCCTCCGTCCCCGCGGAAATTGATGCCCGCCCCGGCCATGACGTCCGCGGAAGGCTGGCTGGTGATGCTGCCGAGCAGCAGCACTCCGTTGTCCACCAAATGAATGCGGTCGCAATGGGCGTATTCCTTCACATGAAGAACGCCCCCGTAAATGTGGGTGGAAACGCTCCCCGTCAGTTTTTTGATACGGGCCAGCCCGTGCCTGATGACGAACTCCGAGCCGTCGCAGGGCAGGTCTATCTCCGAGGCAAAAAGCCAGCCGTCCGTCATCATGATGCGCCCTTCGTGCTCCCTGGCTCCCTGGATGCGCCCCTGTCCCATCAGCACGCGGCCGCCGTTGATCTCCAGGCTCCCGTTGGCCTTGTCCCCCAGGAACATGGTCATGTGGTCCGGCAGGTTGCCGATGAGCGTCAGGGTGCCTCCGTTGCGGACGGCCAGGTGGGCGGTGCCGTGGCCGTGGTCCGGCTGGTTGGGGCCGCCCACATAAACGGGGGCGTTGATGATATAAAGGCTGCCTCCGGCGTCAATGGTCAGGGAATCCTGAACATCCGTCTGCCCCTGGACCACGTCATTGGTGATGGTGACCGGGCACATGTAGGAAACGCGGTTCATGGATGACGCTGAAAGCGGCATCATTCCCGTCAGGATGAATGGATTGATATTGCTCATGGTATTGGTTCTACAGCTGGGTTGGAATTTGCGGCGTAGTGATAGTACGCCAATATGTTTGACCGTCCGGAAGTGGAAAATGTTCGGGTAAATTTCCTGATTTTTTACGGATGGGAGCGGAATAGAGAAAGGAGGTGAAAGGAGGACCGGACGTCACTCCCATTCCACGCGGGTAAGCTCCAGCTCCCGCCCCCGGAGGATGGCCAGGGCGGGCTCCCCGCAGCCGGGGCAGATGTAGCCGTGGTCCGTGAAAAGGAAATCCTCTTGGCAGTCGTCGCAGCGGCAAAGAGCCTCCACCCAGGTGACCTCCAGGGCGGCGTTCTCCGCCGCGTAGGCCTCTTTCAGGGCCAGAAAGGCGGATTGCAGGGCGTCAGGCACCACGCCGCTCAGGCTGCCGATGGTCATGTGCACGCGCACCAGCCGGGAGCCGCCGTTTTCTTCCATGAAGCGGCGCGCCATGTCCAGCGCCCCTTCCATGATGCCTACTTCATGCATGGGCGTTTTCCCGGTCCGCGCAGTCCTCCGCCGCGCGGGCAATGAGGCGTTCAATCAGCTCCAGGGCCTGCGGCATGGCCGCCCGCACCTCTGCGGACATGGGCTGGCAGAAATCCGTGTGCGCGGCCTCCACCCCCACCAGCGTGATGGCGCGCGGCAGGGTGCCGCAAAGCTGGGCGGCGCCCAGCACCTCCTTCATGCCTATCTGGTGCGGGGAAATGACGTGGGAGAAATGGCGCGGGAGCTCCTCCTTGCTACGCGTGACGAGCGTGCCCGGTGCGGCCCCCGTCTTCACGGCGTCCACCAGGATGACCGTGTCCGCGTCTTCCAGCAGGGGCAGCAGCGTCATGCCCAGGGTGCCTCCCTCCTCCACATGGACCAGCGGGCCGTAGTCCCGCTCCTGGAGCCGTTTCGCCAGCTCCACGCCCACTCCGTCGTCCCCCATGAGCGGATTGCCCACGCACAGCACGAGCACGGGGTAGGCGTTCCCCTTCACGGGGCAGCCTCGCAGGGCTTCCGTATATTCTTCAGCTTCCATGAACGTTGATCCGGTATTATTCATCCCTGAACTTCACTCCCTTGCGCAGCCAGCGGCCGCCGCTGAACATGGAGGAGATGGTGCCGTCCCGGTCCACGTTCCCGGAAAGGATGGACAGGTACACGTGGATCATGGCGAAGATGATGAAGCACCACATGCCGATCAGATGGATCAGGCGCACGTACGGAACCCCGATCAGGTCGTTCAGCGGCATGAACCAGTGGTAAAACCAGTGGCGCGGCTCGTACAGGGCGTACAGGGCCAGCCCGGTGACGATCATGGTGGTGAACAGGACGTACACGCCCGTGTATGTCCACTGCTGGAGAGGATTGTGGCCGATGTAGCGCGGGCCGTCGTAGCTCCGCGCAAAAACGTAGTCCACCGCCGTGGTGTACAGGTCCTTCCACTGCTGTCTGGAGACGGGGAACAGCGCCCGGAAGCTCTGGTACTTGTTGGAGGCCATGAAAAAGCAGGAAAAGCGGAGCATCATCACCACCACCAGCGTCCAGCCCAGGGCGTAATGGACGAAGCGGAGCGTGCCGAACTGGAAGGCGCCGTGCAGGTCCCCCATTTTCAGGAACCAGCCTTCCGCAATGCAGATGCCCGTGGCGGCCAGGCCGATGATGCAGAACACCCATGTCCAGTGCAGCACCCGCAGCGGCCAGTCCCAGACGTGGAAGTAGCGGAAATTGGCCTTGGCCTTGGAAAGATGGCGCACGTCCCGCATGGCGTGCATGGGCACCACGCCCAGCAGGCGCCACGGGGCGCCGGAGCGGTGCACGGCAATCCCCACGGGCTGGAAGCCGGATGGATCATAGGCTTCAAAAGCCTTGTTCATGCGTTCCTTTTCCAGATTGCTGACCTCGCACAGTTTTTCCAGGGCGTTCAGGTTGCCGCGGGCCACCATGAAGGGGACGGCGTCTTCCTTGTCTGCGGCTTTCAGCACGGCGGTGCTGTAATGGCGTTCCCTGGACGGGGCCTCCCAGGAATCCGCCTGCTGGGCGTAATTCAGCTGAATGCCGCGTTCCCGTGCGGCGTGCAGCAGGGCCAGGTCCCCCGGGTCCGTGCTCCCGTTGGGGGAGGCGCACACGGCCAGCGCCAGGATTTCCTCCGGAGAGTAAACGGTGCTGGCCGGAATGGCGTCCTCCACCACCAGGGTGAGGTCTTCATTGATGAGGGTTGTTTTCACGGGTCCTGTCTGGTCAGAATGGCCTCTCCCTCTTCGTCAAACAGATGGACGGCGCAGGATTGGCACGGATCATAGCTGTGAATGGTGCGCAGGGGCTCCACGGGGCGGGACGGGTCCACCAGCGGATGCGTTCCGGTGTGGGCCAGGGAATACTCGTACGGCCCCATCTGGCCTTCCGCGTCCCGTCCGGAACTGTTCCAGGTGCTGGGAACCACGGCCTGGTAATTCACCGTCTGGCCGTTTTCAATCCTTACCCAGTGGCTGAGGCTGCCGCGGGGGGCTTCCACCCAGCCCACCCCCTTGCAGGAGGAAGGCCATGTCTCAGGCTCCCATTTCTCCGGGTTGAAGGTGGCGGTTTCCCCGTTCTTGATGCGGTTCGTCATTTCCTGGAGCTGGTTCACCATCATGTCCACGTTGATCATGGCGTCCAGGGCGCGGCCGTACACGCGGCCCAGCGTGGAATTCATGAAGGCGTTGTCGCGCGGCAGCCCCAGTTTGTCGCAGGCGGCGTCCACCCGTTCCACGATGGCGGGAACGCCCTGGGCGTAGCCGATCATCATGCGGGCGTTCGGCCCCACGGCCATGGCGTGGCCGTCGTAGCGCGGAGCCTTCACCCAGGTGTACTGGGGCCGGTCGGAAAGCCATTTGTAGGGCGGTCTGGGGCCATTGTAATCCGCGTCCGTCTGGCCGTCGTACGGGGCCAGCCCCGCGTCCCGGCCCTCCGTGTACTTGTACCACGCGCTGGTGACGAACTCCTTGATCTTGTCCTGGTCAAAGGGAAGGACATTCTTGTAATCCCCGTTCAGCAGCACGCCCGGCTTGATCATGCCCTTTCCGGCGGGGGCCCCGGTATTGATCTCGGACGGGTCCCCGGTGCAGAACAGGTTGGGGTTGGAAGCGCCGATGTGGGCGTAATCCTTGTAAAAACCGGCAATGGCCACGATGTCCGGGTAGTACACCTTGTGGATGAAATCGTGGCAGGTATCCACGAGCTGCTTCAGGTAGCTCAGGGAAAACTGATTGATGGCCTGGTCGTTGTTCATGTTGATGGCGCAGGCCATGCCGCCCACCAGGAAATTGGGGTGCGGGTTCTTGCCGCCCAGGATGGTGTGGATCTTGATCATGTCCCGCTGCCAGACGAGGGCCTGGAGGTAATGCGCCACGCCCAGCAGGTTCACCGCCGGCGGCAGCTTGTAGGCGGGGTGGCCCCAGTACCCGTTCGTAAAAATGGAATACTGTCCGTGGGCGATGGAATCCTTCAGCTTCTTCTGCACCCCGGCAAAATACGTGGCGGAGGAAAGGGGCCAGTCGGAAAGGGACTTGGCAATGGCGGCGGTCTCATTCGGGTCCGCCTTCAGGGCGGAAACCACATCCACCCAGTCCATGGCCTGGAGCTGGTAGAAATGGATCACGTGGTCCTGAATGCCCAGGGCGCCGCTGACCAGGTCCCGCATAAGTTTGGCCTGGATGGGCACGGGGTATTGCAGGGCGTCTTCCACCGCGGCCAGCGCGGCAATGGCGTGGGTGCCCGTGCAGACGCCGCAGATGCGTTCCACAAAGGCCCACACGTCGCGCGGGTCACGCTTGCAGGCGATCACTTCAATGCCGCGGTACTGCGTGGTGGACGTCCAGGCGTTCTTGATCACGCCGTCCCCGGCCTCCATCTCCACCCGCAGGTGGCCTTCAATGCGCGTCACGGGGTCGATGACCACGCGGCTGGATTCCGGAACGGCCGCTGATGTGTAATTGCTCATGGTAATCTGGTGTAAAAGGCTTCCTATTCTTCAGTTTCCTTGTCGGGGGAGCCGGGAGCGTCCCCGAAGGCGGGCAGGGAGACGTTCGCCTCCTCCTTCATGTGCTGCCGCTTGTAATGAATGGCTGACCCCACGGCATGGGCGGCGATGGCCGTGCCCGCGGCGGCTACGCCCACTGCGCCGATCACGTTGGCGGAGGCCTCCACGCCGAAGCCGTTCACATTGGGCAGCGTCTTGTAGAAAGGAGTCATGCGGTCGAAGAAATACAGCTCCGTGCAGCCGATGCACGGATGCCCGGACTGGATGGGGAAGCTGACGCCGCCGTTCCACTTGACAATGGGGCAGGGGGAGAAAGTGTCCGGCCCCTTGCAGCCCACCTTGTACAGGCAGAAGCATTCGCGCGCGTTCTCGTCGTCAAACACGTTGACGAACTGGCCGGCGTCAAAGTGGGCGCGGCGCGGACAATTATTGTGGATGCGAGTGCCGTACGCCATCAGGGGGCGCGTTTCCAGGTCGCACTCCGGTGCGCGGTCAAAAGTGAGAATGTACATGATCACGGCCGTGATCACGTCCCCGATGGGGGGCAGCCCGGCACGTTGATGACCGTGCGGTCCGTCAGGATGTCCCGCACGCCCACGGCTCCCGTGGGATTGGGGCGGGCGGCCTGGATGGAGCCGAAGTAGGCGCAGGAACCCACGGCCAGGATGTAGGAGGCGTTCTCCGCGCAGCGGCGCAGCAGGTGTTCCACCGTTTCCCCGGCCACAGTGCAGTAAATGCCGCCGTCGTTGACCGGGACGGACCCGTTGATCACCAGGATGTGGGGTTCCTTGATCGCCTCTTCCAGCGCCTGGTTGGCGGCCTCCCCGGAGGGGGCCATGAGCAATTCCACATACGGCATGGACACGGCGGAAAGCACCATGTCCCCGATCTCCTCGTTATAGCTGCGGATGGTGCTTTCCAGGCACCCGGTGCATTCCTGAAGCTGGAGCCAGATAACCACGGGCCGTTTGAGCCCCGCCATCTTGTCCGCGATTTCCTGCGCGTTGGAAACGCCCCCGCTCACGGAGGCCACGCCCATCAGGGCGATCATTTTCAGGCACCATTTGTTGAACTCCCGGCGGCTGACGCCGCGCCGCTCCATGTGTTCCCCCAGGGTTTCCCCGGGGCGCCATGTGGTTAGAATCTCATGGTTCAGGGAGGCCTGTTCCGCCTCCTTCAGGGAAGATAGCTCAGTGCGCTTCATGTGCGTGATCCGGGTAAATATGTTTCCATTTAGACACGATTTCCGGTAAATGCGATCAATATTTTCCAATATTTCCGGCACGGTCCCTTACCAGGACCACACGTTCTGGATCTGGAAAACCACGGCGGTCTGGCCCCGGCGGCCGTTGACGGGATTCTTCACGAGCTGAATGTCAGGCTGAAGCGTCATGGTGGGCGTTACCTGCATCACGTAGGTCAGTTCAATGCCGTATTCATTCTTGTTCACGTACGGCCCGTTCTTTTTGGCCCCCTGCTGCCAGAGGAAGCCCAGGCCCAGGTAGCCGTCATTGGACGCGCCCTTCCCGTAAAAGGGGGAAAGGAGCACCAGCCCCGTGGTGGCCGCGCAGCGCACGCCGGTCAGCGTGGCCGCGTCGTCGCTGGCCCAGCCGCCCCGGAAAAACCAGCCCAGATGGCTGTGGCGGCCGAGCTGCTGCTGGAAGTTGACGCCCACGCCGCCCCCGTTCTCACTGTCGCTGGTGGTAAAGAAGGGCTGGAGGCGGTACACGCCCGGCCCCCATCCGCAGAAATCCTCCGCCACGTAGCCGAACTCGAGAACGTTCGTCCAGTTGTCCGAATTCATGTTCTTGAACGGATTGTGGTTGGCGGTCATGTTGTTGGCGGCGGTGGCGCCCATCACGTAAAAGGAAGTGGTGGGCTGCCAGGCAAAGTGGAAGCCCAGGGAATTATCCGTGAGCGGAAGCATGGGATTGTTGCCGAAAACGCTGTTGGTCAGGTTATTGTTGTGGGAATTGGCGTACGCGTTGTGGTCCATGTAATTGGTGGTATCCAGCTGCCCCGCCATCAGCAGGAGCTTGCCGCCCGCGCCCACCCAGGCCAGGCTCAGGTTGCTCAGGTGCGGATCCGGCCCCTGGAAGGAACTGGTGGGATTCTGGAGGGAGCCCAGCGTAGTCTGGGGGCCCGCATTCCCTTCATTGAAATGAAAACCGTTGCCGAAGTCGAACTCGGAAGCCAGGTACATGCCGCTGCCTGTGGAATTGTTGCGGAACAGGGTGATGTTGGTCAGCAGGGAGCCGTTGTGGGAGGCGAAATCCTTCCTGCCGTTCAGGCCGCCGCCCGTCAGGCCCGTATAATTGAAACCGTACTGGGCGGAATAGGTAATGCCGTATTTCGACAGGGCCGTTTTAATTTTTTGCGCTCCTGTGGAAATCATGTCCTCGCGGATCCAGGCGTTCGGTTCCACGCAGGTATTGCCGAAAACGTAGGAACTGTCCAGATACGGCATCATCTTGAGGGGCTTGGGCGCAAAAAACTCAATGCCGGGCTTGGACGGGCGGGAAAGGTGCTGGAGAAGAATGCTCGGCTTGGTAGGCACGCCGGGCGTTCGTTTGGTGATCTGTTCCTCCGGCTTCAGCCCCTTGATCAAACTGGGGCTTATTTCCCTGCCTTGCAGCGGCCTGACGCGCAGGCCGCGTTCCGTGTTCAGGTAAACGGGCTCTGGGGCCGGCTGGGAAACCTGCTGGGCCAGGACGGGATCACAGGAAACAAGGGCGGCGACGGCAAAAAAAGGAGGAAGCAATACATGTTTCATATGACAGTCAGACAAGGCCGTACCCGGAATTGTCATAACGCGGGCGGCATGCTGACACGAATACCCGGCAGACCCTCGCAAAAAAGGGCGGAGGGCCGGGCGCCTCCCGTAAAAGCCGGTGAATCCCGGAGCGGTTTCTTCTGCGGCGTTCCGCCGGGACTGCCGGATAGGGCTGTCCATGCGGAAATCCCGTATTTCCGGGATCAGTCGTTCCCGTACAGCGGAGGAACGGGAGCCTTTGCCGGAAGCGTGTACAATTTTTCAATATCGTCCAGGTACCTGGCGATGGGCGTGTTGGCCGGGGCCTCCTGGTCCCGGATCAACTTCATGGCTGCCGCGTAGGAATCAAACGTCTTTCCGGAACCGGTCCGGGTGTTGATTTCATACCAGTCCATATAATCCCGTACGCGCCGGGCTGTTTTCATGGAAAGTTCCCGTATTTCCCGTAGCTGGCTGATTTTCGGCGCGGCTTTTCTGCGGTCCAGTCTGTCCGTCTGCATCAGGGCGACGAGCTTGGCGTATTCCACGATGACGGGACGGTAGGAGGGGAAGGAGCGCCTGCTGAGGTTGAACAGGCTGCCGGATATGTTGGAAAGCTGCCTCTTCAGGTCGGGCAGGGAGGCGGCCTCCTCCAGGTTGTCCACGGGAAAAGTGGAAGTGGTCCGCGTGTCCGGATCGTACTTCACCAGGGTAAGGGCTTCCTGCAGGTGTCTCTCCGTCTCCATGATCGTGAGGGTTTCCGTCACGGGCGGGGTAGCCATTCGGGAAAGCTGGAGCGTCCACCATTTGTGCAGGGAGGAGGGCGTCAGATTGAGCTGGGGAAAGTGGCGCTTGATGAGGTTTTTGGGATCGTCCCCCCCCAGAATTGCCTGGTCCAGCAATTGTTTCATCCCTTCCGGGCCGTTTTTCTGGTTCAGCAGGCAGAGCATCAGGGCGCCGCAGGAAGTCTGGTAGGCGGCGTAGGAAGTGGCGTCCAGCTCCTTCTCCGGTTCCCGGCTTTTCAGGATATCGTCCGGGCTCATGATGCCGTCCTGCTGGAACAGGGTGGAATACAAGGCGCGGTCCGCTTCATTGGTGTGCCACAGAACGGCCTGTTCCAGCCCGGTGATGAGCCAGGGGGGAAGGCTGACCTGTTCCGGCAGGCCCTCCGGATCGACGTTCCGCAGCATCATTTCATAAAGCAGGGTGGAAATGACCGCGTTCCGGAGCCTGTCCTGGTTGATGCCGCGGCCCAGGTGGATGTAAATATTGTACGTGATGGCGTCCCCCAGGATCGTGGTCTGCATACGGATGGGATTGGGCGGAACCGGGGTGCCCGGTTCCCCCAGCAGGCGGATGATGATCCGGTTCTTCCACTCGTTCGGCTGCTTGAGGATTTTCAGGAGCGCCGTACGCATGGAATCCGCACGGGAGGCGATGGCCCCGGCCAGCAGGGCGTCCTGGCCGATCACGTGGAACTGCTTGGAAGAGGAAATGCTGGTGAAGGGCTGCCGCCGTACCGGGGCTTCCGTAGCGGGAGCTGCCGCGGGCGGGGCTGCCGCTTCTCCGGACGGAGCCGCAGGAGCGGGAACAGGCACGGCAACGGGCGCAACATTGGACTGGCCCTGCAGGACGGGACGGTCGGAGGAATCGTCCAGACGGTCCGTGTCCGGAACGGGCAGGGGGACTGCTTCTTCATGCGCGGCGGAAGCGGACGGCGGCGCGCTTTCTCCCCGTTCCGCCTCCTGTCCGCAAACGCAGGGAACAAGGAGCAGGAGGGGTAGAAGAAAACTGGTGCATGTTCCTCCGGGAATCATCGGTCGGGATCGGGTTAATCGAATTGTTCCGCCAGGCAGCCGAAACCCTCTTCCGCATGCCCTTCGCGGCACAGGCGGTCCATGATGGAGGAGACGAGCGCCGCCGCGGGAGGCTGGATACCCTTTTCCGCCGCCAGTTCCTGGACGTAAACGCTGTCTTTCCGCATATTGTCCAGGGAAAAGTGGGTGGAAAAGTCGCGCTCCGCCATCAGGGGAAGCTTGAACGCCGCCAGCGGGGAGGCGATGACGTTCCGGGAAATGGCCTGCCCCAGCAGTTGCGGGGAAATGCCGTAGGCCTGGGTGATGGCCAGGGCTTCGCTGAGGCTCTGGACCATCGTGGCGGAAATCATGTTGGTGACCAGCTTCACGACGGTGCCGGCGCCCACGCCGCCCGCATGGAGAATGTCCTTCGAGCTGTGTTCCAGCACGGGGCGCATGCGGTCCAGCGTGGAGGAATCCGTTCCGGCGTAATAAACCAGTTCCCCCTTTTCCGCAGGCATGCGGGAGCCGGTGAACGGGCAGTCCACATACGTGCAGCCGATCCCGGAGCACATCAGGGAAAGCTTGTCCACCGTGGCAAGGTCTATCGTGGAATGGTTCAGGATCACATGTTCCGGGGTGAGGGCTCCCCTCATCTGTTCAAACACCTCCAGGCAGGCGTTCCTGTCCTTGAGGTAGATCTGGATGATTCGGGAGGCGCGGACGGCGTCCGCCGGGCTTGCGGCCACGCGGGGATAACCTTCACGGGGCGTGCGGTTCCAGACGGTTACGTCGTCTCCCAGGGAGATCATGTGGCGGGCAATGCGCGAGCCGATGATCCCCAGGCCGAGGATGGAAACTTGATGCATAACGGGATTCGGGAATGAAAAGAGGGATCAGGAACCGATGCGGAAACGGCTTCTTCTGCGCGGTTTTTCCGCGGCTTCCGCTTGTGCCTGTTCCTTGGCGGGCGCGGCCTCCGCCTGCTGGCTGGCGGCAGTGTGCGCGGCGCCTGCCTCCTTCACCTGGGAGGCCAGGGAAGCGGGCTCCGGTTCCGTACGGAGGCTCACGGCGATCTGCCGGGATGCCGGAGCGGGGCGTTCCTGGGCGTTCGGATCTTCCGCGATGCTGGCGGGAACTTCCCCGGCTTCGTGCGGAATTGCTTTCGGGTCGCTTACCGCAACGGCCATGTGGGTGCCGGGAACGTCCGGAGCCGGTGCGGCTTCCTTCTCCGCCTGTTTGCGGCGCGGCAGCGTGCTGGTGCCGGTAATGGCCAGTTCCAGGTCGGAATCCGGCAATCCTCCGCAGCGGATGGCGGCGTCATAGCTCTTGCGGGCCTGCGCGGTGCGGCCCAGCCGGGAATAGGTCCATGCCAGGTTGAAGTGGGCTTCGGAGGATTCCGGGAGGATCTTCAGCGCGTTTTCAAAATGGCCCACCGCCTTCTCGTAATTCCCGGCGCTGGTTTCCAGATTGCCCAGGTAAAGCATGGCCGGAGCGTTGGCGGGGTCCAGCCTGACGGTCTCCGTCAGGGAGGCCAGCGCCTGCTGGTCGAGCCCGGCGCGGTACTGAGCCACCCCCATCATGAACCATGCGGGGGAGGAGCGGGCATCCAGGTCGGTGGCCTTCTTAAGATGTTCTATCGCTTCCTCCGCCTTGTTGCGCTGGAGCAAAATGGTTCCCAGGTTCACCAGGGCGGGGACATGGTTGGGTTGCAAATTCAGAAGGGTGCGGTAGAGCTGTTCGGCCGCCACGTAGCGCTTTTTGGCAAAGGCCTCCGCGGCTCCCTGGCCCAGGGCCTCTACCTTGAGTTTTTCGAGCACGGCGGTTTCTATGCCTCGGTCTACCTGATCCGGAACGGCGGAGGAAGCTGAAAGGGCGGCCAGTTTCGCCTGCTCATTGAACTGGCGCGTCAAATCCTTCAATTTCCGGTTGAGTTCCTCCACCTGGCGGTTTTTCTGTTCCACCGCGTCCCTGGCTTTTGCCAGGGCTTGCGCCTGGGCCTTGTTCTCCTTGTTGTTCTTGGACGCGTCATTCTTCATTTTGCTGCGCGCCAGTTCCAGTTCCTTGGAAAGCTGGGCAGCCTTTTCCCGTTCTGCGGAAAGGTCCCTGGCCAGCTTGTCCATGTCTTCCTTCTGCTGGTCCGTCAGGAAAAGTTTTAACTTGCTGTCCCCCTCAAGGACATTGACGATCTGCTGTTCGGCGGGCGTCAGCTTGATGATGTCCGCGTTATTCAGCAGGGCCGCAATGTCCTTCGTCGCCGGGTTCTGCTGGAACTCCCTCATGTAAGTGTTAATGAGCAGGGTGCGGCTCTGGTCCTGGATGGAAAGAATGCGGTTCTGCTTGGCGATGATGGAGCGCATCAGCGTGACTTCTTCCATAAGCAGGGGGCTTTTTTCCGGATGCTCGGACAATTTGGAAAGTTCCACATCCGCATTGATCAGCTTGGTCATCATCTCCGTGATGCGCTTGCGGTAGCCGATATTCTCGTCGCGGAGGGCGATCAGCTTCTGCTTGAGCCCGGCGGACTCTGCACGGGCTTCTTCCAGAGCCTTCAGGTTGGCCTTGCGCTGCTCCTCGGAATCGGAATTGGCCGTTTCCAGCGCGGCGATCCTGTCCTGCGCATCCTTGAGCTGGGCCGTCAGGGTCATGTTGCGGTCCAGCAGGTTCCTGGTCTTGTCCGGATTGTTCAGTGCCACCAGCGCCGCCAGCTGATCGCGTTCATTTTGCAGGGCGTCTCTCTCGTCCGTCATCTTCTTCAGGGCATCTTCATAATCCTGAACCTGCTGCTGGAGGGAAGCTATCTGTTCCAGATGCTGGTCTCTTTCCTTCGTCAGCGTGGCGACGGCCTGTTCCAGTTCCCGCACGCGCGGAATCAGGGTCTGGAGAAGCTTGTTGTTCTCAGTCCTTTCGTCTTCCATCTGTTTCCTGACCTTGATCAGCTCGTCGCGGTAAAAGGGCTCTCCCGTGGCGGACACGGCCAGGTCTGACAGCGCTTTTTCCAATTGCCTGCGGGTGCGCTTCAGGGCATCGATCAGGGCCTTGTTTTCCATTCTGGATTTGTCCAGGGCGTTGCGGATGCGGTCATAGCTGCTTTCCACGATTGCCGGAGGGGCGCCGGGAGACACGGACAGCCCCGGAACAGGATTGATGAGAGGTTCCCCTGGCGTTGCCGGGAATTCCACGCCCTTGTACCCGGGGGGCAGGGCGATGTTTGGTTTGGGTCTGGGACGGTTTGCGGAAGGGACGGCGGCCGGCTGTTCCACGGCCAGAGCGGGCCCTGCCGGGCGGGCTGCCGCCTGCTGCTGCGCCAGCTTTTGCCATTGGTCCAGGTTTTCCCTGTTGATCTGGCGGCGCTGTGCGAGCAGGTTGGGCCTCCATTGCGGATAGGCCTTGACCAGGCGCGCCAGTTGTTCCTCCGCCTGCTGGGTGAGGCGGATGGCTCCCACGTAATCCCGCTTTTCCGCCAGTCCGGAGGACTTGTTGACCAGGCTGAGCGCCTCCACATACATGTCCGAGGGATCCTGCCACGTCCCGGAGGCTGGGGGCATGGGGGCCGGCACATAGATACCCTCGGCCATGAGCGGCAGGGCGCCGCAGGAAAGGGCCATAGCAAGGGTAATGCCAAGGGGGAGAGGAGTCATCATGGGGAGAAGCTCTGTTTACATACTTCAACCCGGACTGAACTGCAAGGATAAACCGTGTCCTTGTGCTTGTGTTCGGAATACGGGGTGTTAGACTTTGCGGTAATCCTTGATTTTCCTGATGAATATATCTGTTTTAGACCGTTTTTTGAGGTATGCTGGCGTGGATACGCAATCGTCCCCGGACTCCGGAACCGTGCCGTCCACGCCCGGCCAAACCGTGCTGGCCCGGATGCTGGCCGCAGAACTGCGGGAAATGGGGGCGCAGGCGGAACTTGATGAAGCTTCCGGCATCGTGTACGCCTCCATCCCTTCCAACATCCGGAAAAAGGTTCCCTCCATCGGCTGGGTGGCACATGTGGACACGGCTCCCGGCGTATCAGGCAGCGGCGTGAACCCTTCCATCGTACACTCCTATGACGGGGGTGACATTATATTGGACGGGGAGCGGGGCGTGGTCCTCTCCCCGTCCGTCTTTCCGGAATTGAAGGAATATGCGGGCCAGGACCTGGTGGTGACGGACGGGAAAACCCTGCTTGGCGCGGACGACAAGGCGGGCATTGCGGAAATCATGGACATGGCCGCCTCCTTCCTGCTGCATCCGGAACGTCCCCACGGAGACATCAGGATCGCCTTCACTCCGGATGAGGAAATAGGGCGCGGCGCGGACAACTTTGACGTCGCGCGCTTCGGCGCGGACTTTGCCTACACGGTGGACGGTGGACGGCTGGGAGAAATCGAGTATGAAAACTTCAATGCCGCTTCCGCCGTGGTGAAGGCGCACGGCAAAAGCATTCATCCCGGAAGCGCCAAGGGCAGGATGGTGAACGCCTCCCTCCTGCTCATGGAATTCCAGGCCATGCTGCCCGCGTTCCAGAATCCGGCGTGTACGGAAGGCTACGAAGGATTTTACCATCTGGACTCGTTCCGCGGGGATGTGGAACAGGCCGCGGCGGAATACCTCATCCGGGACCACGGCTCCGTGGAATTCGAGCGCAAAAAGGAATTCATGCACGACTGCGCCGCCCTGCTGAACCGGAAATACGGGGAGGGCTCCGTCGTGGTGGAAATCCAGGATTCCTACTACAACATGCGGGAAAAAATCCTGCCGCACATGCATCTGGTGGACCATGCCCGCCGGGCTATGGAAGCGGTGGGCGTGCGGCCGGAAATCGTCCCCGTGCGCGGCGGCACGGACGGCGCGCGCCTTTCCTTCATGGGGCTGCCCTGTCCCAATCTGTGCGCGGGCGGCCACAACTTCCACGGAAGATACGAGTATATTCCCGTGCAGTCCATGGAGAAAATCTCCGCCATCCTTCAGGAAATCGTCTCCGGATACGCTCGCGGGGAATGAGCGTCCGCTGACGGACAAAGACGGTCCGGGGCTGTTTTCGCCGGGAATGCCGCAGAGGCGTTCCTTCCCGTGCGGTGTTTTTTCACGGGCGGAAAAGGGGGCCTTCCGCATGGCTCCGGAAACTCTTTAACCGGGAAAGGCGGCAAGTCCTCTTTCTCCCGGTTCGGGAGCCGTGAATTTGCGAAAAACCGCGACTTCCACCGCGTTTTCATGGCAGTGTGATACCGGGCGCCGGAGGAATTCTTCTCCCTTCCGGCCCCGGAAATGGACGGTCCGTAACGGGAAGCCTCTATTTGGCCGCCGCTACTGCCGTTTTGGGAGCGTCCTCCTTGTACACGTGCAATTCCGCCAGGCGGACCTTGCCGCCCTTCTGTGAAAATTTGACGCGCAGCCTGTTCGTGGTGACCGGGTCGAACGTCCTCATGCACTTGATGAAGCCGTTGCCGGGGGCCTGGAGCATGCGCAGGACTTCCGGCTCATCGGCGTACATCGCCTTCTGGGCGTCGCTCACTCCGGCGGTGGCCGGACCTACGGAACCCCAGTGGACGGGAATCCACTTGCCGCCCTTGTACGCTTCAATGACGATGCGGGAATTCCCCTTGTCCAGCTTGAGGTCCACCGCCCGCAGGGAGGCTGGCGACTTCAGGGTGAGTTCCAGCACCAGGGGATTGTCTTCCCCGTTCGGCATGTCCAGTTCTTCAATGGTGGTGACGTCGCGGTCCAGGAGTTTGGCCGTGTCCACGCTGCCGCCGGAGGAAGCCTTCAGCTTGTAATCCGCGACTTCTTCGGAACCCTTGCTCAGCAGCTTGAGTTCGCGCACGCGGCATTCCAGGCCGTGCCAGTCCGTGGAAACGCGGAACAGGCAGCGGGAACCCTGGGTCAGGCAGGAATCGTTCGGGGAAACCCACGTCTTCTTGTTCTTCTTGTCCGTTTCGTCGTACACCTCGATCTGGTTGCCCTGGGAGGCCGCGGAAATATAGGTGCCGTCCGGCAGGTGGAAGGAACAGCCCCAGTTCCCGTGGTCGCGGATCAGGATGCCCGGCACCCACAGATGGTTGCAGTTGGTGACGGGACGCGCCTTCTCGCCGCTGCCCACTTCAAAGCCGCCTACGGCGATGGGGCGGTCGTACTCCACGTCCAAATCGTTCACACGCCATTTGATCCTGGCCGTCATCTTGGGCACGCCCGGCTGGGTGGGGCCGCTGAGGTCCTTGCTGTAATTGTAAACGTTCCATTGGCCGCCGAATTTGGTGCCGGGCGTCCAGGAGACGGTTTCCATCGGGGAAAAAGTGGTGGTGTCGCTGAACTGCACGGTGCCGGCAAAGTCGTACTTGTAGGCTTCATTCGCCTTGTTCTCCAGTTCCTTGTTGCGTTGCAGGCCCAGGGCGCGGCCCCCCAGGGGCTGCTGCACGTCCAGGTTCAGGGAATATTCCCCGGGCTGGAGCTTGTCGTCCTTGCGCTTGGGTTCAAAGAAAATGCGCACGTCCATGCCCAGGATCATTTCCGCACAGGTAGCCTTGGTGAGCTGGTCCACGCCGGGAAGGGCCATGATGGCCTTGGAAATGGGAAGAGCCCGTGAATTGACCAGGTCCATGAGTTTGAAGCGGGAGCCCTGTTCCACGGGAATCTTCTTCATGTCCCGGATGGCGGACTTGAGGGAGGCGGGGGCCTTGGAACCCAGCGCCGCGCTGACCATGCTCCAGTTGCGGATGTAGGTATTCAGGAAGCGGGATTCCGTATCGTTGATGGGGGGAACCTTGCGGAAGGACTTGGCCTGGAACTCGGGCTTCCCGGTGATGGCCAGGTTCTGCCGTTCCGCGCACAGCGCCGTGATCCACACGCCGGTACGGATGTAGGTGCCTATCACGGGGTCCGCCGTCATCAGCTCCAGCCTGTTGGGATTCTGCATCATGCCTCCGTCAAACGGGCGCAGCAGGGCAAGCTTCCAGCGGAAAGCCTCCATATTCTTGTAATAAACTTCCGGGTTCGTGCGCCAGTAGGAGGGGAGGGCCCACATGATGGAGAGAGTTTCGGAAGAGTGGCCCTGGTCGCAGCCGCCGATGGGGCCTTCGCTGTACATGATGCGGCTGTTTTTGGTGTACAATTCCGGCCCTCCGCAGATGAGGGAGGCGATGAAATAGGGGCCGTGGCGGCCGGAATAGGTGCCTCCGCAGTTGCGGTTGGGTTCAAAGGAGAAGGATTCCGTCATGCGGCCGTAGGGGCCCATGCCCGTGGGGCAGAGCTCCTGGGCGCGGTCCATCATCTTGTCCAGCACGCCGTCTTCCACCCGCGCCGGGGTCTTGCTGGCCAGCGCCAGGAACAGGCACATGTGGGAGCCGCCGATGCTGACCCCGGTGCCCGCATAGCCGGGATGGATGCCGTGCCCGGTGACGAAATCCCCGTAAAGCACTTCGTTCTTCATGCGCTGCACGCCGTTGCGGATGGCGGGCAGAACGGAATTGTCCCGGTAGCGCAGCCAGTACTCGCACAGGAAGATGCCCGCGGAAGCCTGGGGAACCGCCCACCAGCACTGGGAGCCGGAAAAGGCGATGTAATGCGCGGCCTTCTTGATGACCGGATCATATTTGGGATTGCCCGTAGCCATCAGGGCCAGCCCGGCCCAGGCCGTATCGTAATGGTTGCCGCAGTAGCCGCCGGGGCGTTCCCAGGAGCCGTCCTCGCGCTGCTGCGCGGCAAGCCATTCGCTCATCATGTGGACCACGGCCTTGCTCTTGGCGCAATTTTTGGGGAATCCGGGCGCGTAGGAACCCAGCTGGGGAATCTTGAAGGTGACGTTCTTCACGTACTTCTTGACGGCGTCCGGCAGGGTGGAGGCCCCTCCCGTGTAAACGGTGACCCCTACGCTTGCGGCCCCTCCGGGGGTGCCGGTCCCTTTCAGCTTCCAGTTGCCTTTGGGGATGTCGAAAACGATGGAGGAGACGGCGTGCGCCAGCCAGACCTTGCGTTCGGGGTCGTACTTGGCGGCGCCATAGCCCACGCTGTACTGCAAGGGCCTGAGCTTCGTCAACGGAATGGGGCCTCCGGCTCCTTCCAGCCTCAGGTCCGCCCATTCGAAGCCGTCGCTGCCGATGCCGTTGCCGCCGTCGTCAACATGCAGGCGGATCTGCTGGCCGCCCTGGACGGGGATGGAAAGACTGACGGGCTTCTTCGCCTTTTCCTCCCTGAACACTTCCTTCCAGAGGGGCGGGAGACCCTGGATTTTTTCCACGTTCTCCGCCGGAATCAGGTTCAGGGTGATTTTTCCGGCGCCTTCCGCCTTGTCCACCAGCAGGCCGGCGTGCATGTCCAGGCCGCGGGAATCCTGGAACTGGTAGGGGCCGTAGGGAACATCCAGGCTCAGGGACGTTTTGAAGGGTTGCCCGTCGATGCCGAGAATCACGTCACCCTTGTTCACGTATTTTTCAGCGGGGGAGCCTTCGATCACCTGGGTGACCACGTACACGTTCGCCACGGGGTCGCCGTTGGGGTCCAGCAGGGACTTGGGGAACATGCCCCTGAAATTGGGATTGGGCCAGGACGTATCCAGCCCCCGGGCGCGGAACCCTAGGGGGCCGAAGGTGGTGATCCAGCCTTCGGCTATCTCTTCCTTGTTGCCGAACCAGCTTGTGTACAGCTGGGAATACTGTTTCTTCCACTGGTTCAGGGGAAGCGCCCTGGCGTATTTCTTGATGTACGCGTTCACGTCCCCCCATATTGGTGGTTTGCCGATGCGCCGTTGCGCGGGACCTGCCTGCGGGGGCAGTTGCGGCGGCAGGCGCGTTGCGGGAAGGAGCGGCTGCACTGGCGGAGGAGGGAGACGGGTTCTCCTTTTCCACGGGAGCCGCTTCCTTGGCATCGTCGGCATCATCCGTTTCTGCAGATGCGGTTTCAGGCTCTTCCGCCGCTGGTTCGGGAACGGTTTCCTCATCACCTGCCGCTTCAGGAGCGTCCGCCTTGTCTTCGGCAGGCTGCTCGGCTGCGGGGGATGGTTCCTGCGGAGGCTGTTCTTCCGCGGCTGCGGTTTCCCGTTCAAAGGGGTCTCCCGTTTCCGGGGCAGGCTGTGCGGCCTTGTTCCCGGCTTCCGGCTTGGGAGCCTTCCTCTTTTCCTGAGGCTTGGCCGGTTCCTGTGCCGGAGCGGCTTCCTCACTGCGGCTGTGGGTAGAATAATAGTACGCTCCGTAGCCTCCCCCCAGCAGGACCAGCAGCAGAATCCATATTCCCAGGGAACTCTTCTTCCGGCGCGGCTGGGGAATGGCGGCTGGGGAAATGGGTGCTCCCGCACCAGGCGTGGCCAGGGCCCGCTGGTCGCGCTGGAGGGAAATGGGCTGGGCCTGGGGCTCCTCCGTTCCGGCCGCCGGATGGGCGCCGGGCAGGGCGTAAACCAGATACAGCGTGCCCTGGGCGGGAATCTCCGCCAGGGCGCCGGTGCGGAACTGGGCTTCAAAATCGTTTTTGAGAGGAATCACCTCCTGCTCGATGTCGGTGCTTTCCGGATAGCGCAGCTTGCCGCTTTCCGGATCGCGCACGGCCAGTCCCTGCGGGCAGAACTCCCGGACCAGGTATTGGACATGGCTGGAATCCGCCGCAAAATAAACATGGCAGAGGGGATCCGTCTGCTTCAGCGACTGGATAAGATAGCCGTTGACATTGAATCCCGAGGGAAGAGGAGGGGTTGTTTCCATGAACGAAGACAGTTGATATTCCGTAGACCCTCTACCATATTTCTGCGCCCCTTTCAATTTAAAAGAAACGCCGTCCGGACATGGGCCTTCTGACGCGATTAAAAGATTATTTGCTTGAATGCACGGTGATTATGTGGTGCAAGCAAGGCTCGATTTTCCGTTCCCCCTACGACCATGAGTTCCGACATCAGACTAGACGCCTTGCAGTACCACTCCCAGCCCCGTCCCGGAAAGATGGAGACGCTGCCCTGCAAGCCCTGCTTTTCGCAACGGGATTTGACGCTCGCCTATTCCCCGGGCGTTGCTGAACCCTGCCTCCGCATTAAGGAAGACCCCTCCCAGAGCGCCCTGTACACCGGCCGTTCCAACCTGGTGGGCGTGATCACCAACGGCACGGCCGTGCTCGGCCTGGGCAACATAGGCCCGGACGCCGCCAAGCCGGTGATGGAAGGCAAGGGGCTTTTATTCAAGGTTTTCGCGGACATCGACGTCTTCGATATCGAGCTGAATATCAAGGAGCCTGAAAAACTGATCGAAGTCATCAAGACCATGGAGCCAACCTTCGGCGCGATCAACCTGGAAGACATCAAGGCGCCGGAATGCTTCATGGTGGAGGAACGCCTCCGCGAAGAAATGGACATTCCCGTATTCCATGACGACCAGCACGGCACGGCCGTAATCTCCGGCGCGGCCCTGCTGAATGCCGCGGAATTGACGGGGCGCAAGCTGGAAGACATGAAAGTCGTCGTCGTAGGGGCCGGAGCCGCGGGCATTTCCTGCGCCAAATTCTACATGACCCTGGGCGTGCGCCGCGAGCATATCTACATGTTCGACTCCAAGGGGCTGATCCATACGGGCCGCATCGACCTGCACGCCACGAAGGCGCAGTTCTCACAGTCGGAAGACTGCACGCTGGAAGAAGCCCTGACCGGGGCGGACGTCTTCCTGGGCCTCTCCACCAAGGGGCTGCTGACCCAGGACATGGTGAAGCTGATGGCCCCCTCTCCCATCATTTTCGCCTGTGCGAACCCGGACCCGGAAATCACCTACCAGGACGCCAAAAAGGCGCGCCCGGACTGCATCATGGGCTCCGGCCGTTCCGACTGGCCCAACCAGGTGAACAACGTCTCCTGCTTCCCCTTCATTTTCCGCGCCGCGCTGGACGTGCGCGCCTCCGTCATCAATGAGCAGATGAAAATCGCCGCCGCGCGCGCCCTGGCGGACCTGGCGAAGGAACCCGTTCCCCAGGAAGTGGTGGACATGTACGGCGGCGAACCCCTCAGCTTCGGCATCGACTATGTCATTCCCAAGCCCATTGATCCCCGCATCATCGAATGGGAATGCCCGGCCGTGGCCCAGGCGGCCATGATCTCCGGCGTGGCGCAGGCTCCCATCCGCGACATGGAAGCGTACCGAATGGAATTGAGCAAGCGCATTGCCGCCGTCCGGGAACGCGCCTCCGGCGTCGTGCGCAGTTATCTGTAAAGCCGGAACGGCGCCTCCACGGGCCCTTGACGGCAACATATCTCCAACCGGGAGGAACCACGTGTTCCTTCCGGTTTTTTCGGCAGGTTTCCGTTCTCTGTTCCTCCATTCCCTCATTCCGGTCCGGCAGGGTGCGGAAAAATTTTTGAGGCGTGCGGAGGAGGCCGGACTTAAAAAACTTGAACAGGAGCGGATCATGATGCATGCGGCATGAAGATGAACCCTTCTGGAATTGTTCAGCATGGAATAATCCTTGCCGCGTGGGCGACGGCGGCATATGCGGAAGCCCTTGTCCCCCGGGAAGCGATACCCGCGGAACATTTGCCCATGAAAACGATGCTGGAGGGACCGGCTCCGGTGGAAAAAGACCTTCCTCCTTCCCGGGAGGCCTGTGACAGTTACCTTGCATCGGGCCTTTTGTCCCGGGACCTGTGCATTCTGAAAACGGCGAGGGACGGCCTGCAAATGGTGCCTGACGCCGCGTGGAAAGTGGAAGAAGGATGGAAATGGAAGGCCCTGAAAATCCATCTGGACGGTTCCGCAGCGTGGGTTTCCTTTGACGGTATGGGGACGCCGGAAAACGGGGAACTGGGATTCGGCCGGGTAAAGGTGAATCACGGTTTCATGACGGTCTGCATCCGGGAATATGAGAACTGGAAGACGGGAAAAACCAGGGTTCTTTCTGAAATATCCTACCTGTTTGACCCCTGCGGAGAATGGATGAGGGAAATGAGGCACCTCTCTTTCCCCAATCGGAGAGACTTTGTTGACTGGTCGCTTTCCCATCATCCGGACGGACCGTTCAGGTTCAGGAATGACAACCGGGTTCTGGCGGGCAGCCCGAATTATACCCTGCATTTCTGGAAAGTGGAGAATGACCGGCTGCTCTGGTGGAGAAATGAGGAAATTCCCGTCCCTGAAAAGGAGAACGAAACAAGGCGGACCCTGGACTGGCATGGAGACGTGGCTGACCCGGCTCTGGAAAATGCCGCCGTGTACGCAGCCACCATGTATTTCCCCGGTGGGGAAAGCTCCCATCCTTCCCGCAAAATCATGAAAGACATGGAAAAAAAGGAAGTCAGGTGCCTTCATTACGACGCCTCCGGGCGTGGAACGGCCCTGCTGGTGTACCGGAACGGGAATCTGGACAAAAAACAATCCTGGTTCTTACAGCCGCGCATGGATGCCCGGGCCGTGGCGGAAAAGGAAAAAAAGGCCGCAAGTGACGAAGAAAGGCGCCTGATAAGGTATCTCTACCGTTTTGCTCCGTATGCGGAAGGGGCGCAGGAGGCGCAGGGGGCGGAAAAACCGGGAACGGCCGGCTCCGCTTCAGCGGAAGCTGGCGGTCCGGTTCATGAACCCTGGGCCAGCGCGTTCCGCACCTGTTCCGTCTGTGCCGGGTCCGGAACAAGCTCTGCGAGGATGGCGGCGCCTTTTTCAAGCGCCTCAAGCTGGTCGAATTCATCTGCCGTGCGGATGCGCACGTAGCGCATGCCCCACTGTTCCGCAATGGCCTTGAAGGAACGGGCGTGCGGCTGGATGAGCAATCTTTCCAAGGCTTCCGGATGCTTGTCCCCTCCGGGAAGGATGCGGAAAATGCCGCCACCGCCGTTGTTGACGACGCCCAGGACGCGCGTTCCGGAATCCAGTTGCGGGAGCATGGCCAGGGCATTGGAATCATACAGGGCGGTCAGGTCCCCCAGCAGGGCCCAGGCGCGGGCGCACCGGGCGGAAGCGCCCAGGAACGTGGAAATCTGGCCGTCAATGCCGTTGGCGCCGCGGTTGGCGCGCACGTTTTCCGTGGGGACCGCCGTCTGGGCGAAGCTGTTCCAGTAGCGCACGGGCATGGAATTGCCCAGGTAAATGCAGTCTCCGTCCGCGGCAAAGCAGGAAAAGGCGCGCACCATGGCCTGTTCGCTGTCCGGGCAGGTGATGAGCAGCTCCTCCAATTGGGCCTTGCGGCGCTTGTTCATGGCGCGCAGGCCGTTGACGTCGCCGACGGAATCCACATCCCCCAGTGCGCGCAGAACGGCGTCCAGCTCCCCCGTCACCACGGAGGAAGGCCGCGCCAGGCCGGAAAAGCCGGTGCGGGTGATGGAAAACACTTCCGTGGAGGGAATATCCTCCAGGTCCCGCCAGAAGCGGGACACAGGAACGTCCCCGACTCTCAGCAGGACGGCGGGCGGATTCTGTTTCAGCAGCCGGTCCGCATCCGCCAGGGCCAGATGGTCCAGTTCCTCACGGAGCCCGGAGGTGGCGTCCGCCACAACGGGAACTTTCAATTCATTGGCCAGCCACAGGGCGGGGGCCTGTTCCGTGGGGTCCAGGCCGCCGATCATCAGGACCAGGCCGCGGCGCGCCTTGAAGCGCAGGGCCTGGGCCAGGTCGGACAGGGAACCGCGGAACTCGTTCTCCTCCGGCGGTTCCGCCGGGTAAAGGTCGCAGTGGCCCGGATTCCACGCGGGGTCCGGGTCCGGCAGGCACACGTTGATATGGAGGGGAGACGCGTAATCCCAGTCTTCCAGAATATCTTCCGGCAGGTCGTCCGGGGTTTGAAGATCAATCGTGGGGGCGTAAATGCCGAACATGTCCGCCTGCTCGATGGCCTGAGGGGCGGCGGAACCGCGGTAGTCCGCCGGACGGTCCGCCGTAAGCAGGAGCAGGGGCCTGCGCTGGTAGTACGCTTCCACCACGGCGGGGAGCAATTCCGCCGCCGCCGTGCCGGACGTAGTCACCACGGCTGCGGGCAGCCCCATGTCCTGAATGCGCCCCAGCGCGAAAAACGCGGCGGAACGTTCGTCAAAATGGGTCCATTTCACCAAATCCTCCGCGGCGGCCAGCACCTGCAGCAGCGCCATGTTGCGCGCGCCGGGACAGACCACCCATTCACAAATGCCGCCCAGGCAGCACTGGGCCAGCAGGGACTTGACGAAGGACGTGGAGGCGTTCACGGGATCTAACCTTGTTTTTTGGCCGCCTTGGCCGCTTTTTCCGCCAGTTTGGCCTTCTCCTCTTCGGAAAGGATGCGGGGGAAAACGGGAGCGGGATCGTTAATGCGGTGGCCTGCGGGAAGAACCCCCCAGGCGAGCACGGACGGCGTCAGCCCCTGGAACAGGGAATCCGCGTTCAGTTGCTCCAGAATGCGGGAGGAGGCGCCGGGAAGCACGCAGCCGATGAGGTAGCCCGTCTGGGCGCAGCATTCCAGCAGGTGGCGCAGCACGCAGCCCAGCCGCGGGGCGCTGGCCTCGTCCTTGGCAAGCTGCCAGGGCTGCTGCTGTTCAATGTAGGCGTTGCAGGCGGAAACCTGGGCGTTCAGGGCCGCCAGCGCGTCGGAGACCATGTTCTCGTCCATGAATCTGGAAAACTGGACCACCGCCTGGTCCATGGTTGCGCGCAGGGCCTTGGAAGCGTCATCGTCGTATTCGCCGGGGGCGGGAAGGACGGACTCGCAATAACGGCGGGTCATGTTGATGGAACGGTTGCACAGGTTGCCCAGATCGTTGGCCAGTTCCGTATTGTACAGCATGACCAAGCGGTCCGCGTCAAAATTGGCGTCCTTCCCGGTGGTGATGTCGCGCACCAGGTAATAGCGCACGGGTTCGGGGCCGAATTCCTCCACCAGCAGGTTGGGGTCCACCACGTTGCCGATGGATTTGGACATCTTTTCCCCGTTGATATTCCACCAGCCGTGCACGAGCAGGGTGGGCATCTCCTCGTCGGAAAAGCCCATGGCGTGCAGCATGGCGGGCCAGTACACGCCGTGGGCGGGCACCAGAATGTCCTTGCCGATCACCTCGCAATCCGCGGGCCAGAGTTTGGAAAACTCCGGCAGTCCACTTCTTGGTTCCGCCAGATAGCCGGCGAAGGAAACGTAATTGATCAAGGCGTCAAACCAGACGTAGGTGACGAAATCCGGGTCAAAAGGCAACTCAATGCCCCAGGAAAGGCGTTCCTTGGGGCGGGAAATGCAGAGGTCCGCGTCGAAGGAGCGTTCAATCGCGTTGAGCACCTCCGCCTTGCGGAAGGCGGGAAGGACAAAGGAACCGCTCTTTTCCACGAACTGCTTCATCCATTCCGCCTGGTCGGCCAGGCGGAAATACCAGTTCTCTTCCTCCAGTTCCACCACTTCCCCCCATTCCGGGCCGAAATTGCCGTTTTCATCCCGTTCCTTGTCCGTAAGGAACTGCTCCTGCCGGACGGAATAAAAACCTCTGTAGGATTTTTTGTAAAGCTGTCCCTTGTCCTTCAGATTGGTGAGGATTTTCTGCACGCACGCCTTGTGGCGCGGGTCCGTGGTGGCGGCCCAGCCGTCATAGCTGATGCCCAGCCGTTCCCAGAGCGCCAGGAACCTGGCCGTGATATTGTCTACATGCTCCTGCGGCGTAATGCCCAGTTTCTCCGCCGTCTGCTGTACTTTCTGGCCGTGCTGGTCCACCCCGGTCAGGAAATAAACTTCCTCCCCCTTCATCCGGTGCCAGCGCGCGAGAACGTCCGCAAGGACTTTTTCATAAGCGTGCCCGATGTGGGGCGGTCCGTTGGTGTAATCAATGGCCGTGGTGATATAGTACATGCGGCAAAAGATACCCCTTTCCGTCCATTTTGCAAGCAAAGTCACGTTTTACCGGAGCGGCGTTCGTGCATCTCCGGGGAGGGTAACGCGGGAAGGGAGGCGGAACGGAGCCGGGGAATTTTCCGGCGGTGTCCGAGAAAGGGAGGCTCCGCCCCGCCTCCCGCCGGGAATTGGACCGGGAAAGGCCCGGAAAACCTGATTCCCCGCCAAAAAGCCGGGACAGCCGCGGGGGGCTTTCATGGCCCCCGCTTGATGGCAGCCCTGCCATCCGGAAACTGGAATGAGGAAATTCACGGCACTCCCGGCTGGTAAGGGAATGCCGCGCAAATGACTGCCGACCAAATCCTGGATCAGAAACCGCGCGACAGGTACGCTTCTTCCAGCTGGTTGAGGGCCTGGGCCAGCACGGAACGGGGACAGCCCGCATTCAGGCGCATGAAGCCTTCCCCCTCCTTGCCGAAGATGGCGCCGTTATTCAGGGCCAGACGGGCGCCGTTCACGAAGAAATCCTCCAGTTCTTGCCGGGACAAGTTCAATTCCCGGCAGTCCAGGAACACCAGATAGGAGGCGTCCGGAAGAAGGGCCTTGATCCTGGGCATGCGGCGGCGCAATTCCGCGTCAAGGTAGCGGATATTTTCCTGAATATAGTCCAGCGCCTGGCGCAGCCATTCCTCTCCTTCCGGCTCCGTATAGGCGCTGATGAGCCCAGCGTACGCAAAAACGTGGCCTTCCGCCATTTCCCGGCCGTTCACGAAATTCTGGTATTTCTCCAACAGGGCCGGGTTTTGGCACACCAGGTAGGAACTGGCCAGGCCCGGCACGTTGAACGCCTTGCTGGCCGCCATGTACGTGACGGAATTGTCGCGGGCTTTCTCCGAGACGGTGGCGAAAACGGTATGCCTGCGGCCGGGCAGGGTGAGGTCTGCATGAATTTCATCGGAAATGACCAGGGTTCCGCTTTCCGCGCAAATCTCCGCCACCTGTTCCAGTTCCTCCGGGCTCCAGACCCGGCCTCCCGGATTGTGGGGATTGCACAGGATGAACATGCCGCATCCGCGCACGGCTTCCCGCATATGCTCAAAATCCATTCGGTAGCGCCCGTTTTCCAGCACCAGCGGGTTATTCACGATTTCCCGCCCGTTTTCGCGGATAATCATCGCAAAGGGATGGTACACCGGAGGCTGGATCATGATCCTGTCCCCCGGACGGGTGAAGCACTGGATAGCGCTGGAAATGCCCGGAACAATGCCGGGGGCGAATCCGATCTGGTCCGTTTCCACCCGCCAGCCGTGGCGGCGGCCCACCCAGCCCCGGATGGCCTCGAAAAAGGCGGGGGGCTTCACCGTGTAGCCCAGCAGTTCATGTTCACAGCGGCGGCGCAGGGCCTCCATGATGAACGGAGGCGTTTTGAAATCCATGTCCGCCACCCACAGGGGCAGCAGGTCGTCCCGGCCCCAGCGCGGCAGCAGGGCTTCGTATTTCAGCGCGCCGGTGCCGCGGCGGTCGATGATTTCATCAAAATCGTACTGCATGGGAATAGCGCTCAAGGCTCTCAGGCGACAGGAGTCACGCCTTTTTTCAGAATGATGTTGCCGTATTTGGCGGTTTCTCCGGTGATGACCACGGCATAGGCTTTTTTGGCGCGTTCGTAAAACGCGTAGCGTTCCATTTGTTCGATCTCTCCGTCGTAGCCCAGCGCCTTGCGGTATCTGGCTTCCACGGCGGGGTCCAGGGAATCGCCGGGAACCGGGGCCATCATGATCACCGGGGTGGCGTAGGCGTCCAGTTCAAAAAGGGGGATGACAGCGCCCAGCAGGGCGTCCGCGTTCAGGCCGTCCGCCCTGAGAACGGTGTGGTTGAAGGTGTGGCCGGGGAAATGGGCGTCTGAAAAGACGATTTCGTCTCCATGGCCCATTTCCGCAAGAATTTTCAGCAGGGACGGACTGATCAGGGGGGAAATATTTTTTAACATGCGCGGCAGTATAGCAAACCCGCAGACCGGGAGACCATCATAAAAATCAGCCAGCCTGGGACTGCCGCCAGCCGTGGAAAATCAGCCCCTGACCGCCTTGAAGACGTCCGCGCACAGCTTTTCCATCTCTGGCATTTGCCGTTCCATGCTATTTACCAGCGTGAGCTGGGTGCGCGCCCGGTGCAGGTTGTGCCGGTCCTTTTCCGTCTTGAAGTAAACGTCTCCTTCCAGATAGTCCGTCAGGAAGCGGATGCCGGTTTCCAGCGTGATCAGTTTGCCGGAAAAGGAGAGCAGGGAAACCTCCAGGGGAGTGATGAAATCTTTGGCGGTTTCCAGATAGCCCTTCACGACCGCCTCGAACATGGGCATGCGCATGAAGGTCTTTTCCAGGTCTTCCTCATCCTCCGCCGCGGGGGAAGTCATCGTGCGCACCATGTCCCCGAAGTCGTAAAGAACGCTGCCGGGCATCACCGTATCCAGGTCAATGACGCATACGGCCCGGTCCGTTTCCGCATCCAGCATGACGTTGTTGATTTTCGTGTCGTTGTGCACGATTCTGACGGGGAGTTCCCCCTTTTCCTGAAGATTCAGGAGAAGGTCCACTTCCCGTTCTCGTTTCCTGATAAATTCCAGCTCCTTCCGGCAGGAGGCCAAACGGCCGGAGGAATCCTTCCGCGCCGCTTCCATCAGGCGGTCGAACCGTTTGCGGGTGTGGTGGAAGAAGGGGATGGTTTCATGGATGTCCTCCGGGTTCATGTCGCACAGAAGCTGCTGGAAGGCCCCGAAAGCTTTGGCGGCTTCATAGGCTTGGCGCGGGTGTTCCGCCACGTCGCACGTGTAGGTGTTTTCGATGCAGTTGTAGCAGCGCCAGTATCCTGATCCGTGGAGTTTCAGATATTTGCGGCCTCCGCGGGCGGAATACAGGTTCAGCGTCTGGCGGAAGGGCGTTTTCAGCACCCGGAGCATCTTCCACCGGATGTGGTTGGTCTCCTTTTCCACATTGTGCATCACATCCCTGGGGCATGGGAACACGGCGTCATTTACCCGCTGGAAAATGTAGCGGTCCGTCGTGCCGTCCTCCCGGCGGTAGGCGGCCCGGAACGTCAGGTTGATGTGCCCGCTGTTGATCGTGTCGCAATGGAGGAATTCCCCGGCAATGGCGAATGCGTCACCGAGTGCGGCGACCTGTTCCTGTACGGAATGGGTGTGGAAGACGGCGGACAGGGGCATGGGAAAGGAGGAAGATGGCGGGCCCCGGCGTTCTTATGGCTGCCGGAGCCTGCTGGAAATGGCGGAATGATGGGTCTTTAGAAGGAATAGGCCACGCCCATCCCCGCTACAAAAGTGAAATTGCGGTACACCTTGGAGGGCGTTCTCCACGGGAACCGTTCGGAGGCGCCGCGATGATTGGCGGCCATGCCGCCGTTGCCCAGCCAGACTGTGCCGGCAAAGGGAGTGACGATAAGACGCTCCATGGCCTTGAAGGGAACGGCCACGGTCAGGGAAATGCCCTGTGTTCCGTTGGCATTGAGGGAATTGCGGTCAAAATAACCTGCGGTAGCGTTCCAGGTTCCGGAAACGATCAGGGAGGTGGAACGGTTGAAGTCGTATTTGTAGCCCAGCGTATTGGTGAACCACCAGCCGGACATCCAGCGGAACGTGTACTGCGCCCGGCAGTCCCAGAAGAAGTTTTCCAGCCCCTTCCCGAAGTCGTGGTGGATGTCCAGCACGAAGCTGTGTTCTTCCGCGCGGCCGTGGTCAAAGGCCGGGAAGCCGGAGGTGTTGCCCTTGTGGATATTCAGCGTGCCGGGAAGGCCGCCGTTCACGAACTGGTAGCTCAGGGCCGCCGTCGTGTAATCGCTGAATTTGCGGGAGACTCCCAGCAGTCCCGTGAATTCGTCGGAAATGCCGGTGGTGTCATGGTCCAGATTGTTCTGGGTAAGCCACTGGTATTTCAGCCCGGCCAGAATGGAATATTTGCTGTTCAGGTCATAGGCGCCGACGGCTTCCACGGGGACGACATGATCGCTGCCGGACTGCTGGAAGGCCAGCCCGCGGCTGACATACTTGGTGGCATACCCGGTTCCCACGATGGCGGAGAACGGACGGGATGATTCAGCAGGGGAATTCAGCGATCCCAGCGGAGGATTAATGTCCGCAGAAGCTATTCCGGAGAGAGAACCCATGATGGCACATGCCGCTGTAATAATATTCTGATATTGCATGATTGGTGATTTGTGGAGGCGATTATAT
>JAJQCV010000076.1 GCA_021202525.1 Akkermansiaceae bacterium | reverse complement strand
GATGACAAGGCCATGCCGGATCAGGATGGCGGAAACGGGAAAAAGGCTGGAATTTGCCACTTCAGACGGAAAGTTTTATGCCGGAGCGGAAGCGCTTCAAGGGGATGGAAAACGGCGGATTGCAGTGCCATGCCCGTTCCGGAAGACTTGGGGGGACTTCTCCGTGGAGGAGGCTTTTTCCTTTAAAACATCCTTGTGGAAAATGCCGCTAAAGTGCTGTTTGCCAGGAAATGGCTCCCCCGGTGCGGAGTTTCTATTCAGGAGGGGTAAACGGCTGTAAAAGCCCGTAAAAAAGCGTCAATTCCGCTTCATGTCCGGAGACTGCACAAATGAGGCACCGGATGGGCGGGACCGCTTGCAGACAGGCCTTTTTCTCCGGGGTTTCCCCTCCATTCAGGGAAACGCGGGCGGATGGGGAGCTTTCCTTCCTGTTACTGCTTTCTGGTGGCAAATGCTTCTCCGCCGACCAGCCAGTTCTTTCCATCCGGGGTATGGATGTTTTTCCAATGGAACGTATGGTCCGTGATGTTGGAAAAAATCCATTTCATGTTCTTTTGCGTGATTTCGGTCAGGACGATCTGGTCGTCCTCCTTTTTAGCTTCAAGTTGTACGGTTTCCCCGGCGGTTCCGTAAAAAATGTCCCACGCGCGTTTTCCGGGGTGGTAAATCCTGATGGTCGTTCCGTAGGCCGCATCCGGCCACGTTTTCGTTTTCCTGGCCTGGCGGGAAGGGCAAATGAAGATGTCCTGAATGGCCGTGCCTTCCAGAACCCAGGAGAAAATCCATTCCCCCTGAATATGGCGTTCCTGTTCCGTGCCATGGCCGTCAATCCATTCCATGTCCCAGGTTCCCACCAACGGGCCGAACCAGTTGTCTTCTTCCGGAATGGAGGGGTGCTTGCCCTGGCTCGTCAATGCTTCTTCAAAGTCTTTCATGTGTTCGTGAAGGGAGGGAGTGCATTCGTACAGGTGGAGGAAAAGTGCGTTCCTTCCGCGGAGAGAGGGGAAAGCCATTCTCCGGGGCGGCGTTCTTCATGGAACTGGGGCGGAGAATGGCCGGAAAGGCGCTTGTTGCGCGTTAATTGGCGGGGGGAGGGGTAAAGACGCGGGAACCCAGATCCTTGTCCAGGAGAAGCATTCCCTGGCCTTCTCCCCTGATCAGGCGGAGCTTGCTGATGATGTCCTTGACGGTTTCCTCTTCCTCCACCTGCTCGCTGACGAACCAATGCAGGAAAATATCCGTGGCGAAGTCTTTTTCCTCCTTGGCCAGGCGCACCAGCTCATTGATGCGGCGGGTGACTTCCTGTTCATGCGCAAGCGTGGCTTCGAACACTTCCAGTACGTTGGACCACTGGGCCGCAGGAGCGTCAATGGGAAGCATGACTACCTGGCCGCCGCGGGCCAGCAGAAAATCATAAAGCTTCAGGGCGTGGGCGGTTTCCTCCTGGTACTGGATGCGCATCCAGTGGGCGAACCCCGTGAGGCCGGCGTCCTGCATATAGGCGGACATACCGAGGTAAAGGTTGGCGGAATACATTTCCCATTTGATTTGCTCATTCAGAGCGGTTGCCATTGTTGTACTGATCATAGTAAAAAATCCTGTTGATTTCCTTTTCCTTCTACAAAACAAAGTCCGCAGGATCAAGATAATCCTGCGGACTGTATGACGGGAAATTCGGGAAAAATCCGCTAAATCAGGCTTCTACGGAAACGGCTTCCGGAGTTTTTTCCGCAAGGGCTTCTTCCGTTTCCAGAGACACGGTTACGGCTTCCTCCGCTTCCGCAGCAGGTGCTTCCGCTACGGGTTCCTGTTCGGAGGCCGGAGTTTCGGAGGGCTGTACGGCTTCTTCTTCCTGCGGGGCGGCCTGTGAATCATCCTCCTTGACGGCGGCCGCCTTGTTCCTGCCTTTGGCGGGTTTCGCTTCCTTTTTAGGCTGGGACTGGGCCGGTGCGGGAGCCGTCTTCGGCTGGCTTACGGTGTTGTTGGAGAAAACCAGAATATAGCCCTGTTCGGAAAGCCACAGCAAGTCGCGGACGAGAAGCTGCTGCTTTTCCTTGGCCCGGGCGGTTTCCTCTTCCGTCATTTCTTCATGTTCCGGAATGGGGGAAAGCTCCTTGAGCATGACGTCCACTCCCTTGCCAGGATGTTCCTTTGCCCAGTTCACGATGGACATCAGGGAGTCGGAAAGGATGGTGCCTTCCGTCATGGCCTTGGGACGCGCCGGTCCCGTATAATGGTTGCCCTGCCATTTGAAGATGGGCATGTGATGGCGGGCCAGCCCGTGGCAGAGGTTCGGAATCAGCATGCTGGGATGGCGCCGGGTGGTGCTGGAAAGTTGGATCAGATGCGCCCACAGGCCGGGGGAAAGATGGTTCTTTTTCACCGCGCCGTTCACGAATACCTTGTCCGTAACGTCGTAGCACTCTTCAAAATGGTTGGCTTCAAAATCCTGTTCCACGGCGGCCGGAGTTTCCAGAAGGGCTTCCGGAGCCCCTTCCCGGAGGGGTTTCCAGGCCGTGCGTTTGGAAACGGAGGCCTGCCAGGCTTCCACGGTTTCTTCGCTCTTGTCCGTGACGATTTTGGAACGGAAAACCTCGAAAGGCATATCCGAAAATTTGGTGCGGTGCAGATTCATCAGGGCAGATTGGTAGCCGTGCCAGTTCACCGGGCCTATCAGCTCATTGTTCAGGGAACACTTGGCAATCGCCTTGAAATCTCCTTTAGGGGCTTCCACTTCCTGTTCCACGGACTCGTAATACCTGGGCAGCCATTCGGCGTTCCAAAGATGCTTGACGGCCTCCTGGCGGGAAATGAAGCAGGCTCCGTCGCCGTGCTTGCAGTGGTACAGGTCCGGGCCGTTCTCCTGCTTCATGAACACCAGGTCATAGCGGTCAAACGCGCCCATGACCACCTTGGCCAGGTCCATCAGGGAAATGGTGCGGCGGTGCTTCTGCACCTCCTGGGAAAGCGCGGCCAGGCCGGAATCCACGGGGCGCAGTTCTACGCGCAGTCCTTCCGCCGGTTCCGCCTGCGGCGCCCGCGCGGGGCGTTCATAGCGGTCTCCGTCGCGGCGTCCGCGGAAAGGTCCGCGGCTGCGGTCGTCCCGGTTGAACCTTTTTTCTCCCGGTCCGTCAAAACGGCGCTCTCCTCTGGGGCGGCGTTCGTCACGGCTGTCGCGGCGCGGCCGGCGGTCGCCCTGCCTGTCCCTGTCCCGGTAGGCTGGCGAGGAACCGGAGTATTCCTTCCGGGCTCCGGCTCTTGCCCATGCCGGACCAAATTGGAAGTCGGCCAGGCCGGAAAGATCCGGCAGTTGCTGCTTGGAGTCTGTGGAGGGAGTTTCTTCGGTCATGGTGTACGGGTTGTTTCAATAGCAACTAAATGAGGTATATGGCAATCATTTTACGTGCAAACGACCCTAAAAACGTTCAAAATGTCATGAAATGCGGCCGGAAATGCTCGTCATCCGCCGCATTTCTCCATCCAACCTTCGTTAAAAATCTCTATTTTATGGATAAAATACGTCAACGACTTTCCGAACTCGGCTACTCCGTTTATGATGCTCCGGCCCCGGTAGGCTCCTACGTCCAGTGCGTGCGCACGGGCAATCTGCTTCATCTTTCCGGCGGTATCTCCGTGAATGGGGAGGACAAATATTTTGGCAAGGTAGGGCAGGACCTCACGGTGGAGGAAGGGCAGGCCGCGGCACGGGCTGCCATCCTCAACCGTCTGGCCGTCATCGTGCAGGCGGTGGGTTCCCTGGAAAAGGTTTCCCGCATCGTGGCCGTCAACGGCTTTGTCAATGCAGGGCCGGAATTCCATGACCATCCCAAGGTGCTCAACGGCGCTTCCGACCTGCTGGTGGAAGCCTTCGGGGAAATCGGCCGCCACAGCCGCACCGCCGTCGGCGTGTCCGCCCTTCCGCTCAACGTAGCGGTGGAAATCAGCATGGTCGTGGAAGTCCGCGACTAGGCAATTGACGGGCCTGGAGGGATTCGGGCTTGAATCCCCACGGCATTTCTGTAAAGTGCCGTCCGGTCAATGCCCTCGTGGCGGAATGGTAGACGCTGCAGACTTAAAATCTGTTGATCGCAAGATCGTACCGGTTCGAGTCCGGTCGGGGGTACTTCACTGAAACAATATTTATATAGATAAAAGGCCCGCTTGTGGCGGGCCTTTTTCGTCTGCTAGAGTTTGGGGAACACTGGTTTATTAATAAACTGGTACAAAGGGACTGCCATTAAGCTGAACATCTGTGAATGGTGGAGGGCTGATACCTTGTTTCCGTGCAATCTCTTGTTCAAATAATGATTGCCCGCTGCAATTCTTCTCATTATATCCCTGTTTTATGAAGTGGCTGCTGTTTTTCTTCCTGGGTTCCTGTATTGCTTTTGGTGAAGAGATCAGGGGAGTTGTGATTAGTGTTATTGACGGTGATACCATTGTTGTTTTAGAGAAAACGCCGGAAGAAAAGATTGTTCATAAAGTGCGTCTTGAAGGAATCGACGCGCCGGAGAGAGGGCAGGACGGTTATGATGGAGCGAAACACTATTTGGAAAAGCTGATCTGGGGGGAGACTGTTACCGTGCGGTATACCGGGCGTGACAGGTATGGCCGCCTTTTGGGGCTGGTTTTGTATGGGACTGCCTCCGTGGATGAGGAAATGGTCAGGGAAGGATGGGCCTGGCGTTACAAGCATTCAACCAGCCGGAAACTTGCCTCCCGTGAATTGGAAGCCAAAGCCGGCAAAAAAGGGTTGTGGTCGGAACCGAATCCGATTCCGCCCTGGGAATGGAAAGCTGAGAAGAGAAAAGAGGATGGTACTAAAAAGAGAGATAAGTAAGATTTCCTGCTGAAAAGACCCGACAGGAAAAACAATGAGCCCTGGATGAAGGCTGGCTTTCGAGGGCCCTTTTTTCATTTTCAGGAGTGAGGGAATTATTGGTCGTGCCTCTATTTGCGGAAAGCAAGGGTTTTCCGGACCAATGGTGCAAGGCGCCCGTTTCAGTCAAGCGCAGGAATGCTTCATAAAAGACTGGCAGGTTAAGTGGGAGAGGTTTTCTTCCTCTGGAGATGATAGCGGAATTAGAGTTGTGCTTGAGGTGGTGTTCTGGAAGGTACTGATTCAAAAACTCCTGCTGGATAGCTTTCATAAAGGAATTAGAAACGGAGATTTTTCCATATTTTCCAGAGGATGAATAGTTTCTGAAACTTTTAACAGAAATTGGCTGTTCTCAACGTGGCAGGCGGGATGATATTTCTCCTGATTGCGTACAGATTTGCGAAGAAGTGGTATCGATTATTGCCGTTTTTACCCAACGGATGAAGAGTTTTTGTCGTGGACCGGGAAAAAACGGGTAATGGCGGATACTTTTTCTTCAGAAGAGAAAACTTCCATGGGAAACCGCTTCAGTAGCTGTCTTGAACGCCAGATCAACCGATGATAGGTATAGTTGGATATTTTCGACTGCCGACTGTCCGGAGTTTCCCATTAAAAATGAAAAATGAAAGCGTTTTACAACGCTTGCAATAAACAAAAATAATCATGGATAAAATCACCACCATTAACGGAATTCTCATGGCTACGCAGAATGATTTCAATGAGCATGTTGAGAATGCAGCCGTTCATGTAACGGAAAAGGAACGTACGGAATGGAATGCCAAGGCGGACGCTTCCGCTTTAGCCTCTCATGAGGAGAATGCGGCCATTCATGTTTCCCGGGAGGAAAACGACACGCGTTACGGGCTGCTGAACGCGGAAAATACCTGGACGCACGGCCGCGGAACTTTGGAAGGAGGGGAAGGCGACTGCATTTGTCGTATCCGGAGACAATTCTTCCCACACCTATAATGAACCGGAAGCAATGAAACAGGCCTTGGTGGAGCGGGGAGTTCCGGAAGACCGGATCGTCTGCGATTTTGCCGGATTGAGGACTCTGGATTCCGTGGTGCGGATGAAGGAGGTGTTCGGTGTCTCTCAAATGATCGTCGTTTCCCAGACCTTTCATAACAGACGCGCCCTGGCGATTGCCCGGTACAACGGGATGGACGCCTATGCCGTGAATGCTCCGGACGTTCCCAACCGCCGTTCCCGGGTTAAAAGCTGGATCAGGGAACGCGGCGCCCGCGTGTGGATGATGATGGATTTGTGGCTGTGGGGCAGGGAACCCCGGTTTCTGGGAGATCCGGTCGCACTGCCGGAAGAGGATGGGTGAACTGCCCAAACGCCCCATGGCTCTTGAAATGTCATGAGGCGTCTTTTCGTGCGGTCCGTCAGACCGGAAGGAATGAACGGATCTTCTTCCAGCAGGAATGATGTTTCATCAATAATCCCGGTTACGCGGACCAGTCTGCGGCAGCCGCATGGAATGGTCCAGCGTTCCTGTGTGAATAATCCGTCATGTATATGGAAAAGGAATATAAAGATTGGCGGCATCTGCGGGCAATGCTAGCGTGGGCCACATGAACGGGGAAGATGATCTGGTCCGGGAAGCGCTGCCTCCGCGCTGGCTGGAGTGGGCCGTGGAAATCCAGTTTCTGGCCCAGGCGGGAATCACCTACGCCAAAGACCCTTATGATCTGGAACGTTTCGAGCGGCTGAGGGGTATTGCCGCTGAAATCATGAGCGTCAAGTCGGGGCTGGATATGGATACGGTCCGCGGTTTGTTTTGCAATGAAACGGGATTTCAAACGCCCAAGATGGATACGCGGGCGGCCATTTTCAGGGACGGCAACATTCTTCTGGTCAGGGAAACGGGTTCCGGCCTGTGGTCTCTGCCGGGCGGCTGGGTGGATGTGAACCAGACCGTGCGGGAAAATACGGCCAAGGAAGTTTGGGAGGAAGCCGGCCTGAAAGTGGATCCCGTCCGGCTGATAGCGCTTCATGACCGCAACAGGCACAATCCTCCCCCCTATGCCTACGGAGTCTGCAAAATCTTCGTTCTCTGTGAAGAACGGGGCGGAAGCTTCCGGCCCAATGTGGAAACGTCTGAAAGCGGTTGGTTCGGCAGGGAGGAACTGCCTCCCATGGCTCTGGAGAAAAATACGCCTGAACAGGTGCGGCTGTGTTTTGACGCTGCGGCGGATCCATGCTGGAATCCCGTTTTTGATTAAGTGGATGTGGAGAAGAAAAGGCATTGGCTCCTGACTGGAAAGCGTTGTTCCCATTTCAGCGGCGGTGAAATGGACGCCTTAAAGACCGATTGCAATGTTTCCTTCTTCTAATGGTCAGGAAGGCCCTCTCTTCAACAGCGAAGACTCGGTTCAACTCCGTCAGGGAATGCCATTCGGGGTATTAATTCCCGGTATTTCCGGGTTATGCATACAACGGATACTGGAAATGGCAATTCATTGTCCTTGAAAATGGATGATTTTCGATACATGAAGGCGCTTTAAATGAATTTCACTGGACTACCTTCCTTTTCGTAATGATTTCCCATCCTGGGAAAGACGGATTTATTTTCTCGTGATTTTCCTGTGGCTATTTGGCGTGGAGAATGTTTTTCTCCATTCAATATAAGGAATGAGAACAATAATTCTCTAATGTGCCTGGATATGCCAGACTCGCTGCCGTGTTTCATTCAAATCTGCCTCAATGGTGTTAAGACAACCTGTTATGAATTCCATTTAATGGGATTTAACGTCATCTCGACAAAGTCAGTAGAGGTTCTTTGAATGCTGATAATTCAAGTACAGCCCATGATTATTGGATAGAAATATACAGATTGGTTTTCTTGTGTCTGGAGTAGTCTAATTATTGCCAAAGGTACCAATGCACATCACTGGTGACAATCTCCGGCAGGCGTCCTGCAAAGTATCACCGAGTTTCGTTTGGATGATGCAGGCGTGTTTTTCCCTAATTTAAATGATTGATTAAGATATGTCAAAAGCACAAATTCAGATATAATTCACAGAGTCGGCTTGGTGAGATAAGATGGCCATGGCTGGCTGTTTATCGGGACACGGCAGGATATGTCCATACAAACCGATGCACGTAGAACAATATCCTTACCGACTAGAATCCGGCTCCCGAGTTTGCCGTACCTCCGGCACAAGCTCCCGGGAACGAAAATCCGGCCTCAGGGAAGGAGATAATATCGACTTCAACCTTGATGCCGAATTCAATCCATAGAAGGGAGACTCCTTTGCGTTTCAAATATGCTGCGTGTCTGCAAGACAATGTCTTTAAAACTGTTTCAGCGTCTTGCAATATGTCTTGAACTTTCAAGAAAAAACAACCGCAAGCACTGGTTGATAGCCACTTGCGGTTGTTTTAAAATGGTGGAGGCGACGGGAGTCGAACCCGTGTCCTGAAGGCCGTTGATACCGGCATCTCCATGTTCAGACGCATGTTGCTGCGTTTCGCGGCCGCTTCGTCATGCGCCAACTACGCAGGCTCGCTAGTTGCCTGTGGAAGTCTCGTGCGCTGCGCGGCAACCCCGCATTGCACCAGCCTGCTAAGCTTTCATCATCCCCTCTAGCAGGCGTTGAGGTTCTGACGCGGCTGAACTAATTAGGCAGCCAGAGCAAGGTCGTTAGACTCTGCATTTATTTTTTAATCGGCTTTTTAGAAGGCCAGCCGATTAACCTTCACATGCAGCCAGCACCTCAGACTTCCAGTCGAAACCATGGCGCCCCCATATGTATTGCCGATATAGACAAAAAATCCTGCCGTCGTGTTCAGGCAGGAATGATGTTTTACCGGATGTGATGCAAGTGGCACGCCCGTAGGGATTCGAACCCCAAACCTTCTGATCCGTAGTCAGACGCTCTATCCAATTGAGCTACGGGCGCTTTGACTTGCGTCGGGTACCGCATAAGCGGTGAAGGAAATATAGATTTTTCTCCGGGAAAGTCAAGATGTTTGTGATGTGATTTGATAAAATAATCAGCATTTTCTTTTTTCCGGGGGACGGAATTTCCCCATGCCAGCCGGCTGGCATTCCCTCCTGCTCATGGGGAAAGGCGTTGCGCGGCGGCGTGTCCTGTGGCACACTGTGTGTGAAGATGAGTGGGTTCAAGCTGATCAGATCGCCCATGGAGGCGTTGAAGGAACACTTCGGGTTTTCCGGGCTGAGGGAGGGGCAGGACCGCGTGGTGGCTGCCATCATGGAGGGGCGCAACGTTCTGGTGGTGATGCCTACCGGGGGCGGAAAGTCCCTGTGCTACCAGCTTCCCGCCCTGTGCCGGGAGGGCGTATGCCTGGTGGTCAGCCCGCTGATTGCCCTGATGAAGGACCAGGTGGATGCCCTTGTGGCCAAAGGCATTCCCGCGACCATGATCAACAGCTCCCTGAGTTTCCCGGAGCAGAAGGAACGCCTGTCCGGCATGAAGGAAGGAAGCTACAAGCTGGTGTATGTGGCTCCGGAACGTTTCGGCCATGAGGGATTCATGCGGGCCCTGGCCGAGGTGGACGTGAATATGGTGGCCGTGGACGAGGCCCATTGCCTGAGCCAGTGGGGGCACGATTTCCGTCCGGATTATCTGAAGCTTGGCCGCGCGATTGAGGCCATGGGGCGGCCGCAGGTCGCTGCCCTGACCGCCACGGCTACGCCCCGCGTGCGGGACGATATTCTGGAGCATCTGCATCTGGATGATCCCGTGACCATCGTGCGCGGTTTTGCCCGGGAGAACCTGCATTTCCGGATTACCGCGTGCGATACGCACAAGGAGAAGTACAAGAGGCTGTACGATCTTGTAAAACGCAACAAGACGGGCATCATTTACTGTTCCACCCGCAAAAAGGTGGAACAGGTGTATGAGGCGCTTTCCGATCTGGGCCTGAGCGTTACAGCCTACCATGCCGGCATGACGGATGCCCAGCGGGAGGAGGCGCAGAACGCTTTCATGAACCGTCAGGCGGACATCGTCATTGCCACGAATGCCTTCGGCATGGGGATTGACCGTGCGGATGTCAGGTTTGTGGCCCATTTCGAGATTCCCGGCAGTGTGGAAGCCTTTTACCAAGAAGCCGGGCGGGCCGGACGCGACGGCCAGGACGCCTGTTGCGAGCTTTTGTTCAACCATGCGGATTTGAGGACGCAAGAGTTTTTTATTGAGGGAGTCAATCCCGGCGTGCCTCTTATTGTGGAGCTGTATGAGTTGCTGAGGAAGCATTGCAGCGCGGAATCCCACGAGGTGTCCTGGACTCTGGAGGAAATGGCGGAACGCCTCAAGTGCCGGAATGCCATGCAGGTGGGTGCGGCGCTGTCCGTCCTGATGCGCAACGGAGCCATCAGCCGCCATGATGTTCCGGGACAGCGGGTGAAGCTGACCAGGGTGGCGAACCCGTCCATGAGCGGGCTGAAGATACTTCTGGATGAACGGGCCATCCGGGAGAAGGAGGTGCGCGACCGCGAGAAGCTGAAGGCCATGACGGAGTTTGCCTATTCGTCCGGATGCCGCCAGCAGTGGATTTTGAATTACTTTGGAGAGGAAGGGGCCGTTCCCTGCGGCCGCTGTGACCAGTGCATGGCCCTGGGAGTGGAGGAAGGGCAGGTGATGGGAGAGGAAGAAACCAGAATCGTAAGGCAGGCATTGAGCGGCATTGCGCGCACTTCCGTCCGGCAGGCGGACGGTTCCTGGCAGGGACGCTGGGGCAGGACGAAAGTCATCCAGATGCTCAAGGGGTCCAAGTCACAGGATTTGTTGAAAACGTCTTTGGTCCGTCTGAGTACGTACGGCATTCTTTCTTCTTGGAGTGAGGACGATATACGCCAGTTGTTCCGCGCCATGCAGATGGCGGGCCTCACTAAAATGAGCGGGGAAGCGGACCGCCCCCTGATTACCCTGAGTCCGAAGGGGAACGAGGTGATGATGGGCAGGCAGGAGGTTTCCATGATCTGGCCTTTCGCCCGCAGGAGCGCTGCCCCGGAACGCAGCGGGCAGGCCAGAGTCCGCGCCACGGGGGATTTGGCCGCTCTGGGAGAGTTTGATGAAGATTTATTCATGAAATTGAAAGAACTGCGGAATGAACTGGCCCGGGAAACCGGAATACCAGCTTATGCGGTTTTCCACAATTCCACGCTGGAGGCCATGGCCCGGCTGAAGCCGACTACGCGCCGGGGGGCCATGAACATACACGGCATCGGGGAACGGAAGGCCGCACGCTATCTGGATGATTTTCTGGAGATGATCGCCGAACATTGCGGCGTGTAGAAGTCCGGTTTTTCCGTCTTGCGCCCCCCTTCCGATGTTTCAAAAAGGGGAATATTTCCATTTTTATCCGTTGTCTGGCAACTGAATGTTACAACGGGGTTACATTTGCCTGCGGAGGGTGATTGAAGGTTGATTTTCTGAAAACGGGCTGTTTAGTCTGTATTCATGAAAACAGACAATGATACCATGACTGGTGCGGGGCGTCTGGTTCTGGCCGCCGGGGCCGGACTGCTTCCATTCTTCCTGTTCGGAACTTGCGGCTGGGCTTCCACGCCTGACGCTGCCCCTGGAGAATCCTCCTTGCCAAGTGTAAAGATGGTTCCCAAAAAGCTGGCCCTGTTCAAGAACGGGTACGGAACAGTGACGCTGGAAGGGAAGACGGCGGAAGGCTCCTCCATGGAGCTGGCCGGGCTTCCCACTCCTTCCTACGGCTCATTCTGGCTTTCCGCAGAGCAGGGCGTTTCCGTCCGGGAATTGATCAGCAGCAAGGTGAAGAAAATCATTCCCAAGCCGGAATACGGCAGGAATGAATTGCTTGCCGCCAATGCCGGAAAGCTGGTCAAGATCACGACCGCACAAGGGGGAATGATTGTAGGAAGAGTGGTGGAACCTGTGAACAACAAGGTCCGGGAATCCAATCGTCCCAATTTGATGGGCTCCATTTCTCCTCCCGTGGAAGATGGCCGGGACATGTACAGGTCTTCCTTTGTTCCGGTGGCGGGAAGCATCCTGCTGCAGACGGAGACCGGGCATGTGATGCTTCAGGAAGCCGCGATTCAACAGGTCGAGTTTCTGGAAACGGATATTTCCTTTCCCACCTGGACGACGGACAGAACGCGGTTGGTGATGAACCTTGAAAAACCGGCCCCGGGAAAAACGGTGACCGTGAACAGCCTGTCTTCCGGCATCAGCTGGCTGCCCACTTACCGGGTGGAGCTGGGTGCGGAAGGGCATGCCCGGTTGCAGTGCAAGGCAACGGTCATGAATGAATTGATGGATTTGGAAAAGGTGGATATGGAGCTTATTTCCGGCTTTCCTCGCCTGGCGATGCCCGGGCTGCCTTCTCCCATCTCCATGAAGCAAAACATGAGCGCCTTGTTTGCCGCCCTGGGGTCCGAAAAACCCGGAACGGAATACGCCCGGTCCCTCATGGGCAACTACATGAGCCAAGCCCGTACTCCGCAGCCCATATTCACCATGGAGAAGGCCACGGCCATTGATCCGGGAACCGTCAAACAGGCGGAGGATTTGTTCTTCTACTCCATCCCGGATTTTTCCTGCAACTACCGGGAGACGGTGACCAGGAACCTGTTTGGCGGCGATGTTCCCTACCGCCACATTTATACGTGGGACATTCCCAACCAGAAGGGCCTGTCGGAATGGAACCAGAACCGCGACCGCGAGGCAGCGGCTTCCCCGCTGGACGTCTGGCACTGCGTCCAGTTGACGAATGCCCTGAATCTGCCCTGGTCCACGGGAATGGTGGAATTCGTTTCCCAGGGCAGGCTTGCCGGGCAGAGCACGCTCACCTTCACCAATCCGGGAGAACGTGTCCTGGTCAGGCTGAATAAATCCATGGAAACCATGGTTCATGTTTCGGAAGAAACGCTTTCTTCCGAGCCAGTGAAGGTGAGAAGCTCCAGCTACCAGAAATACACCGTAAAGGGAACCCTGACCATGAAGAATGTTTCCGGCAGGGACATGGAATTCCAGGTAAAAAAGGACATTATCGGGACTCCGGAGGTTGTGTCGGGAGAAGGAGAAATGTCCAGCCTTCCCAACTGGAACCGTTCCCTGAATCCTAACGGGAAATTCCAGTGGAAACTCACGCTGAAGCCGAATGAAAAAAAGGAACTGGAGTATCAATATACTTATCTGGAGTAATTCCTGCCAGCATCATTTATGTATTGACATCATTTGGAGTAGTGTGTACTTTCTTTCCTACACATTACCCAGACGGAGCGGTGGCTGAGAGGCTGAAAGCACTCCTTTGCTAAAGGAACGTACTGGCAAAACCGGTACCGAGGGTTCGAATCCCTCCCGCTCCGCCAGCATTTTCAGTATGCTGGTGCATATTTAGCCCTGAAACATCAGGGCTTTTTCATTTCTTGGAATATTCTTGCCGCTGAAAAGCAGGGATAATTTATTTTGTCCGGTTCAGGGGGGCTCAGATAACGGAAATGACAGTGAGGATGGGACCGGAAGATAGCATCCTCTTTATTGTACCAGGAATATGTTCTTCTGCCGCAGGAAGGACCATTTATTGTCCGCCCTAAGAAGCGTCAGGCTCAAAGACGCCGGACATGGAAGATGCTGGGTATGTGACTGCCCAAGAGCCGGATTGATGAAAGGGGAAAAAGAAGTTCGGAAGAGCTTGCGGCAGCCCCCGCTCCGGACAGCCTGGATGCCCTGGCTTGAGGGCTTGAAACTTATTCCGGAATACTGGGGAAAGAAGGTCCAAAAGCTTTTTAGATTCTATTGGATTATTAAAGAATGAAGAACTCCGGCCATGGAATATGCCATGGCCGGAGCTGCTGAAGGTAACTGGAAGATTCTCTTTCCTATTTATTGGCGTTCTTGTAAAAAAGGTTGCCGTAATATTGGGGGATGAGCCAGTCCTTGCCCCAGGATGTCTGTTTAAGCCGTTCTATGTCTTCGGGAATGAGGTCCTCAACGGTCAGTTCGTTTTTGACGTCTACATTGCAGTTGTAGGGTTCGCAGCCCCATTCCTTGCGGATATAGTCGGAGAAATCCTCCACCCGGACGACTGTGTCAATCCGGTGGGTGAAAAGGAAATAGTGATACTGGGACTGCATGTGGACTTCAAAGGGATCCGGATAGTTCCGGTCATTGAGCTTGATGAGCAGGAGCATTGTTTCTATGAAAGAGCGCTTGTCCTTGCAGGCTGCCGTGTAGGGAAGGGCCAGATTGTTGGCAATGCACCAGGCGTAGTTGCAGAGGTTGACAAAGCGGTCTATGGGATTGCGGTAGGGGATGATATGGCGGTAGTCCCGAAGTTCTTCCGCGTCATAGGACTCATGTTTTCTTATCTGGGAGTAGGCATAGGAGTCTCCCCATATCGGATTCTGGGCTCCGTTTGGCCTGGGTTCGAATCCATTGTGTTCGTGCAGAGTAGTCCCGAACAGGGTGGAGCAGGCGTTTTTAGTGACCAGATATCCTACCGTCTTATGTTCGTGTGAGACCACGAACCAGGTTCCTTCTTTCGCATTTGCGTCACTGCACTGGAAACGCAGGCCTCCACGGGAGTTGAGCAGAATCCATTCGTCCGTGGCGGGGTTGCGGTGCAGATATTCCTGGGTACGGTATTTGGGCCACCACAGCGTCATGGCGTTTTTCGATCTGGAGAGAATCTGGGCCTGGTCCGGACAGGAGTCCATCCGGGTGAGCCTGTCGCCTTGAATTTCACAATCAGTCTGGAAGTGATAGGCAACGACGCGGATTATTTGGTTGTTAGACATGCCTCTGTTTTACAGGATACCTGTGAGGCATGTAACAGGAAAGGGAACAGGGAAAAAAGTGCCACTTCCTGGGCATGCGGGGATATTGCCAGCCGGTATCTCTGCGTTGTACTTTTTCCCAAAGCTTATGGAAGCCATTTGTCCGGAAGGTATTTCCAAGGGAATGCTTCCTGGCGGGAGAACATGAAAAGCAGTTCGGTTGCAATTACTTGAAAGGAAAGACCATGCTGCCCTGTCCCTTTTTCGGAAGGGAATTGGTCCCCGGTTTAACCTGGTTCCTCACGTTTTCCCAATCCCTGTGAAAGCAGGTTTTTTGTTTGGGAGTCATTCTTTTTTCTCTGCCGGAAAATAGCCGGCTACGGTTTCCCGTACTTCTTCCAGCCATTTGCGGCGGTCGTCGGGCGTGCTGTCTGCGATGATGCGGAACATTTTTCTTTCAAAAGCAGTTACGCCGCAGAAAGCAAAGATGCAGTCTTTCCAGATGCGCTGGAGAGGATCGCCGAAGACGGATTGTTCCCGTTCCCCCGGGGTATTGGAAGTATTGAAAACCAGGGCCGCTTTTGCTTTCAGCAGGCCGATGGGGAGGCCGCCCCCGTTGTCTCCCTTGGGAAAGGTGTAGGCCACTTTCTCCCTCAGAACGCGGTCCACCCACCCTTTCACGATGGCGGGAGGCTGTCCCCACCAGTTGGGGTGGATGATGACGATGCCGTCCGCCTGCCTGATTTCCTGCTGGTGGAGAGCCGTCAAAGAGTCTCCCGGCACGTCGCTGACCAGTTCCTTTTCAGGAAGGACGGGATTGAATTGTTCCCGGTAGAGGTCGTGAAAGCTGACGGTATGGCCGTGTTTCTTCAGGGTTTCCACGGCTGCCGCGGCAATGGCCGCATTAAAACTGTCCTTGTAAGGGTGTCCCAGAATAACGGATATGTTCATGTCGGTGATGAGGTTGTTGGCCACCTGTCTGTGGAGAGGCAACATTCCGGCTGTCTTGTCTAAACGTTAACTCCGGACGAGGTGCAAGTCAAACCGGAGAGAGGAACGGAAGAAATGATTCCGTTTTATTACATGGAAACTTGCGGGATGAGATAGTCTTTTTATGAAAGAACTTATTTCTTTTTCCTGAGAAGCCTGTCATGATTGGAACGGTGTTTTCCTTTATAAAGAAAATCGGTTTTGCTGTCCCTGCCCACTGTCCGGTCAATGAGATCGGGAATGTCTTCCTTTGAATATCCTGCCTTGAGAAGGAATTCCTTTACGTTGGCATAGTTGCCTGGAAATACAGCGACAAGGATTTCCATGAAAGTTTTTTCAAGCTCCTTGACTTCGTCTTCGAAGACCTGATTTCTTGTGTTGATAAAAGACTCTCCTGTTGCAACCTCGTTCATGAGTTTCCGAAGATCTTCCATTTTAAGGTGGCGGAGCTTTTTTACTTGTTCTTCGGCAGGTTGATGAGCAAGGCCTCTTTGTTGAGGTTCGTCTTCGGCAATCCGGAAGGGATTGGTCCCGTGCGCACTTTTGAATTGCCTCAATATATGGGCATAATAAGGGAGCAGGAGGCGTGTAATGATCCGCTTCTTTTCAGGCTCCCTGATTTTATGGGTTTTTCTAACCAATCTGATATATTTTTCCATGAAAAGGCAAACCTTGGATTTTTGGTTAATATCAGACATGTCGTCAATGTTTATTTCCGGCTCGGTTTGCTTGTATGTGTTGAAGGAAAAGGTGGGTGGCGAAGCTACGAGATAGCAGTACCATATTTTCTCCCCCAACTCGGTATCAACATTGTCCCGTGTCGTTACCTTGAAGGTATGTGTATGCTTTTCAGCCTTTTCATAAAATGATTTGAACTGCTTGTTCCGCAGGAAGGAGGAAAGTTCCCGGATGGCGGGAGAGGTCTGTTGGTATGGGGCAATGCAGGCGGGACTTTCCAGCATGGGGTGGGGGTCGGCAGCATTGGTCGCCCCAATAAAGAGACAGATTACAAATATGTATAAAGTTGGCAACGTGTTCATGGTGTTTTAACCTTCATTGCTGTTTTTTAAAGGTCATGTCAGATTTTTCTACAAGGGTTTTAGTCGTAAGGTTGTCAATGGCCTCAATATAAGCTTGCCATTTTCCTTTCCTGAAAAATAGAATTTTCTTTTCATTTCCAAGTCCGGCATTTCCTAAATGAACATGAAAATTACATTTTCATCCCTGCCAATAGAACGTTGGCTGTGAATAAGATGGCTAGAGAATAAAACAAAAATCGAGGAAATAGGAAAGAAAAGTTGGGAAACATGCAGTTTTTAAAGATGGAATAATAGAGAGTCTGAGGAGAGGTATATTGGAAATGAAAGGATTTTATACGAAATTGACCGTCCTGGGAAACCGTTTGAGGGCAGGGAACGCCATGATTTTTTGTTTACTTACTAAAAAAGCGCCTCCCATTGTGGGAGGCGCTTGGAAACAGGTTGATGAAAACAGCCGGTTACATGCCCTTGTTCTTCATGGCTTCCGCCAGGGCGGCGCCCATCTGGGCCGGGGTCTTGGCGACCACGATTCCCGCTTCGCGCAGGGCTTCCTGCTTGGCGGCGGCGGTGCCTTTGCCTCCGGCCACGATGGCGCCCGCGTGGCCCATGCGGCGTCCCTTGGGAGCCGTGGCTCCGGCGATGAAGGCGGCTACGGGCTTCTTGCAGTTGTTCTTGATCCATTCAGCGGCTTCCTCTTCCTCGGAACCGCCGATTTCACCGATCATGATGAAGGCGTCCGTGTTGGGGTCTTCCGTGAAGAATTGAACGGCCTGTTGCTGGGTCATGCCGTGGACGGGGTCGCCGCCGATGCCGATGCACATGCTCTGGCCCAGGCCCATGTTGGTGACCTGCCAGACGGCTTCATAGGTGAGCGTACCGGAACGGGAGACGATGCCGATTCTGCCGGGCTTGAAGATGTAGGCCGGCATGATGCCGATCTTGCAGCTGGCGGAGGGATTGACGATGCCGGGGCAGTTCGGGCCGATGAGGGTTACGTCCTTGTCTTTCAGGAATACCTTCACTTTCTGCATGTCCTGCACCGGGATGCCTTCCGTGATGCAGACGATGAGCTTGACGCCCGCGTCCGCGGCTTCCATGATGGCGTCGGCCGCGAAGGGCGGCGGGACGAAGATCATGGAGGCGTTGCAGTCCGTGGCCTTTTTGGCTTCCGCCACGGTGTCGAATACGGGGACCTTGCCTTCAAAGAGCTGGCCGCCCTTGCCGGGGGTCACGCCGGCAACCACGTTGGTGCCGAAGTCCATGCAGTTTTTGGCATGGAATGCGCCGGCGCTGCCGGTGATGCCTTGCACGACGAGACGGGTGTTTTTGTCAATGAGAGATGTCATTGTCGTAATAAATGGTGAGGGTTATTTAACTGCCGCAACCGCCTTCTGGGCGGCTTCGTCCAGGTTGTCGGCAGGGATGATGGCGATGCCGCTGTCGGCGAGGATTTTCTTGCCGATTTCCACGTTGGTACCTTCCAGGCGGACGACGAGCGGGATTTTCATGTCGATGTTTTTCGCAGCGGCCACAATACCCTGGGCGATGACGTCGCAGCGCATGATGCCGCCGAAGATGTTGACGAGAAGGGCCTTCACGTTCTTGTCGCTGGTGAGGATGCGGAACGCGTTGGTCACCATTTCCTCCGTGGCGGAGCCGCCCACGTCCAGAAAGTTGGCGGGATCTCCGCCGTAGTATTTGATGATGTCCATCGTGGCCATGGCCAGTCCGGCGCCGTTCACCATGCAACCGATGTTGCCGTCCAGCCCGATGTAGTTCAGGTCGTACTTGCCGGCTTCCACTTCGCGGGGGTCTTCTTCCGTTTCATCCCGCATTTCCATGATTTCCGGATGGCGGTACAGGGCGTTGTCGTCAAAGTTGAATTTGGCGTCCAGCGCGCACACGCGGTCATCCGTGGTAACGACGAGGGGGTTGATTTCCACCAGGGAGCAGTCCAGGGCGGTGAAGAGCTTGTAAACGTTGGTGATGAGCTTGGTCGCCTGGCGGAGCAGGGGGCCGGTGAGGCCCAGGGCCACGGCGATCTTGAGGGCCTGGAAGGGCAGGATGCCCAGGGCCGGGTCAATGTGTTCCCGGATGATGGCTTCCGGCCGGGTGGCCGCCACTTCTTCAATGTCCATGCCGCCTTCCGTGCTGGCGACGATGACGGGGCATTCCCTGGCGCGGTCCTGCAGGATGGCGAAGTAGCATTCCTTTTTAAGGTCCACGGCTTCCGCCACCATGATTTTGCTGACCAGCTTGCCGGCTTCCCCGGTTTGCTTGGTGACCAGTACCTGGTTGAGCATTTTGCCGGCCACGTCTTCCACTTCCTCCACGGAGTTGACGACGTGCACGCCGCCCTGGAACCCGTTTTTGAATGTGCCTTTGCCGCGTCCTCCGGCATGTACCTGTGCCTTAACTACGTATTGGGAAACGCCCATGTCTCGGGCTACTTGTGCGGCTTCCTGGGCGGTGGTGGCGGCAATGCCCTTGGGAGTTGCCACGCCAAAGCGCTCAAAGAGTTGTTTTGCTTGATATTCGTGAATATTCATGACAGTGGGCCGTTCGGCCAAATGTTTGCGGAAGAAAGGCTAGGACTATTTCCCGTGCCGGTCAAGGGATAATGGTTTGGTCTTTTTATTTTTTTCCGTTGCCGTTGTGGAAGTCAAAGAGGACAGAAGGCTTGACTGTCTGCATAAAGATTGGGAAACTTCCCTCCCATTTTCCGTATGTTACTATTTTATGAAAATTTATCGACCTGCCGACAGTTGTTTTAAAGAGATGAAAGGCCGGATGAACCGCCGGGCCCTTCCCGAGAATTCCGTAAGAGATACCGTTAATTCCATTATTCAGGACGTTGCCGTCCGCGGAGACGCCGCCCTGTTTGATTATGCCGCCAGGTTTGACAAGGTCAGCCTGGACAGCGGCTCCCTGTTTGTCACCGCGGAGGAACTGGCGGAGGCGGAAGCCGCCGTGGAGGAGTCCGTGAAGGAGGCCATTGCCGCTTCTCTGGCAAACATCCATTATTTTTCAGACCGCAGCCGCAGGCAGGACTGGTCCGGAGTGAACGCCCAGGGCGTGGAGGTTGCGGAACGCTTCCTTCCCTATGACCGCGTGGGCATTTACATTCCCGGGGGCAAGGCCCCCCTCGTGTCCACCTCCATCATGACGGGCGGCTTTGCCCAGGCCGCCGGCGTGCGGGAAATCGTGGCCGCCACACCGTGCGGGCCGGACGGCCGGGTGAATCCCGCTCTTTTATATGCGCTGAAGGCTTCCGGCGCCACGGAGATTATCAAGATAGGCGGCGCCCAGGCGATCGCCGCTCTGGCGCTGGGTACGGAGAGCGTGAAGCCCGTGGAAAAGATTTTCGGCCCCGGCAACCGGTTTGTAGTAGAGGCCAAGCGCCAGCTTGTGGGCGCCGTGGCCATCGACCTTCTTCCAGGACCGAGCGAAGTGATGGTGCTGGCGGACGAGACGGCGGATGCCGAATTTCTGGCCGCTGACCTGCTGGCCCAGGGCGAGCACGGACCGGATAGCGTCGTGGTATTTGTGACCACCTCGGAAGAGCTGCTGAAACGAGTGGAGGCGGAAGTGGAACGCCAGGCGGCCCTGCTGAGCCGGGGCGCCATCATCCGGGAGGTGCTGGACAAGCACGCATACGGTTTTCTGGTCTCCTCCATTCAGGAGGGGGTGGACCTGGTGAATGCATTTGCTCCGGAACACCTGGTCCTGGTGACGGAGAATGAAGATTCCGTGCTGGCGGCCATCCGGACGGCCGGCGCCATTTATGCGGGCGCCCTGTCCACGGTGGCCTGCGGGGATTTTCTGGCGGGCCCCAGCCATACGCTGCCCACGGGCGGCGCAGGCAAGTCGTTCTCCGGCCTTCGGGCGGACCAGTTTCAGCGGCGCACCAGCGTGGTCCGCATGAACGGGGACGCCGTTCTGAAATCGGCGCCGTACGTGGCGGAGTTCGCCCGCGTAGAGGGGTTGGATGCCCACAACCATTCCCTCCAGGTGCGCGCCTCCCGCGTGAACCGGTAACGTAACCCAGATAACATACGTCCCATTATGAAACAACAGCAAGGGACCAGGGAGCGGCTGCTGGAAGCCGCCGAAAACCTGTTTGCCGAATACGGCTATACGGAAACGTCGTTGCGCATGATTTCCCAGGCGGCCGACGTCAATATAGCCTCCGCCAACTACCACTTCGGCGGCAAGGAAGGCCTGTGGAAGGCGGTCATGATGAAGTACGCGCCGATGGCGCGGGATTTCCGGATGGCCCGGGTGGCGGAAGCCATGGAGCGGGACGGCTCCATTGAAGCCCTGGCCCACGCATACGTGTACCCCTCCTTTTACGGACTCCTGAACACGGGGGACCTGACTCTGGAAGAACTGAACACGTTCCCCCATTATTTGCGCCTGATGGGTATCTGCCATGTGCAGACGCCGGAAATTGCCGTGGAATACATCAAGGAAGTGTATTCTCCCATACGGCGGCAGCTTCATGACAGCATCCGCAAGATGTTTCCGGGCGCTTCCTCGTACCAGATTTTCTGGACGGTGCTCGCCATTGAAAGCATCATGATCGGGCTTCTGACGCGTTTGCGGATGATCATGGAACTGATGGAGGTCAACAGGATTCCGAAGGGAAGCGTGAAGGACCTGTTTGAATTGATCGTCCGTCAGGTGGAATCCCTGATCCGCATGTGCGGAAAGACCATGTAGGTATTTTATTTTTCCGGAGCGCAGCATGTTCAAGTCCCTCATCCGTACGTTTGCCATCGTGGTCGCGTTCATTGCGGGGTACATGATGCCCTGGCTCCACGTGTACGGCTGGGCGTTCAAATGGATGCTCATCGGCATGCTGTTTGTGACTTTTCTGGGGATCCGTTTCAAAAGGATGAAGCCGGAACGGTCGCACTGGCTGCTGGTGGGGGGCAATTTGCTGATCGCCCTGGCCGCATGGGGCGTGTGCCGCGCGTCATTTGGGGCCGGCTATCTGGCGGAGGCGGCGTTCTTCGTGGGCGTCATGCCCACGGCCACCGCAGCGCCGGTGGTGATGGGGCTGCTGGGCGGCAGCGTGGAGTTCATGCTGACCGCCCTCCTGCTGACCAACGGGATCATTTGCATCCTGCTTCCCTTCATTCTGCCCATGGTGGTGGGCCGGGGCGGCTTTGAGATTTATTTCAGCGTGGCCCAGAACATAGCCCTGGTGATGCTTCTGCCTCTTGTCCTGGCCCTGGCCGCACGCCGCTTTTATCCCCGCGCCATCGCGTGGCCCCGGAAGCTGAAGGACGTTACCTTCGGCGTCTGGGTGGTGATTCTGGTGCTGATTGCCGCCAACGCTTCCTATGACATTTCCTCCCGGGACGGCATTTCGGAACGCGTGCTGGAGCAGATAGGCGCCCTTTCCCTGCTGATTTGCGCCCTGAACTTCGGCCTGGGCCATCTGCTGGGCGGCAGGGCGCGCTCCGCGGAATGCAGCCAGGCCCTGGGGCAGAAGAACACCACGCTTTCCATCTATCTGGCGCTGACGTATTCCAATCCCATTGCCGCGCTGGGCCCCACGTTTTATGTGCTGTGGCATAATTTGTGGAATGCGTGGCAGCTTTACCGTGCGTCCGAACGCAGGCGCCGGAACGGAAAGTAGGCGGTTCCGTCTTTGATTGTGTTCCGCTGGCCCCGTTTTTCCGGTAAATTATGGGCTGAGGAGAGCTTGAATGAAGCGCCGCCTCCCGCCTTCCAACTGCGTTGCGGCGCGCGCGGCATTCAAAAGGCTTGAATTCCGGGTAAGGGCCGTTAACGTTGTGCTCCCGTTATGCAGGCGTCCACTCCTCCCCTGAAACCTCTTTCTTCACGCACCAAATGGCTGATTGCCCTGTGCCTGTGCATTGCCGTCCTGCTGCTGGAGTTTTTGACGTACCACATGGCCTACCGCATCGGTTACGATGAAGGGGCCCTCCATACCCCTCCGGTCGTGATCCAGAAGAGCGATGAAAAGGCCTTTCAGACTTTGTCCCGTTTCATGGCGGACGTATTCGCCTCACGGGAAAGCCTGGCCGGAATTCTGGACAACCGGGAGGAACGCCTGGCCTGGATCAGGGACCCGGAAGTACGGTCGGAAACGGCCTGGGGGCTGACCCGTGAACTGATCAGCCGCGGCGGCGTGGAGCAGGCGCTCCCCACGGCCAGGGAATTAATTGAGGCGGCCTACGCGGAGGAAAAACGGCAGGTATGGGCTCCCCGCGCTGATGCCGTGGCCCGGGCTCTGCTGGCGGAGCACCAGTACGCGGCCGCCTACGATTATTTGAAAACGGCCGTGGACGGGTATGAGAAGGAGAGCATGGCCGCCGAGCTGGTGAAGGCCCTCCAGACCATGAGCTCCATTGACCAGATATTGAACCGGAATGACCAGGCCAACGCGCTGTTGCAGCGCGCCGTGGAGGCTTCCGCCCGGCTGGGGGGCGACTCCCTTGCCGTGAAGTCCAGGCTTCTGGCCGCCCAGGGCAGGCTGGCCCGCGCCGCGGGCCATATTCCGGAATCACGGGCCTATTTCAAGGAGGCTCTGGTTCTGTTCCCCCGGGAGCAGGGAAAGACTACGGGAGACCTGGCGCTGGCCAGCATCAGCATGGGAGAAGCCATGCTGGAAGCAGGCAGGAAGGAAGAGGCCCGCGAGCTGTTCCTGAAAGGGCTCACCGGTTCGGAAAACGCCTCCTATCTGCTCAACGACTGCCTGAACGCCCTGCGCGGGCTGGCGCGCATCTCCACGGAGCAGGGAAATTATGAAGAGGCGCTGGCCTATCTTCACCAGGCGGAAGGCGCCGCTCGCGGCGTGCTTCCGGCGGACCACGCCTTCTGGGCCGGGCTGTATGACCAGCGCGGATGGGTCAACATCATGCGCAAGGCCGCCCCGGAGGCCCGTGCGGATTTCCTGAAGGCGGTGAGCAATGCGGCGGTCTCCCCCATGATCGCCGCCCAGTCCCGCGAGGGGCTGGGGAAGGCGTGGCTGGATGCCGGGGAAGGGGAAAAGGCGCGGGAAAACCTCCGGCAATCCATCCAGGTCCGGGAATCCAACTTCTCTTCAGACACCCTCTCCCTGGGCAGGGTGTACCATTCCCTGGGGATGGCCAGCGATATGGAAGGAGACCGTGAAGGAGCCCTCCAGGCCTACTCCCGCGCCGTGGATGCCCTGCTGAAATGCGGAGACGGTCCGGAACGGAAGAATTTGCTGGTCCAGTCCTACCTGTGCAAGGCCTACGCCCTGTGCGACGGCGAGCAGTGGCAGGAGGCCGTGGATGCCTTTGAAGCCGTGCTGCCCTTGCTGGAAGGAGAACAGAGGTCGGAAAACTACAAGCAGCTGGGCCGCTGTTACGACGAACTGGGAATGACGGCGAAGGCGGATGAATGCTGGAAGGAATCCGGCTTTCCGCGGGTGCGCCGGAGTTCTCCCGTACGCCGGACGGACGGCGGCAGGGTATCCTCCCGGCGGTGACGGACCGCCGCCGCTGCGCCGTAAGACGTTGCGGACTGCTGATTTTGCTTGATTTGTGTCCTCTTTTTGGCTCAATGCCTGCATGAGTTCCGAGCGCCATTTTTCCAATAAGCCTTATCGTCCGTCGCGCAAGAAAAAGTCTTACTGGAAACCGGTCCTCTGCCTGGTGGCGCTGGGCGGCCTCTGGTTCGGTTACGTCCAGTACTGGCCCACTATTGAAAGCTGGTTCAAGCCTACGATTCACGAGGTGCACAGCCAGACACAGGCCATGGGGCATCTCCAGGGCATGCTGGACTCCTGGAACGGCTCGGATGAAGAGCTGGCGGCATTGGCCGCATCTGTGGACAAGCAGGTGGAATGGATGAATTCCACGGAGGCGCGCGACTCCTTTGCGTGGCTTCTGGCCGTGGAAATGGACCGGCGCGGCATGGTGAAGGAGTCGGAGCCCATGATTGCATTCCTTCTGGAAAAGAAGCTTTCCAATTCCGGTGCTCTGCCGGAGGCGGACAGGGACCGCCTGCTGAACGTCAGCCTGAACTGGGCGCGGGAATTTGCCGGGCGCAAGCATGACGCCGTAGCGGAACGGCTCTATGAAGTGATTCTGAAAAATACGCCGGAGGACCACGTTTCCGTTCTGCTGGCCTGCCTGGAACCGCTGGCTCATTATGCCTATGACCAAGCCAAATTCGAACGTTTTTCCTCCCTGTGCAAGCAGGCCTCCTCTCCCGTCATGCGGAGCATGCTGAAAAAGCCGGAGGACGTGAAAAGCATGGTGAAGATACTGTTGCTTCAGGATACCCTGCCGGAAAAGACGACCGGACAGCCCGGCCGTACGGGCAGCACCATCGCCAGGGAACTGCTTGCCCAATTCCGCCTTACGGCCAGTCCGGACATGGGGCGCATTATCCTGAATGAACTGAACATGCCGCTCAATGCGCGGCGAAAATATTCCCAGGCGGAATTGAAGAGCATGGCGGATCGGCTGGAAACCGCCCTGATCTGCTTCCGTGCTGCGGAGACGGAAATGGACTGCACCCCGGAAACCATGCTGGCGCTGGCCCGCGTGAGGATGCAAATGGGGAATTTGAAGGAAGCGGCGCGCCTGCTCTCTCGTGCGGAAGGCTCCGCCATGACGCTGGGGGTGGACGCCCCGCGCATTCTCAGCGGTTCCAGCCTGAGCCAGGAAATTGCGGAACTGCGTTCCCAGCTGGACAAGTACGCGCAGGCGGAAGCCCTGGTAAAGCGGGCGTATGAAGATGTGAACATTGCCGCGGCTTTCCTGAGGGCGAAGGATTACGACCAGGCAGTGAAATATTCCGACCAGGCGATGAAAGTGGCCCTGGAAAGCACCACCTTCGTCCAGGCTCTTCAGCCTGTGATCATGACTCTTCAGGCGGAAATCAGCGCCGGGAGGGAACAATGGGCGGTGGCGGAATCACAGTACGGAAAGCTGGTGGAAACATGGGATGGCTTGAGTGATGAAGACAAGGCCACTCTCCAGAACAATCTGGCATCCATCCAGTCGGAGGAACTCTACAAGAAAATCCACCGTGACTGGGCGGAAGTGTGCCGCAAGCAGAACAGAACCACGGAGGCGCGCCGGGTATTGACAAAAATCGGAGAGGCTCCTGCGGAAGAACCGGAACGGCCTGCCGCACGCCGCCGCAGAAGGTAATGAAGGCCCTGGCGTCTGCGTACGGGCAGGAGATAACGGAGCGGAAACAAAAATCCGGAAGCCGCCTTCATCCAATTCCGGCCGGACACGGAATATTGCCGGACTTCCTCCTGAAGATCACTGCTGGAAAGGCCTTTCCTTCCGTCTTCATCTTTTTCCGGCATGTGTCCGTCCCATATATATTTTCCGGAGAAGGGGCGGTGAACCGTCAAAGGTAATTCAACTGCGCACTTTGGCCTTTTGTTTTGAGGGGAGGGATGTCCGTTTGCCGTGAGCCATTTTTTCCCGGCGGTCCGCGGCGGACTGGTGCCGGGAGCGAACGGTATATTTTGCGAAAACTTGGCTAACGGTCAGGTTGCCCTGTTCAAGAAGTTTGAAGATATTGTCTCTCACCCTCATTGCTTCCTGAAGCGCTGCCTCCGCTCCTCCGTACTGGGAATCCGAAAAATAACGGGTGAATAAGCGCTTGTTCTTACAAATAGCCAGCCGGTAACCTTGAAAGGCCGTGGTTTCGTAAGTATAGCGGGTGATGTTTTTACAGGGCATATGCGCGTGAATTATTGGGACCAGAGAATGCGGGCAGTAGTAATAAGCTTCTCTTAGGATATGTCCCAATTCCGGTAAAATCCAGAAAAAACACAATTTGTTAGATTGTGTGCAAAAAATGTGCGATTATATGCTTGTAATAAACTTATTGATGTTTATCGGCCGTGACAAAAAAATGACCGTTGAAGACACGGACTTTCAGCTTTTCTCCGGCATGAACCTGCCCGGTTTTCCGGATGAGCTGCCTGTCTTCATTCTCCACGAGGGCGTATCCCCGGCTCAGCGTCTGTTCGGGATTGTGGGCTTCCAGTCTGGCCTGCAAAAGAGCCAGAGAAGAGGAAAACGCCGTCATTCGGGCGGTTGCGGCATGAAACAGCCGGGACTGCAGGGCGGCGAGCTGCTGGGCCCGCTCCCTGTTGAGATGGCGGGGATGGCTCAACTGGAGCTTGTGTTCCAGTTGATTGATTAAAAATGAGTTCTGTTGTATCCGGAATGAGGGGGAAGCCAGCAGGGATTCTTCCATTCCGTCCAGACGCTGGGCGTACGGGGCTAAAAGAGAGTCCGCATCCAGCAATCTGCCGCGCAGATAAACGTCCAGTTTCAGCCGGGCGTGCAGCAGGGAATGGCGCGCGGAAGCATGCAGCGCCTGCTCCATTCTGCCCAGCTTGCGGAGCCATTCCGGGCCGTCCGGCGTGGCGAGTTCCGCCGCCGCGGTGGGGGTGGGCGCCCGCAGGTCGGCTACAAAATCCGCAATGGTGAAATCCGTGTCGTGACCCACCGCGGAAATAACGGGAACGGTGCATTCGTGGATGGCGCGCGCCACGGTCTCCTCGTTGAAATTCCATAAATCTTCTATGGAGCCGCCTCCGCGTCCCACGATGAGAACGTCCACGGGCGGCAGGCCGTTGTGCGGCGCATGGGACCATGCCCGGATGGCGGCGGCAATCTCGCGCTCCGCTCCGCTCCCCTGGACGCGCACAGGCAGCAGGTACGCCTTCACCCAGGGGGCGCGGCGCTCCATCACGTGGCGCATGTCCTGGATGACGGCTCCGGTGGAGGAGGTGACGATGCCGATGGCGCGGGGAAAGGCGGGAATGGCTTTTTTTCTTTCCGTGTCAAACAGGCCTTCCCGCTGGAGCTTCTCCTTCAGTTCCAGAAAGCGCGCCTGGAGATCCCCCATGCCGGCGGCCCGCACCTCCTTGATGACCAGCTGAAGCTGGCCCCGGTCCGGGTACACGGTGGCGTTCCCCAATACGTGCACCTTCATGCCCTCCTGGAGCCGGAGGGGACAGCGCGCGGCGGCGTTCTTGAAAAAGGCGCAGAAAATTTCCGCCCCCTGTTCCTTCAGGGTGAAATAAATGTGCCCGCTGGTGTGGTACTTGACGTTGCTCAGCTCCCCGACGACCCACTGGGTGCCGACGGCAATGCCGACCACGTCCCGGAGACGGTAAACGAGCTGCTTGACCGTGATGGGCCGGGGCGCGGAAGCCGTTTCCTGCGGAAATTCCATGGTTTACGGTTCAAAGGGAATGTTCAGCGCCTCATAGGCCAGCATCCTGCACTGCTTCAGGTCCAGCTTGCCGGAAGGCAGCACCGGGATATGCTCCACGGGGATGATCTCCTTGGGGCACCACAGGGCGGGCAGCCCCTGGTCGATCAGGCCGTGCCGAATCAGGGTGCGCGCCTGGTGTACGTAATCCGTCACCAGGGTGGTCAGCAGGGCTACGGCTTCCCCCTTGGCCTGGTCCGGAATGGTGACCACGGCAATTCTCCGTTCGTCGTCCGTGGGGTCCAGGTTCCAGATATTCATGATGGCCGCTTCCAGCGCTTCATGGGGGATCATTTCCCCGCCTATCTTGGAAAAGCGGGAAACGCGCCCCTCTATTTTCAGAAAGCCGTATTCGTCCGCGGAGCCGATGTCTCCGGTCTTCAGCCAGCCGTCCACGAAAATATCCCTGTTCACTTCCGGGCCGCCCAGGTAGCCGGGAAAAATATTCGGCCCTTTCAGCCAGATCATGCCGGAAGAGGTGACGGGCACCACGCGGCCCGTGTGCGGGCTGGTGATGCGTACGGCAATGCCGGGCAGCAGAGCACCTACGGTTCCCTTTTTCATTCCGGGGATGAAATCGCCGGCGGCATTGGACGGGGCGGGGTCCACAAAATTGACGGAACAGACGGGGGATGCCTCCGTCAGGCCGTATCCTTCACACGGAATGGTGCCGAATTTTTCCCGGAAGGCGGCGGCGAGGTCTTCCGGCAGTTTTTCCGCGCCCACGATCAGGTAGCGGACCGTCTTGAAAGTATCCGGTTCGCACCGCTTCATGAAGCCGCGCAGGAAAGTGGGGGTGGTAACCACCAGGCTGATGCCGTACTGCTTGATCAGCGCGCCCAGGCGCTTGGCTTCCAGCGGGGAAGGGTAGGTGACCATGTCGTACCCGCCAATCATGGGGTACCACAGGCCGATGGTGATGCCGAAGCAGTGGAACACGGGCAGACTGCCTAGGAACCTGCTCTGCGGGGCCAGCGTGATGCGGGAGGAGCACTGGGAAATATTGGCCAGCAGGTTGTGGTGGGTAAGGGGAACCCCCTTGGGTTCTCCGGAAGAACCGGAGGTAAACATCAGCACGGCTTCATCCCCGCCCACGGGCGTGTCCAGCCCCAGCTTCCTGATCATGAATCCGGCCGTCAGGAACTTGATGGCCAGTCCCCACCGCTTGGCGGAGCCTTTGAGCTGGGGAAGTTCGCGCTCCATGAAAATCAGGTCCCTCTGGGGGGGCCAGGGAAAATTCTGGAGCTTGCGCATGAAGGTGTCCGCCGTGATGAACCAGTCCACGCCGGACTGCTTCACGGAACTGGAGAAAGCGCTTTCCGAGGCGGAATAATTGAAATTGACCGGGGTCTTGCCCGCAAACAGGCAGCCCAGGTTGGCAATGGCCGCCCCCTTGCCCGGCGGCAGGATGATGCCCACCCTCCGGTTGGAGGTGATTTTCTTCAGCCGCTTGGCGAAGGCGACGGAAATGGCCAGAAGCTGGCCGTACGTCAGGGAGGTATCGTCAATCCCGTCAATCACCCGGCAGTCCGAATGCTGCTTGAGACTGCGGAAGAGCAGGGCGGAAAGGGAGCCGTGAAGCTGGGGCAGCGTGGCATACGCCTGGGCGGAGCATTCCAGCCACGCCGTGGTCAGGCGCGCGGCCATTTCGGCCCCCGGAGCCAGCTTGGGAAGGATGTGAACCTGGATGTCCGCCTGGGCGTCCGTATCCGCTTCCGCATCCAGCACGGAGCTGGTGTAAAAACCCACATACACCGGTACGGGGGAAATGTGCAGGGCGCCCAGGGTTTTCATTACCCGTGGCGGAATCTGGCAGATGGAACCCTTGATATGCGCCACCGGGCCGGGCAGGAAAACCACCCTGCGCCCCTGGTTGATGCGCTCCATGATCGCCGCGCGCAGGGCGATGGGATCGCTGGTTTCCGCGCGGAACAAAATACCGTCCGCCTTGGTGGATTCCAGATGGGCTGCGATGGCCGCGTCCGGAGGGAGGGCTTCCTCCACCAGGTAGGTAATGCGGTCCCTGCCCAGTTCCTTTTCGAACATGAGCAGGGTTTTGTGGGACAGCTTATTGAAAATCAGCAGGTCGCCGGCGTCGGATAGATGGGGGATACCGAAAATGGCCATGAGAAAAAATGAAAAACTTGCTCCGTTTATTTTAGCGACCTGATGCCCGGAGGGCAAGAAGGAAAGCCGCTGCTTTTCCCGCTGTCATGAGTTCGCTGCAATAATCGGGGGAAGCGGATGGGGAGCCCGCTTCCGTCTGTTATCAAAAATATACGGAATTTTTGAAAAACTTTTTCAGCCCTGACAGGAATTTTTGAGAAAGGCAATCTTTCCGGCGGCGTTTTTCATATTGGGGATTAGTGTACAGACTATTTTCCACGGCGGGACGAAATTTAATTTTTCTGCATTTTTATTTAAAAAATGATGTTCGGGCGGGACGGAGAGAGATATTGGGAGCAGTCTCCGTTAATCTGTAGCCATGACAATATCATGCAGATGAAAGACTTGGATGAAAGGCTGCCGTTCCGTGCCTTTTGAACGCTGAATCCATGGACACCTGTACGGAAAGGAGGGAAACGGAAAGAAGAAGAGGAGGAAATGCGCGGATTTGAAATCCGGTGTCAATCTGGAAGTTCCATTCATAATGCTTTAAATCATTTTCCTTCTTCCAAACGCCCGTCATCACCATCAAGAAAAAACAATTATTTTCAATAATTCATCTATTTCACAAATTATATAATGC
>JAJQCV010000106.1 GCA_021202525.1 Akkermansiaceae bacterium | reverse complement strand
CCCCCGTTCCCAAGCCAACAACGGAGAATCCTGTCCCCCAGCCCCCGGAACCGCTGGAAGCGACGTGCAGAATGGAGTTAACCGTAGACGACTGGGGCAAGATATCCGTAGGGGAGCAAACCATTGACATGACTTCAGGAGGAGAAGGCCCGCAAGGAGGGCATGCCAAGTGGACCCAGGAAAGCGGTGAGTTTAACTTGAAATCCGGTGATTACACCCTGCATGTGGAACAGAGCAACATCGACTACGATCCCAAGGAAAAAAACCTTTCCATCTGCGATTACGATTTTAAGGCCTATATAGACAAAGAAGGCCCCGCTACCGCAGGCGGCAAGAAAAAGCCAACCTGCGATTGCTGCAATTTTGATGGTCAAGGAGGAGGCTGCCCTCCGCCCCCGGCAGGAAGATCAAGAAGCCTGGCCCCTGTTTTTGGGAACACTTCCTCCGGAGGTGAAAACGCACAGGCAATCAGCGACGCTTCCCTGATGTACTGGGGGGCTGACTTCGGCCATTTCCGCGGGCTGGGCGGCATTTCCACCGGCTCCATTGAGTTGCTGGCGACCGATTCCACCGACGGGCTGAACCATCCCCATGTCCTCTGCTACGACTCCATGCTGGCAAGCTTCCTGGATATTCCGGAAGTCGGCATTGTGGCTGGAGGCACGTTTGATATTGTCACGGGAGCCGGGCGTGTTTGCGTTCAATGTGAAGTGGACAGGGAAACGCTGACGATCGTCGGCGAGTTTACGTCTTCCGGGAACCGTGCCTTCTTCACAACGGTGGACGGTGTTTTGTGCGTCCAGTGGATGAAGACGGACAAGAGCGTTGCCGTGTATAACGCCAGAACCGGAGCTCTTGTTTCCTACACGACCAGGTGGGGCAATATTTACACAGCCGAGCAGATTGGCGCCTATCTGCGCGTCAACAGGGACAGTGCAGGAGACCTCCTCCAGGTATGGAACCTCTGGGACGGCCTGCTCAACATTGAAGCCGTCACGGCTGACGGTTATACGATTGCCCTTTACACTCCCTCCCAGATTACCGGGCAGGATGAACAGGGGCTTTACACTGTTACGGGAGAACCATTCAAGAAGTTCGTGATGGCCGGAGATGCCGCCACGGGCCATTTCTCCGTCACCGAACAGACGCCGGGAAGGCTGGATTTCAAAACGGAATGGTGGCTTAACGGCAAAGCCTGGAATATGGCGCAGGGAACGGACGCTGAAGCCATCATGACCCGCCGCACGCGGACGGAACTGGAAAAAGATACCTGGCAGCTCGTTACGGCGGTTTCCAGGGGAGAAGACGGAGTTGCCGTCTCCCATGTCTGCGAAGTGTACCAGACGACGGCTTATGGCGACCTGCTTCTTACCAAAGTGGATGGCTATGGCAGCGATTTTGCACAGACGACCACCTATGAATACGACTACTACGGCAGGAAGAAGAAGGAAACGCACCCGGATGGAGGCGTATGGGAATGGTCCTACGACATGCTGGGACGCCTGACGCTGAAAAGGCAGCCCTGGTGCGGCGGCAAATCCCAGGACACGACATACCGGTATGTGACCGAGGATGGAGACAGCGAGGTAAGCAGTGATGTTGCCGAAGAACGCCGCCTCATGCGCGACGGCTCCAATAACCCCATTGAATTGTGGAAGAAAACCTATACGTACAGCCAAGCCGATCACGTCAGGCGCGTGGAAATCCGCACGACCGCTCTTGAGACGGAGACCGTCCAGCTCGAAGTGCAGGAAACGTGGCTGGGGAGTGCTCCCAACAGCTACGCGCAGGGCCGCACCAAGATGACCCAGGCCGTCAATAGCGTGCAGACCCATTATGAATATGCCGCCACGACACAGCATGGAGCCGCTTATACGGAAACGCAGGAAACCCGCGTCAACGGAGAAGTGGTTCCGGGATTGAGCGTCAGAAAAGTCTCCTTCATTACCCCCCAGGGCAATACGGTGAGGGAAGAAAGCCATGTACTGCTTTCCGACAATACCTGGACGCTTACGGACAGTGCGGACTATGAATTTGACACAATGAACCGCTGGACGAAGCGCACCCGTGGCAACGGGCGCGTCTCCGAACAGGAATCCATCTGCGACGGACGCATCCTTTGGGAAAAGGATGAGGACGGCGTGCGGACAGACTACGGTTACGACAGTGCAAGGCTGCTGGGTGAGACGATCCGTTCCGCTACAACGACAACTCCGGAAACCATCGTCAGTTACACGAAGGATGCCCTGGACCGGGCCACTGCGACCCGGACCGACACCGGAGCCATGAGCGTCACCACGGAAACGGCCTACGACCTGCTGGGACGCATCACCAGCGAGACAGACTCTCTGGGACGGATAACCACTCACAGCTACAGCGCGAACGGCCTGACGGAAACCGTCACGACTCCCATGGGAGGAACGCTCATCACCCAGCGCCATGCGGATGGAACGATCCTGCGCCAGCACGGGACGGGCCAGCAGGACCTCAAGTTTGAAACCGATATGGCAAGCGACGGCCTCCGCGTGACAACGACCGTTCTCAACGGGACGGCGCGCGTTGTCCGGGGACGCGTCATTACGGACGGCTTCGGGCAGCAAATCCGTGTGGCAACGGTGCATACGAGGAATGGCAGCAATTACCGCCATCTGACTTACAATGCCAAAGGCCAGCTTGTCCGCGACCAGCTTGAAACACTGGCTCCCACCCTGTATGAATATGATTCCTTTGGCAACAAGACGAAGGAAACCGTGGCCCTTTCCGATGAACCGACCACGCTCAATTCACGGGTTATGGAATATGCCTACACCCGTGAACAACGGGAAGAGGGCGTCTACGGACTTGTTACGACGACGGAATACGCAGCGGAAGGCACGCCCATTGTCCGGAAGGAAGCCACGCTGGTTTCTTCACTGAACCCCGTGCTGGAAAGCAAGGTGGTTACGACGGACGCCAGGGGGCATGACAGCGCCGATTGGACGGAATACGGGGAACCTGCCGCCAGGGTGCGGAAAGTGACCCAGCCCGGAGTATCGGATGCAGCCGTGATTCATACCGTGGACGGTTTTACCACCACTGTGACCGATTATGCAGGAATTTCCACCAGCCAGAGTCGCTCCTATACGGCCCAAGGCATGACGATGGCCTATACGGACAGCCGCGGCAATACCACGACGGAAGTGTACGATACAGCCCTGCGCCTCCTTTCCGTGACGGATGCCGCGGAAAACAGCACGTCCTATGCCTACGGGCAGCCACTGGATCAGCCTACCTGCATCACCGACGCCATGGGCAAGACGGCCTGTTATGCCTATGACGCCAGGGGACGCAAGGAGGCCGAATGGGGAACGGCGATTCAGCCAGCCGTGTTCTCTTACAACGATGCGGACCAGATCACCGGCCTGACGACGTTCCGCGGTTCCTCGGAAGCTATCACGACCGATCCGCGAGAACGAACGGATGGAGACATGACGGCCTGGACTTACAACGCCGCTACGGGGCTGCCCACCCGTAAGACTTATGCGGATGAAACCCACGAGGACACAAGCTACGATACGCTCAACCGCGTTTCCACCTTTACGAACGGAAGAGGAAATGTCATGACGCGCAGCTATGACGCCCTGACCGGGCTGCTGACAGGCGAGACTTATGGCGACGGCACTCCCTCCATTACGGCTGTCTATAACCATCTGGGCCAGCTCACCGGCATTACCGATGCCAGCGGGACACGCAGCTTCACCTACAACCAGTACGGAGAAATGGAAGGGGAAAGTACGCTGGGACTTGTAGAAAGTTCCCTGGCGGCAGTGAAGGACGCCTACGGGCGAGCTTCAGGCTACAGCCTGCAATACGGAGGCAGCACTGTTCTGCAAACGGGCTGGGGGTATGATTCCGCAGGAAGGCCTTCCACGGTTTCCCTCAACGCGGTGGCGACTCCTTTCACCTATGGCTACAATGCCGCCAACGGATTGCTGGAGACGCTGAACTATCCCAATACGCTGAAGAGATGGTACACGCGGGAAGAGAAGCGGGACCTGGTGGTCAAGATGGACTACCTGCGCCCAGGAAGCCAGAACTACCCGGCCAAGGTGGATTACACGTATGACGCCCTGGGACGCCCGGCGACGAAGAAGGATTATTTCAATACTCCTACTCCGGATCTTGTTCATACCTACACGTACAATGACCGCAGTGAAGTGATTTCCGATTCGTTGGGCAGCGGCAGAAGCTATAGCTACCATTATGACAACATGGGCAACCGGACCACATCCCTGGAACATGGCAACATGGTCATCTATGTAACCAATCCGCTCAACCAATACAGGTCCGTCCGTCCTCACGTCATCATCAACTCCATTCCCGATGCGGCACCTGCCTCCCTGCCGGGAGAATTTTTCCCGGAATATGATGCAGACGGCAACGAGACCCTGGTAAAAACCGCAACCGGAATTTGGACGGTAGCTTACAACGCTCAGAATCAGGCTACAGCCTTCACCAAGGACACTAAACGCATTGAATGCGTGTACGACTACCTGAACCGACGTGTAGAGAAGACCGTCTACGACGGGAACACGTTGGTGTCCAGGAAGCGTTTCATCTACGTGGGCTATTTGCAGGTAGCGGAACTGGACGCCACCAATGAGACGGAGACGGCCTCTCCCATCCTGCGCAAGACCTATCTGTGGGACCCGATGGAGTCCGTAGCGACTCGCATCCTTGCCATGAGTGTCTTTGACGAAGCCGGTGTTTATCAGGAAGATCTGTACTACACGCACGACTTGCTCAAGAACACGACGGCCTTGTTCGGCATCCAGGGAGGAAGGCGCGCCTTGTATGAATACAGCCCCTATGGAGACATCATCAAGATGGAAGGAAACGCGGCGGAGATCAATCCGTTCCGCTTCTCCAGCGAATATCTGGATGACGACCTTGGGCTGGTTTACTACAATTACCGCTACTACAACGTACTTGATGGACGCTGGATCAACCGCGATCCGATGGCGGAAAATGCCGGGTTCAATCTCTACTGCTTTGTAAGTAATAAGTTGTCGATAGATTATCTTGGATTAATTGAGCTTGATAATGTCTTGAAGCAACTTAAAGAAAGACTGGAGAAGAAGGCTCGGGCAGAAGCCCAGCAGAGATGTATTGCATTTTGTAAAAAGCATGCTCCCAAAGGAACTCCGGATGAAGTTTGTACCCAAATCGGCAAAGATCTGGAAAAGAAACTGGAAGAAATTGCCATGATGATCGCCAAAAAGGCGGAAGATAGTTTGGGGAAGACTACTTCAAAAACTGGAGGAACAGATAAGGGAAAAGGTGGCGGTGATGGCTCTGGAGACCAAGGGACTAAAATTAGTTTCACTGGCACTTTTACACACCCTATCGGAAATTCTGGATGGGGGGGATCTGCAACTGGTACCGTGAACATAGGTTCAAACGGGATTACGACAGGAGGAAATGTCAGCCCAGTCCAAGGAGCCATCCCAAGCGTTGGGTTCGGGGCAAGTGCTAGTGGTTCTTTTGGCAGTAGAGGTGGTTCATGGAAGGTTGGAGGAAATGTTAATATTCCAACTAATGGAGGACATGTAGGATATACGTTTTTTGGAGGGATAAGTATTCCTTTCTAAAAAATGTTTGATATTTTGGTATTATGATATATATGCATATCGTAATGTCAAATTATCCTGATGCTATTCCATTTCTTAATCTCCCTTCTCTGTTGAAGCGAAGGGAGATTAAATTTTATATATATAACATATTTGCATGTCTTTTTTTGACTTCGGTTGCATATCCTTCCCAGGAAGCGG
>JAJQCV010000082.1 GCA_021202525.1 Akkermansiaceae bacterium | reverse complement strand
ATTAGATCCTATACTAGAAGATAAAACAATCACTACAGATATCTACGGACAAAAAGATGTTCAGTGGACAGAATATACCGCTCCCACCAAGCGTACACAATTCCATCGTATTCCCACTTCAGACATTGTCGCCGAGTCTCTTATCATCGATGGCTTTACATCAAGCCAAATCGACCATACTGGTATTCATTTCTCACAAGAGCGCTTCTATATTTCCACAGGCACCGTCCTTAAGCAGACTGATTCCCGAGGAAATATTATTACAATTGAAAAGGATTTGGCGGAGCGTACAGTAAAAACTACGGATCCTGCAAACAATGTCACCTCTACCAGCTATGTTTCTTGCTGTAACTCTCCTGCCTGCGTTATCAATGCCCAAGGCGGGACTGTTTGTTACTCTTATGACATACGGAACAGGAAGATAGCCGAATATGGCACAGCTATCCAGCCCGCATGTTTCACTTACGATGATGCCAATCGAATGATTACTCTGACCACTTTTAGAAATTGCGAAAATAATATTACTTCTAATCCTTCCAATCGAACCGATGGTGATACTACTACTTGGCACTACGACAATGCTACAGGATTGGAATTAAAGAAAACCTATGCCGATGGGACATCTGTTTACAAATCTTATGATTATCTTAATCGTCCGAATATTCTGCGAAGAGCCAGAGGTGTCATTTCTACATATTCATACACTCTTTCCACAGGAGAACTTAACTCTGTCACTTACAATGACGATACGCCGCCCTTAAATTTCTCATACAACCACTTGGGCCAAATGATTTCTGTTTCTGATGCTTCTGGCATTAGAGAACTCGCCTACGATGCTTATGGCCTGATGGTTCAAGACGCTTCCTTTGGAACCGTGGAAAACTGTATTCAGGAAGAGTACGATCTCTTCGGACGTTCTTGTGGATACAGACTAATAGTCGGCACACACACCGTGCAACATTCCCATCTTGACTATAATCATAAAGGAGCCATTATCAGGATGAATATGGAAGGCCTGAATACTCCTTTTATCTGGGAGTATGACGAAACAAGCGGCTTCCTTAACCAATTGTCCTATCCCAACGGCATGGTTCGCAAAAATACCTACCATCCTACATTGAATCTCATTACCTCCATCAGCTATGAAGGCTCGGAGAATAGTGAAACAATTACCGCACATACCTATCAACATGATGAGCTAATGCGCCCAATACAACGCAAAGATTTCTGGGATACAGACACACCTGAAACTACCAGAAATTTCACTTATAACACTAGAAACGAACTGGTCAGGGATCAGTTCCAAGAAAGAGGTAACTTTTCCTATCAGTACGACAATATTGGCAACCGCAGAACAGCCCAAGAACTGGCACAAGAAGTGTCCTATTATACCAACCAGCTTAACCAGTATACAAATATTACCAGAGAAGGCATCCCCTTCACACCTATCTACGACACTGACGGCAATCAGATTACTATCAATACCTCAACAGGAATCTGGAATGTTTCCTACGATGCCAATGACCGCCCTGTTTCTTTTATAAGCGAAGATAAACGTACTGTAGTCACCTGTAACTACGACTACATGGGACGTCGCTTTGAAAAGAAAGTCATCATTAACGGGAATACTTCCAGCCATATCTACTACCTGTACCGCGGCTATCTTCAAATAGCAGAACTGGATCTGATGCATCCCGAGGCCATGCTGGAGAAGAGCTATTTTTGGGATCCCACAGAATCGACGGCAACACGTGTTCTGATGATGACAAAATGGAAGGAGAGCATAGCAAAGGAGAAAAAAATCTTTATTTCATACACGATGCTCTTAAAAATGTTACTTCCATTTTCGGAGAACAAAGAGAAAGGAAGGCACGTTATGAGTATTCCCCTTTCGGTTCTCTCCTCACAGCACAAGGAGACGACGTTCAAACTAACAAGTTTCGTTTTTCCTGTGAGTATATGGATGATGAACTTGGTTTAATCTACTATAATTACCGCCATTTTAATCCTGCTGACGGAAGGTGGATCAGCAGAGATCCTCTTATGGAAAAAGATGGCTGGAATTTAATGGCCTACCTTCATAATTCACCTTATTTGCAATATGAATTATTGGGAACCATGTCTTGTGAAGATTTTGGATTCACACAATCTGACATAATGTTTGAAGTAGGTAATCAAACAATTCAAAAATTACAAAATGAAGCAGATGAAACCCAGGAATGCCCAGAAGGATCTAGAATCAGACGTGCATCCGTAGAATATAATGATGGATGTATACATGGTTGGGTCAAGGCAAAACTACAATATAGACTTACATCTCAAAAAGAAGGCTATGTTCCTGAAGCGAATGGATGCGGAGCCGCAGGATCCGGAATAAGTAGCTATATACCAAATACTTATTATTATTTTGATTTTGAAGACGCATGCAATAACCATGACAAATGTTATGGTACGTGCAATACAGATAAAGATACTTGTGACTCAACTTTTCATTCAGAACTGAAAGATGCATGTTATAATAAAAATGTTTTATGGGCTCCTGCGATGTTCATTTTATGTTTGGAACATCTCTCAACTATTTATTATCTTGCTGTTTCTTTCTTAGGAAAAGATGCTTATGAAGAAGCCCAAGACGAAGCCTGCGAATGGAAAGATTGCCCCTGCAAAAAATGAACACGGAAAAAACAATTTGCTTTGAGAAAATGATATGGCCTATCATTTTAGTATCTCTAATATGCTTTCCCATCTTATACACGGCAGCAATATACGTATATGTATATGTTATTGATATGAATGATCCATTATTTTTTGATATTTTATTAGGAACATTGGGAAGATTAATGAAAGGCATGATTGCAAGCGCAAATTCCTTTCTTCCAATTATGTTTCTATATCTCATTTACAAATTAATGTGCAGAAAATATACATGTAACGTTCCAGAATAAAACATACACCATAGCCAATAACCATCATTGAGTTTCCACCAACATCTAAATAAGCGTAAATCCGGATATCGAACCAAAAGTACCGCCTGCCTTCATAAAAATTGAAGGAGACGCAGATATAAGCCGTATGACAACGTATCTTTTACTTGAAGGGAGAAGAAAAATAGCAAAAAGATTCCGCCGGGGAATTTTCGCAGGGGCATGTATTGATTTTAATTTCCAGAATATCACTGCATGAAATCATCTATCATGATCTTATTGGCAATCTCATCCTGTATGAGCCAATTTTCTCTGGCCGAACAGCCTGTACACGTAAAAGTTCGAGAAATCCCGCCCAAGAAGTATCAATCGGAAAACCCTGTCTATTCTCCAGAACATATCCGGGAATTGGAAATAAAAGCAGCACAAGGAGACCCGTCTGCCCAATCTTCCCTGGCCACCTGCTATGGGAGAGGAAACGGCATCGCCAAGGATTACGATAAAGCGTTCTACTGGGCTGAAAAAGCGGCTCAACAAAATGACCCGCATGCTTATTTCACTCTTTTTACTTGCTATTATCAAGGATTCGGATGCCAAAAGGACATACAAAGGGCCATCGAATCCCTGGAAAAGGGAGCTTCATCAGGAGATGCAGATTGTCAGTACAACCTGGCCTATTTTACCTATCATGGAAAATTGGGAATCAAAAAAGATATGGAAAAGGCTCTTGAACTGGCCCGCCAATCTTCCCGGCAAGGCCATGCAGACGCCCTGAAATTCTTATCTCTGGCTTACATCAACGGAGAAAGAGTTGAAAGGAATGTACCTCTTGCTTTGAAATATCTGGAGCAGGCGGCCAAGGAATCAAAGGATCCTGAATACTACACGGAGATGGGTAATTTCTACCTCTTATTGTGCAAAAAAGACAATCCTCTGGCAAGCATGGAGAAAGCCGAACAATGCTTCAGCCACGCAGCCAAAATGGGAAATGTTCAAGCTGCAAAAAAATACGCGCAAATACAGCAATTGCGAACTGATGCCAGCCAATGGAAGCAGCAGATGCAGCCGGGAGACAGGGACGCCCTGTTAAGGCTTGGGCAACTTTATATTCACGGCGTTGAGGGAGCCCCTCTGGATAAAAAGGAAGGATACCGCTTGATCCTTGAAGCTGCAAATCTGGATTCTCCGAAAGCCCAGTATTTACTGGGCAAAGCATATGAATCCGGCAATGACGTCAAAAAAGACGCGGAGCAGGCCGTTCGCTGGCTGTGGAAAAGCGCTGCCCAACACCATGCCGGAGCTCAAAACGAATTAGGGCTTCTCTACATCCAAGGGGAAGGCGTGGAACGCAACGAACACGCAGCGTTCGAATATTGGAAAGCAAGCGCCATGCAGAATCATCCCGTTGCCAGTATAATCTCGCGGGCCTTTACATGCAGGGACTGGGCGTAGAAAAAAATTACAAGGAAGCGGCCAAATGGTACCAGTCAAGTGCACAGCAAGGCCAACAGGAAGCTTTGTTCCTTCTGGGACAGCTATACCTGACGGGGGGCTCGGGCATGGAAAAAGATGAAAAGAAGGCCTTTAAATGCTTCCTCTTCAGTGCTGAACAGAAAAATCCGGATTCCATGTGCATCCTGGGAGAATTGTACATGAATGGAACGCCGGGATTGGAAAAGGATTGGAAGGAGGCGGAAAAATGGTTTCAACTCAGCGCCAGGCATGGAAATAAAAAAGCAATTCCCTTTTTGCGGTACCTCTATATGACGGGAGGACCGGGACTCGAAAAAAATTATGGAGAAGCGGTCAAATGGATACAGTCGCTGGCAGACGAAGGAGACCGGGAATCCCTTGATCTTTTGGGACAATTGTACATGCTTGGCGGCCCCAGACTTGAGAAGGATTACGGGAAAGCAGCCAAATACCTGACTATCAGGGCTGAACAGGGTGATACATCCAACTTGCTCAATTTAGGCAATTTATATGCCATGGGAGGAAACAACCTCCAACAGGATTTTGAAAAAGCACGGGAATGGTGGATCAAAAGCGCTTTGTTGAACGAGGCTGATGCTCAAAAAAATTTAGGCGCACTGTATTTTAATGGAAATTCCGTCCAAAAAGATTATCGGGAGGCAGCCCGGCAGGGAGACGCGGACGCTCAATACTCTTTGGGATTGATCTATGATCAAGGAGGCCATGGAATCGAACCGGACCGGAAGGAAGCGTTGACATGGTACCGCAAGGCTGCCGAACAGGGCCATGAAGAGGCCAGACAGAAGCTCAACAAGGAAGATAGCGGGGCAACCGCAAAGTAGAAAGAAGAGCCTTCTTCCAGCCTGAAAATCAGGTGTCAAAACCACCCCCGTCTTCACGGATTTCCTTCATTGCCGCGTTGATGAGGTTCCGGGTTTTCACTCCGGGCAGCACGTTCAGGTCCATGCGGTTCATGGCGTAGCCGAAGGACAGGCCGTATTCCGGGTCAGCATAGGCATGGGAGCCGCCCGCCCCGGCATGGCCGAAGCCGCCGAAACCGAATAGATGGCGCAGCTTGCGGCCTGTGGAAGGGTCCACAGGGTCGTGCATGAATCCGCAGGAAAAGGCGGTAGGCGTTTTCAGGGTCAGGTCCGGCCCGTCAACCACCACGTCTTTCATCCAGCCGCGCACGGTTTCCGGAAATACCTTCAGTTCATCCAGGCCCAGGCAAGCCTGGTAAAATTGAGCCATTCCGCGGGCGGAAGCCACGCCGCCGAAAGCGGGCATCCCGGAAGTCCACGCTGCGGGAGTGTTCATCTGGCGCACGCTGTTCAGCCCCGTCAGGGTATTGAACGCACGGTGCACGGGCGTTCCTTTCTTCATGTATTCCAGATAAAACGGAGTTCCCATGTTGGACATGTCCATTTTACCGGGGTAAAGGACGGCCACCCGGCCGAATTCCGATTCCGGCAGCCTGATGAAGAAATCCAGCTTCAAGGGGCGGCGGATGTATTCATCCCAATATGCCCAGAGGCGCTCCCCGGTCAGGCGGATCATGAGCTCGTCCAGCATGACGCCGTAGGTATGCGGATGGTAGCCGTGTTCCGGAGGCTGCCACGCAGGAGCGGTTTCCTCCAGAGCCCGCACGCAGTCTTCATGGTCGAATACATCGGCCTGGCGGGAAAAAGCGGCCAAACCACACTGGTGGGACATCATCTGGGCAATCGTAGCATACGGCAGCGGGAATTCCGGCCACAGTTCCCCCATGCTCATCTCCGGAGAGGCTCCCTGCTGGTGCAGAGCCAGCAGCAGAGCGGCGGAAGCGGGTCCCTTGGTGGCGGAGTAAACGGGCACCAGGGAACGTTCCGTCCACGGGCGCGTTTCATCCGCCACGGCAAACCCGGAGTGCAGGGAAACAATTTCCCGCCCCTCCTTCCAGACGGAAACGGATGCCCCCAATTCCCCGTAATCACAGAAATTTCTTTCAAATGCTTCAATTATGTGCCGCTCGCCTTTCATTCCTCTCAACCGGGCAGGAACAACTTCCCCGCCTTGGCAGAAAAGTTTACTCCCCGCTGTCCGGGAAGGCAAGTCCGGCACGGTTCATATCCCATCCACCGCCTTCACACCTTCCGCAGGATTTTTCATGAAAAATCCTCCCGCCGGAATGCCTGCCGGCCCTATTTTCCCTCTTCCCGTGAAGGAACAGGGCAGGATGCCGTTTTCTCCGTCAGCTTTCGGGGGAATCATTTTTGTGCGCAGCCAAGTATTCCCGTGCCCCCGCTTCATCCGGACCCTCCTTCAGTTCATCCAGGGAGAAGTTGATACGGAACAGCTTCATGACGAATACGTACGAACACGGAATCAAGAAAACGCCCACCAGCGTGCCCCCCATGCCGATGACGACCACCGTACCGATGGCGTTGCGTGTCAGCGCCCCGGGACCGGAGGAGATCATCAGTAAAATGCAGCCCGGAATGAAAAGCCAGGGAAGCCATCAGAATGGGCCGCAGACGCAGGCGGGAGGGGCCAGCGTGGCTTCCATCAGGCCTTTGCCGTGCTGCATTTCCAGATTGGCGAATTCCACGATGAGGATGGCATTTTGTTCGCTGACCCTGCCAGCATCACCAAGCCAATCTGTGCATAGAGTTCAGCTTCATACACAGCAAGGAGATGGTATCGGTCGTGAGCCCCCGCACAGTAAACCGGCAGAAGGTGGAGATGAGGGAGACGGTGTGACCACCCATAAATGCTTGAAAAGGGTTGAATTTGCTTGAAGAAGGTTGAAACGCCTTGAAAATACAGGCTTCCCGGGCCGGGAAGGAAGGGTCCAGGGGAAGGTTGCGGAAATAAATACCTGAAAGGGTCAATTTCGGAAATTCGTAAGGGTCATTTGTCCCATGTGGGACACTCACGCCAACGGCTCGCGCATGCGCCGCGGAGGTCTGGAGGAACCTCCGCGGGCTGGCCGCGGCTACGTGGTGGAATCCTCTAGGCGGGCTTGGGCAATGCGGACATTGTCCGGGGAAAGGTCAATGCCGTGAGCAACGTGTCCCAGGTCACGGGCCGCAACAATAGTGGTTCCGCTCCCCATGAAGGGGTCGAGAATTCGGGATTTTGGCGGGAGAACCGTCAGGAGGTGCCGCATAAGGGGAACGGGCTTGCCCGTGAGGTGCATTTTATCGCCCGGCTTGAGGTAGTGCCGAAACACGCCCGCGGGAAATACGCGCGGCCTATCCTGTTCCTTGCCGATACTTCCGTTCGTGGCAATGAGAACGAATTCCGCCTGATTGCGAAAAAGGCCTTGGTGCGGCCTGCATGCCTCCGTTTTGTCCCACGTAACGACGGCCCGCCACGTCCACCCCGCCACTTGCAGGGCATCAGAGGTGAGCGGGAATTGCCGCCAGTCGGTGAAGACCATTAACCAGCCGCCGCGGCGAGTTATCCTTAATGCCTCCTGCATCCACATGACGGACCAGAAGAAGTGGGACCGCTGGTCCCTCGTATCCTGGTCGAAAGAGAGATATTTGCAGGAGGACACGTATTTTCTTGCAGGAGGGGCTTTCCTTTCCGCGGTGGTCAGGCCGCCGGAAGCATACGGGGGGTCCGTGGTGATAGAATCATAAGTGCCGTTATCCATGCGTTTCATCAGGGCGAGTGCGTCGCCACATACAAAGGGGGAAGTAGAGAACATGCGGAGATTATGGCACAAAAAAAGCCGCGGCTTACTTGCCGCGGCCTGAATGAAAAAAATGTTAGATATTATGATAACATGGAAGCATCCTGCGGGGAATCTCCATTTAGGTATGCCTCCTTGCGAACGGAAGTCCAGAAAGCGGGGTCTGTCCTCGTCCGTTCAAGAAAGGCGGCAACATCCGCATAATAGTACATGGAAAGAAAGGGCGTTGGCCGGACGCGCTCAATAAATCCGGCATCAGCCAGGCGTGCCAGGATGCGACGGCCAATTCTGAACTCGGAAGCGACTTCATAACATGTCCCCAGTTGGACAGGTTTTCCCATGCGGAGGGCGTACGTGCGTTCGTCCACTTTGATTTTTTTGACGGGCACATACCACCGCCCGCTTTCCGGGTAAGACAAGGGGAGGTCTAATTGCTGGGCTTTTTTCATATCAATATACGCGGTTGAGTATTTCAGGATTGACAGGCTCGAAATAAAAGCCTGTCTCAAAGAGTTCTTCCCCTGTTTCCGGGTCCGTCATGCCGAGCGGTTCGGGCGGCATGATGCGGCTGTTTATCCACCATTTTTGCCGCTCCGTGTCGGGCATGGCGAGGTAATCGTCCAGGGTCATGTCCGGGGCCAGGATTTCAAGGAATGCAAATTCCAGGCTGTCCGGGAAAGCCTCCGGCAATTCCTGAGCGTCGTAGATTTGTTGAACTTGCTTGAGTTGCGAAGAGGTAAGAATCATGATAACTGCTTTTTGATGAAGTTGAAAAATTCCGGGTCTTCCCGCTGAAATTTAACGGGAGATTCCAGCATACGCTGAATTCCCATAGATAGAATTTCCGTGCTTGTGGACTTGGCGGAAAACATGTCTTTGCTCATGGAAGGATGATAACCCGGCAGGTAGATTTTTCCAGTATAGGCACTTCCCCCGCGTTTTATCCAGTCGTCCTCCATCGTCTTTTCATCCGCCCTGTAACCGTGTCCGGGATAAATTGACTTGAGAGGGACGGGGGATGCCCCCTTGGCCCGGTCATGCAGGAATGCCGCGGATTTGCGGAGGATCTCCGGGTATGGACCGGGCGGACGCGGACAAAACGCTGGCAGGGGTACACGTCAAGTATGTCCGGGTCCTGCCCTTCCTGCCATTGTGCGAAGGAGACGGCCTGCTCCGTCTGCGTGTCAAAAATGAGTTGCAGGCGGCGGCATCCGCGCAGGTCCCGGAGGTCATTATCGTGAATTTCCGGGTCCAGGGTGCCGTCGTGGAGAACTTTCCCGAAACCTTCTTCCAACATGCGGGAACGCATGTTGGCGACGAATTCCGCGCGGCCCTGGTACACGTAGTACTCCTTGCCCTTGTCGTTGACGGCCTTCTCGCCCCGGACAAATCCGGTGAGGTAATCCGTGATTTCCTGGGCCGCCTTGGCGGACGTAAGCGTTGCTGAAAACGATGCCTTGACGCGGACAGCAACGGGCATCCGTTGCCATTCCGGCGTGGTCATGGCGGAGGCTACGGCCTCCTTGCCCTCAAGGTAGGCGAGGGCTTCCCAGAAGGGCATCGGTTCCAGCAACGCGCTCATGCTATTTTTCCTCCTTCCCGTATTTGGCGTAAAGGGAGGCAAGCACCTTGTCCCGGCGTTTTTTTGGCAATGATTAAATCACCAGTGCGGAGACTCTGGCGGTGGCGTGTTGTCTGGTGAGTGTCCTTGTTGTACATGGTCAGGACTATCCACCAGGTTTTCCGGTTTAGCCAGAGATGGTGGTTGGGGTTATCCTTAATTGGCTTGCGCGTGGTAATGGTCCAGTTAGACATGTTGGCGGTTTTGTTGGCGTTTTTTGTTCAGGGCGTCCCGGAGTTTTTCCAGGGACGGACAGCATTGATTCAGCCAGTCCAGGAAGGCCACGGCATCCACAATGCTATATTGTTCGTCCGGGTGTAGCCGGGGGATATGTTCGTTATTGCGGCCCGTCCTTCTATGGGGAAAACGTCTTTTTTGCTCAATATCGTTGAGCATATCGCCCTGAATGAGAAAAAGCCTACCCTATTATTCTCCTGTGAAATGCCCGCCGTCCAGATTGCGGAGCGTCTTCTTTTTGCCCGTTCCGGCGTCCGGCGCAGAGAGATTGTCCAACGCGGCACCCTTACGCCATTAGAGATGCAACATTTCAAGAAAGCCGTGGGGGACCTGGGGGCGGCTCAACTGGTCATTGACGATACGGCGGCTATTTCCATCAACGAGCTACGGGCCAAGGCGCGCCGCGTCATGCGGGACCTGGGAGGGCTTGCCGCTATTGGCGTTGACTACCTCCAACTCATGCGCTCCCACTCAAAGCAGGCGGCCAACAGCCGCGAACGCGAAGTCGCGGAAATCTCCGCAGGGCTAAAAGCTCTAGCCAAGGAACTCAAGGTCCCGGTCATCGTTCTGGCCCAGCTTAACCGGGGACCGGAGACGCGTGCCGGAAATAGCGTGGGCGTTCCCCGCATGTCTGACCTGCGCGAGTCTGGCTCCATTGAGCAGGACGCTGACATGATAGGCTTGCTTTACCGCTCCGACTACTACGCGGACGACGAGGACCAGCGGCAACAACTCGCCGGACAGGCAAGCCTTCACCTCGCCAAAAACCGCAACGGCCCTACAGGCGACGTTCCGCTCCACTTTGAAGCGGAACTCATGCGTTTCTCCACCCGTGAGCCTGACAAAAAATAGTGTCCCACATGGGACACTTCACCCTTTCCGTTTTCCTCGCTTGACCCTTCCGATTATTTAAGGTTCCACCCTTACGGTGATTTATGGTTGGTCACAACGGGAACGCAATCAGTGAAATGAGTGTGGCGCTCCAGTTATGCAGGAAGATGTACACGACGAGGGCCACCAAGATGACGGCTTCCATACAGGTGTGATTGGTTTTCTGCCCGGAAGGCACCGTTTCCCGGCATTCCATGAAAGAATACGGAGTCAGGGATTACAGAAAGCGTCGGATGCCATAAGAAGGCAGGGCGAAAGGCGGAAAACCATTTCCAAAGGAAAAATCTCCGGAAAGAGCGCCGCCTTATACCGGGACGGCCTACCTTTTTTCCAGCACAAGTACGTGCAGCCGGATGCCTTCCACCCTGAATTTGACTTCCCAGCCGGAGAAGGAAAGGCCGTACACCCGTTCCGGGTCGTCCTGGTACTGCGGGCGCGGGTCAAGGGAGAGCGTATCTTCCAGCACAGTCAGTTCCTCCGGGGGAACGGAGGCGGCCAGCTCCGGCGGAATTTCCACTTCCAGCCGCTGAAAGGGGAAGGACGTGAATCCGTCGGAAGCCTCCGGGATGCAGTCCGCCTGCGGCACATAGGGCTTGATGTCCAGAATGGGCGTGCCGTCTACCAGGTCCACCCCGGAGAGGTGCAGCACGGGACCATCCCGGGGGTGCATTTCCACCCTGTCCAGCCTGACGGCGGACAGCCCTATGGGATTGGGGCGGTACGGGGCGCGCGTGGCAAAGACCCCCATGCGCACATTGCCGCCCAGGCGGGGAGGCCGGACCGTAGAGTTCCAGCCTTCCCTCAGGTTTTCACTGAATATCCAGAGCAGCCACAAATGGGAGAATCCGTCCAGTCCCCGCACGGATTCAGGGTTCCGGAACTGCGGCTCAAACACCAGCCGTGCGCGGGCGCCGGGCACCAGCCCGCTCTGGCGCGGAACGCCGAATTTTTCCGGATAACAGGTGCTGACGCTGGCGATGGGCTGCAAGAGCAGTTAATAGTTAATAATTAAAAGTTAATAGTTGATAGATGGTAGAAATTCTCCGCTTCCCCTTTAACCTTTAAAAGAGGTAGGTTTGCTCTCCGAAGATTACGGCGTCCACCTTTCCCTGGAGCGTTTTGCCTAGGAAGGGGGTGTTGCGGGCGCGGCTGCGCAGCGTTTCGTCCGTGACGGGCGTCTCGCCTTCCGGATCAAATACCACCAGATTGGCCGGGGCGCCTTCCTCCAGGGAAACGGGAGGCAGTCCCATGAGCCGGCGGGGGGCGTCGCTGCAAGCGCGGACAACCGTCTCCCAGGACATCCTGCCGGTCTGCACCAGATACTGGTAGATGGCGGGCAGGAAGGTATCCAGGGCAATCATGCCCTGCGGAGCTACCACGAAGTCCTGAAGCTTGGAGAACGGCGTGCAGGGCGTATGGTCGGAGACGATGCAGTCGATGGTGCCGTCATTCACGGCCTTAATCAAGGCGTCCACGTCCTTCCGGTCGCGCAGGGGCGGCAGGGTTTTGTAGTTGGTGTCGTAGCAGCCCACGTCTTCATGCGTGAAGAGGAGATGATGCAGGGCCACTTCCGCGCTCAGTCCGGCCGTTTCCGGCTTGCAGCGGCGCAGGATGTCCACGCTTCCGGCGGTGGAGACGGTCTGCACGTGCAGAGAGTTGCCCGTATCCACGGAAAGGCGGATGATCGTTTCCAGCCCGATTTCCTCCGCGCAGGACGGGGAGCCCGCCAGCCCCAGGCGGTAGGAGGTGGTGCCGGGGTGCATGGCGGCCCTGGCCGTCAGGGCCGGGACGTCCCCGCGCAGGGCAAAGGTGAGATTCAGGTTGCTGGCATACTGCATGGCGCGGTACAGCAGCAGCATGTTGTCCGGGGCGCGGTCGCCGTCCGTGATGAAACGCACGCCTTTTGCCCGCAGGGAGTCGTAGGAGGCCTGCTCTTCGCCTCCGTCTCCCTTGGTCAGGCAGCCGGAGGGAATGACGTCCACGAGGGCGTCCGTGCGGCAGATTTCCATGAAGGTGGTGATCTGCGCGGCATTGTCCATCACGGGAGCGGTATCCGGCATGGCCATCAGTCCGGTCACACCGCCGTGAAGGGCCGCCGCCGTGGCCGTGGCAATGCGTTCTTTGTCTTCCCGTCCGGGCTGGCACAGGTGGGCGTGAATGTCAAACAGGCCGGGAAGAACCAGTTTGCCGGCAGCGTCAATGATTGTTTCAGCGGAGTCTGCGGGAAGGGTTCCGGCAGGAGCCTTCCCGGCAATCACCCCGCCGGAAACCAGAATATCCGCCGGGCATGAGCCGGACGCCATCCGGGCATTGCGAATAAGTACGGAAGTTTTCATGAAGGGTCAATGCTGGGTTTGGGGAGTGAGATGGTACAGGATGGACATGCGGCAGGCGATTCCGTTTTCCACCTGGCGGTTGATCAGGCAGCGCTCATAGTCCATCGCCAGGTCGCAGATTTCCACGCCGCGGTTGACCGGGCCGGGGTGCATGATGTACAGGCCTTCATCGGAGATGCGTTTCAGCCGCTCCTCCGTGACGCCGTATATTTTGTTGTACTCGCGCGCGCTGGGGAAGAAGGGGGCGTCCTGCCGTTCCTTCTGGACCCGGAGCAGGTAGATCACGTCCGGCTTCCAGGCAAAGGCCTCGTTGAAATCGGAAAAGCGGGGAATGCCGGAATATTCCGTGCGCGGCACCAGGGAGCCCGGTCCCAGGTAGGCCACTTCCATGCCCAGCCTTTTCATCAGGATGGAGGTGGAGCGCGCCACGCGGGAATGCAGGATGTCCCCCACGATCAGCACCCGCCTGCCCCGGACGTCCGGAAACATTTCCCGGATGGTGAAGGAGTCCAGCAGCGCCTGGGAGGGGTGCGCATGCGCCCCGTCCCCGGCATTGACCACGCTGGCGTTCGTATGGCGGGCGATCACGTTCGGAAGGCCGCTGTTGTAGTGCCGCACGATGACGTAATCCACCTTCATGGCCTGGAGCGTGGCGATCGTGTCCTGGACGGATTCCCCTTTCACCACGGAGGAGGTGGATACGGTGAAGTTGGTCACGTCCGCAGACAGGCGTTCCGCCGCCACCTCAAAGGAAGAGCGGGTGCGGGTGCTGGGTTCATAAAAAAGCGTCAAAACGGACTTCCCTTTCAGGCAGGCACCTTTTTGACGCTTTTGGTGAAGAGCTCTTTCATCGGTCCGGCCGAATCCAGCAGCGTATGGATTTCCTCGTCGGTCAACGAGGAGATGTTGAGTAGGTCCTTGCGGGGATTCATGAAAGTCAGGGAATGGGTTGAAACTGTCTATTTGCCGGAGATGACCACCCGGTCCACGCCGTCGGCCTCCTTCATGCTGACGACGACCTTGGCTCCGGCGTGGTCCAGCACGTGGCCCGTGTAGTCCGGCTGGATGGGGACTTCCCGGCCGCCACGGTCAATCAGGCAGGCCAGTTCAATGCGTGCCGGGCGCCCGTAGTCGAACAGGGCGTTCAGGGCCGCGCGGATAGTGCGGCCCGTGTACAGCACGTCGTCCACCAGCACCACCCTCATGTCGTCCGTGGAAAAGGGGAGGTTGGAAGAGCGGAGGGAGGGGCGGGCCTCCAGCTTGAAGATGTCGTCCCGGTACAGGGAGATGTCAATGGCGCCGTACTGGGCCTCCACGCCCAGTTCCTTGACCTTGTCCACCAGCCGCCGGGCGATGATGTCCCCCTGGCTGAGAAGGCCGACAATGGCGAGCGGTTCCCCGGCGCAGCGGGCCACGATGCCGTGGGCCATCCGCTCCAGCGCGCGGGAAATTTCCTGCTCGTCCAACACGATTTCCTGTGACGGAGGAGAAGTCATCAGCCGGAATGGGAAAGAGTGGATACTTACAGACCCGCCAGTTTCAGAATGCGGTGAGCAGCCATGGCAGCGTTCACGGGAGTCTTTTTGTGCAGGCCTACCGTCGTGCAGGGCACGCCGCCCGGACACTGGGCAATGGCCAGCAGGGCGTCAATGCCGTTCAGGGGGCCTCCGGGAACCGGTACGCCGATGACCGGCAGGGAGCAGCTCATGACGACCACTCCGGGAAGAGCGGCGGACAGGCCGGCCACAGCCAGGATGACGGCCTTTTCCCCGCTGGCTTCCAGGTCCCCCAGAAATTTGATGAGTTCCGGAAGGTCGCGGTGGGCGGATAAAACCGTTTCTTCAAAAGGGACCCCTTCCTGTGCGAAGTATTCGCGGGCGGGTTCCATAAAGGGCTTATCATTCGGGCTGCCGTAGATGACGATTACTTTCATGGCTGTGCGTGCGGTTGTGAAACTTTCGGATTATGGCCCCAAGCCCCCTGCCCTGGCAAGACTTAACCTGAAAAAACAGCGCCGCGGATGGTGAACTCATTCCGGCAGGGGATCATGACGGATATCAGGTCACACATTTTCCTATACTTGATTTTTCCATCAGGCTGCCGCGGATGTTCCTTCAATTCCAGTGAAATGATCCCACAGCACAATTCAAGCAGCACATTATACTTCACGATGGCCATGCGCGATTTCCGGAACCCCTGCATCTCCAACTCCACATTGGTCATGTCCGGTTCCGTGATATCCGTGCTTCCCGCCGAACCCAACGGGCAGAATGCAGCCGTCCCTGCCAGCAAAACAAGTTTCAGAACATTCATGATTAATATCTTGTTTCAAATATACTTTTAAAAATCAATAAAGAATCACTCTCGTTCCAAATTTTTCCCTTTCCTGTTCCGTCATTTCCGGGAATGTGAACGTTTCCTGCTCCACCTGTTTTTTCAAGGCCTTGAACCGCTCCAGCAATTTCGCCTTGTCCTTCCGGAAATGGTCTGTCTCCCGGCGAAGGAATATGATGGGATCAGCCAGAGTTTCCTTCAGCCTGTACCTGGATTTGACAGGCTGCATGATGGCACGGCATTTGCCCCGGTACCGGGAATATTCCCTGTGAAATTGCGGCTCCTCCATTTCCACTCCTTCAAATTGCCGCACCAAGTCACGGCCAGCTTCGGTACAGGCCTGAAATGCCTGCCGATAATCGTCAGGACACGCTTCCAGAACCTTGCCGGAAACGGAGGCAAGCTTGAACTTCACCAGACCAAGCAATTTAGCTCCCGCTCCGGTTTCTTCGGTTTCCAGGAAAAAAATCTCCTGCATGATCCGTTCCAGTATTTCCATCCTGGAAATGGCCAGAATCATTTTCCTCCTTTCCTCATCGGACAGGCCGGCCAGGTCGACATCCGGTTCACCGGAGGCAACGACATCCTGGGCCACGGAGGCAGGCAGCCCCGGCAAGCCGAGGCTGCACCACAACAATAAACGCAACATGAAAGCCGGGTTTCCAGACATGCCATTCACCTGGTTTTATATACTTTCGTCCCCTTCCGTTTCCACAGGTATGACCATCTTGCCGGACTCTATTTTTTCCTTCAAATCCTTATAATATTCCAACATTTCCTTTTTATCGGGCTGCTCTTCCCCATTGAAGGGAACCAGCAACCGGAGGATGGATGCATTCAGGGCCTCATTCACCATGTATTTTCCTATCAACAGCTTCATGTTTTCCGTCATCATGTACCGCAATTCGTCAGAAACGGCTCCCGATTCCGCGAGTTCCTTCTCACAGGCATCCTTCCATTTTTCCATCGCCAGCCGGAAGTCTTCCGGACATTCGGCCAGCGCCTTGCCGGGAATGGCGTTCAGCTCATGCTTCAGCCTGGTTTGCAAATCCACGGCATTGTCATCCTCCACCTCGGCCATCTGAATGCTTTTTTCCAGAAACATCAGCATAAAAAACCTGCATATGGCGGCCCGGTCCCTTTCCAAATGCCTGCCCGCCTCCGTCTCCATATCCACATTCGGCATCTCCGGAGATGCTACGTCCTGAGCTACGGAAAGAGGAAAAACCGGCAATCCGGTGAAATGCCATAACAAACACGACGTCACAACCCATTTTCCACGCATGTAATTCATTAAATTTTTAATTTTAAATCCCATCTTCTGCTTCGACCGGCATCATAACACTCCGCCCCTCTTCTATTCCCTTTTTCAACTCCCTGAAATAGTCCAGCATCTCCTTTTTGTCCCCGCCGCATGGAGTCAACAGCCAAAGAACGGATGAATAGTCTCTGGCCTCTTTTTCCGTGATGAGCCATTGAAAGGATGACTGGACGGCTTCCTTCAACAGGTACTTGCTCAACAAGAGCCTCATCTCCTGTTCATTATGGCAGTATAATTCGTCAGATACTTTCCCCGATTCCCGGAGTTCCCTTTCGCAATCCGCCTTCCACTTCCGGGCTGCCCGTCTGAAATCCTCCGGGCATTCGGCAAGAACCTTCTCGGGAAAGGCTGCCAGTACATGTTTTAACTGCATTGACGCATCCGCGGCTTTTCCATCCTCTAATTCCGCAAAAAATATTTTTTGCTCCAGACACAGCAGAAAACAAAAATTCCAAATGGCCCCTTCTTCTTTTCTTGAGTTTCCGAGTTCCTCCGTACGCATATCCACATTCGGCATTTTTGAAAGAGCGATATCCTGGGACATGCAAGGCGGCACAGCCAGCAATGCAGGGAAAAGCCACCACCGGAACATTTTCATAAGGCTACCATACACACCTCCCTGCCCGCGAGCAACAGGATTCCTCCCCCTCCTTCCGGTTTGCCTGAACGCAGATCCGCCTCTGCGCCGTGTTTTAACAGGAAGACGCATCGATTCTGATGCCGTTTCCCGGTTGGAGGCACAGGTTCATTCCTCCACTTTTTCCGGCATCACTATTTTCCCGGATTCCACCCCGGCTTTCAAGTGCCGGAATGCCTGGATGACGGATTCAAGCTTTCCGTCACTTTCGGAGCCTATCTGCCTCCCCATCCAGTTCATGATCTGCTGGTCCAGGTCTTCCATACCGTATACGGCCAGAAAAGCTACTATTTCAGGTTCTTCCGGATCAAATGGTTCCGGCTTCATCTGCTTTTTGCCCGCCAGCATGTCCTTCACCCCCTGTATTTTGTCATTCATCAGCTTCTGGAGTTTTTCAGGGCACGCTTTCAGTTCCTTTTCCGGGAAAACCTTCAGCATGAGGGGATAGATGTCCTCCTCCTTCCCGATGCGTCCCTGATTTTCCATCACGGGAATAATGGCAGACAGGTAGAAGAGCACGAAGAATTTGCGTATGGCCGCCCGTTCACCCTCCATTTTTCTTCCTTCCTGCGTTTCCAGATCCACGTTAGGCATCGCCAGAGCCGCCACATCCTGAGACATGCAGGGCAACGACGCCAGCACACAGCACAATAACAGGGGAGTTGGGAAAGTCTTCATGATTCATACTTGGACACCGTAACGATCCAATCGTTCGGAAACCTGCCACCTTACCTTTTTCTTTTTTATTTTACGTTTCTAAAGATCCGTCTCCGGGATTTTTTTAAAAAGAACCATCTTCCGGCAAGCTGCCTTCGAAGAGGTTTTCCCCATGGCATCCCGTATTTCCGGAAGGACCGAATGCCGTCCGCAGGCCGTTGCGGGAAAGCAGATACGGAACACGCCGCAGAAGATGTTCATTACAGGAGGATTAGAACAGAAAACATGCTTTTTCCACATCACCCGGCCATACTTTCCGCAGGAATAATTCAGTCCTGCATCTGCTGTGCCAGGGCTTCCGCACAACGGCGGCCGTCCAGAGCGGCGGAGACGATGCCTCCGGCATAGCCGGCGCCCTCCCCGCACGGATACAGCCCCTCCAGTCCGGGATGTTCCAGCGTACGTTCATCACGGGGAATGCGCACGGGAGAACTGGTACGGGTTTCACAGCCTATCAACTGGGCGGATTCTCCGGCAAATCCGCGCCATTTATGATCAAACATCCTCAGCCCCTCCCTCATGCGCCAGACGATTTCCGCCGGGAGCAATTCATGAAGGGGATGAGGCACAATGCCCGGATGGTAGCTGGTTGGAAGAAGGAAGGAGGACACGCGCCCTTTCAGAAAATCAGGCACTTTCTGGGCGGGAGCCTTCTGCATGCCTCCTCCGGCGCGGCAGGAGGCCGTCTCCAGGGCTTTCTGGTAGGCCACGCCCGCCAGCACGCCGTGCTCCCTGCGGAAGGATTCCGTATCTTCCGGATGCACGCTGACGACAAATCCGGAGTTGGCAAAGGGAGAGTCCCGCCGGGCCAGGGACATGCCGTTGACCACCACTTCATCATTTTCCGTGGCAGCCGGAACGATGAATCCTCCAGGGCACATGCAGAAGGAGTGGACTCCCCGGTCCTGAATGGTGGCGGTGACGGAGTAGCGCGCCGCCGGGAGCTGGTCCGGCCGCTTTTGGCCCGGATTCAAATGGTATTGCCTGGCATCCACAAACGCCTGCGGATGCTCAATGCGTACGCCGACGGCAAAGGGTTTCTGCTCCAGGACAAGCCCGTCCGCCAGAAGCATGCGGTACACGTCGCGGGCACTGTGCCCGGTAGCCAGCAGAACGGCGTTTGCCTCAAATTCCCGGCCGTCCACACAAGCGACTCCGCGCACGCGGCGGCCGTCCACGGAACGGAGCAAATGCTCCACCCTGGCGTTGAAGTGGATTTCCCCGCCCGCCTTGAGAATGGATTCCCGGATGGCCTTGACGACATTGGGCAGCAGGTTGGAGCCTATGTGGGGATGAGCGTCCGTCAGGATTTCCCGCGGGGCGCCATGAGCCACAAAGGTCTCATAAACATCCCGCACGGGGCCGCGCTTGGTGGCGCGGGTAAACAGCTTGCCGTCGGAAAACGTGCCCGCGCCCCCTTCTCCAAAGCAGTAGTTGGAGTCCTCAATCACCCGGCCCTGCCTCATGATGGGCGCCAGGTCAAACCGGCGGGAGGAGACGTCCTTGCCCCGCTCCAGCACCACGGGTTTGACGCCCAGTTCCAGACAGCGCAGGGCGGCAAACATTCCGGCAGGCCCAAATCCCACGATCAGCGCCGCCGGAGCGCCGGACCTGACGGGAGGATAATCCCGGGAAGGCACATGTTCCGGCGGCAGCGGGCCGTCCACACCTGCCAGCAGCCGGAGCTGGAACAGAATTTTCTTCTGCCGGGAGTCAATGGATTCCTTAACCAGGCGAAGTTCCCGGATGCGCGAAGGAGAAATGCCGAGCCGGGCAGCCGCGGCGGCGCGGCGCGCCTTTTCATCCCCCGCCTTTTCCATCGGCAGGATCACATCCACCATGACGCCGCCTTCCCCGCTCATAGAGCCTCCTTACGCGGTTTGGGCTGCTGCTGCGTGATGCAGTGGATGGCGCCGCCTTCCAGGACCAGCTTGCGGGCATCCAGTCCCACCACCTGTTTTCCGCTGAAGCATTCCCGTAGGATGCCCAGCGCACGGTCGTCATTCCGGGGCTGGTTGAATACGGGCACCACCACGGCATCATTGACGATGAGGAAATTGGCATAACTGGCCGGCAGTTGTTCCAGCCGCCAGTCTTCCGCCCTGACCGGATCCGGCATGGGAAGGGGAACGATTTCCACCCGGCTGCCGTCCAAGCATCTCAGGTCCTGCAAACGTTCGTTGTTTTCCGCCAGAGCGCGGTAATGGGGAGAGGACGAGTCCGGCTCCACGATGGATACCGCCGCATCGCGTGAGACGAAACGCACCATGTCGTCAATGTGGCCGTCCGTATCGTCCCCTTCAATGCCGGAGCCCAGCCAGAATACCGTGCGGACACCCAGCATGCGCCGCAGTTCCGCCTCAATTTCCGCCCGGCTCCAGTCCGGATTGCGGTTGGGATTCAACAGAACGGCTTCCGTGGTGACCAGCAGGCCGTCTCCATTCCCTTCAATGGCCCCCCCTTCCAAGATCATCCGGGAACTGCGCACGGGCAGCCCCAGGGAAGAGCCGATCAGGGAAGGAATGCCGTTGTCCAAGTCCCATGGAGAGAATTTGCCGCCCCACGCATTGAATTGCCAGTCGGCCAGCATCAGGGAACCGTCGCTCACGTCCTGCACAAAGACAGGGCCGTGGTCGCGGCACCAGACGTCGTTGGCCGGGTGGTTGAAGAGACGGAAATGTCCCTCTTCCACTCCGGCCTCCTTCAAGATCTGCCTGATTCCCGCATGAAGAGCCTCCGCCGCATTCACGCGTACCTGGGCATGCGGAGCGATGGCGGCGGCCACAAGGCCGTACATCCGCTGCAATTCGTCCAGGGCGCCCTGCCAGAGGTCCCGGCGGTGGGGCCAGGACAGCCAGACGGCATCCTGCGGCTCCCATTCGGCGGGCCAGCGTACATCCGGTTCCTTGGTCACGGCGTTTGTCATGTCAGTTGGACTGTTCCTGAAATTCGTAAGGCTCTTCAAACGCCCTGCGGAAACTCATGAATCCCTTGAAGTCGTCCAGGGAATCTTCCGGCTGTTTGGAAAAGACATCCTCTTCAATCAATAAAAAGACCATTTCCCCCACATGACCGCCGTTCCGTATTCCCCATTCCTTAAGCACGGTAGAGGCCATGGGGCCGAACTGGCTCAGGGCGTAATCCCGGAATCCCTCCAGCAGTTCCTGTCCGCTGACGTGGCGCTGCGCGCCGTTTTCCTGTTCTTCTATCCGCTGCATGGTGAAGTCCAGGGCTTCTTTCAAAAAGAAATACGCCCTCTCCGCAAAACGCGGGTCTTTCTGCACAATGCGGCTCACGGCCTCTTCAAAGGTGGGGATCGTCATAACGGCTCCGCTCCACCCTATACGGCCACCATGGAAAATCAAGATTTTTGCCGCGGGAACCGTCCCCGCACTCCCATGGGAGCCCCAGAGAATTCCGGCAAAAATCAGCATGAAGGAGCGGCGGATGCATCCTTCCTCCCGCAGCCATCAAGGGCAGCCATCAATAAAAGAAGAAATGAAGACGGTGAAAAGCGGCAGCCGGCTCCATGACACGCGGCAAAGAAAAACCTCAGGCAACAATAACCCAGACATCATATTCCCGGTTTATTAAAACGGTTCCGTTTGACGAGCTTTACGGAGGATGCCGCCAAAAAGCTCCATGAAGCAGGAAGGAAACCTTGCCAGCCGCCGGACAGTCTGCTAATAGTGAAGAGCTTTATGTTCCGTTTTTCCATAGTACTGCTGGCTACGGCGCTGTGCGCATCCTGCGTATCGCACCGCCCCATTCAGGACAGCAGTTCGCCGCCCATCGACGCAGCCAACCCGCTGGACGGCACCCCCGTAGCCCTTGCATGGAGTTCCTCAACCCAGTTGATGATGGGGGTGGATACGGGAGCGGTCCAGACTTCACTTCTTTTTTCACCAGCGGTGGAATCCATCGGTGCACGCCTGCGCGGCCGCGGAGCCATGCGGACGGCCAATGTCCCTATTTCCCTGAAGCAGGACGGAGAGCCCATGTCCAGAAAACAGGACGTGGTGATGGTGGACCAGGCTCCCTACGACGGACTGCTGGGATGGGAATGCATCAGGAAATATGTATGGAACATCAATTACCCCAAACGGTCCCACCGCTTTTTCAATAAACTGCCTTCCAGAATACGGTCCTGGCACAAGCTGGCCCTGATTCCGGGGTCCGATTATCCGCAAATTGCAGACAAGCACGGACGCCGCATCATCCTGGATACGGGAGCGCCCCACGCCGTCTATATTTCCAAGAAACGCTGGAACGCCATCAAGCTGGCCTATCCGGACGCCTTTGTGAGCGTTTACTCCGGCTACAGTCCGGCGGCAGGCGGCTTTTACGCCCATGAGTGCATGCATGTGAGCTCCTTCCAGCTTGGCCAGCTGGAGTTGAAGAATATTCTTCTCTGCGAGAGTTTTGCCAATCCGGAGGTGATGGGCATCCCGGACGACATTGACATCATCCTGGGCTACGGAGCCCTGATTTCCCGCCAGTTCTGGCTGGACGGGCCGGGATGCGCCCTTTATTTCAGCTCCACCAGCCACCCCATGCCGGGACCTTCCTCCTTCAACCTGATGGGGGGGACTTTTATCCAGGACCGCAACGGGAACGGTCCCATGAAGGCTTTTGTGGCCGAATGGTCCCCGGCCTGGAACGCAGGCCTGAGAACGGGCGACGTTCTGGTTTCCATCAATGGCCGAAAGAATCCCTACCCCGACCTCGTAGAGTACGTCACGACCCAGCGCGGAGCGCAGGCCACCGTCATCGTGCAGCGCAGGAACAAGCTGGTGCGCATCCACTGGGAAGTGCCGGCCGCTCCGCCCGCCGGGGATTATCATCCCACTCCCCAGGCAATCACGGAGCAGGAATTCGAGACCCACGTCAAACAGCAGGAAGAAAAAGAACAGGAACAATCCCGGCAGCCGGATCCCCAGCATGCGTCCCCCGGACCATCAGTAAATCCGTCCGATTCTCCTCCGTCGGCAGACGGGAGAACCGGAGATTCCCCCACGGCATAACTCGTCACGCCCTTCAGCCATTTTCTCTCTACACACGGCATGAACAAGCAGCATCAGAATTCCACCCATCCCCCACCCGCCGGCAACATTCCTTCCCCCTTTCAGAAAAGGATTTGCTGGTATGCCCTGACGGGCGTTTCCTTCCTGGTGATGCTGAGCATCGCCGCCTTCGTCATTTTTGAGGTGGTGAACGTGCTGGGCTTTCTGGAGCCCGTTCTTCTTCCCATCCTGATCGCGGCCGTCATCGCCTATCTGCTGGAGCCCATCGTCTCCTGGCTGGTACGCCGCAGGTTTTCCCGGCCCTGGGCCGTCATCACGGTCATGGGGGCGGCGCTGGCCGTCGTGGTGGGATTCGGGGCCACCATCCTGCCGCCGCTCATCCGGCAGACGGACGAATTGATCGACAACCGGATGGAACTCTGGAACAAGACCTCGGAACTGATTGATTCCACGATTGAGATCCCCTTCATCGCCCGCACCATAGACAGCGTTTACAAAACCAGCCTCAGAGAGCTGAATACCGGCAATTACGCGGAAGCGGAAGAGCAGGAGCTGAGGAACGCCCAGACAGCCCGCGAAAAACTGGGGGCCTACATGACCATCAATTCCTCCTTCTACCAGGAAAAACTGATGACCTGGCTCACATCCGGCGGACGCGTTCTGTACAGTTCCATAGGGATCATGGTGAGTATTCTGATCACGCCCATTTTTGCCTTTTATTTCCTTCTGGAAGCTGATAAAATCAAAGAAAAGTGGCCCAGCATCCTTCCCCTGAAAGCCTCCAAATTCCGGAAGGACGTGGTGGACACCATGGAGGAAATCAACGGCTACCTGATCTCCTTCTTCCGCGGTCAGATGCTTGTGAGCATCATTGAAGGCATCCTGATCGCCATCTGCCTGAAACTGGTCGGACTGCCGTATGCCGTCACCATCGGCGCGGCGGTCTGCGTGCTGGGCATTATCCCGTATCTGGGCATCATCAGCGCCTTTATTCCTGCGGTGCTGCTGGCCTGGTTCACGTGGGGGGATTTCCAGCACGTCCTGATCGTTTCCGGCATTTTCCTGGCCGTCAACCAGTTTGACGGATGGGTCATCCAGCCGAAAATCGTGGGGGATTCCGTGGAACTCCATCCTCTTACCGTCATGTTTTCCGTGCTGATCTGGACGCTTATTCTCGGCGGCCTGATCGGCGCTCTGCTGGCGGTGCCCCTCACGGCAGCCATCAAGGTTCTTTACAAGCGGTACATCTGGCAGAATTCCAGCATGCGCCCCATGACGGAACCGCCTCCTCCCCCCAATTCACCTCCTACAAAAGAATCTCCCGCATTATCCCAATAACACACACAACAATAAACCATGTACAAACCTGCAATACACCTCATGCTGGCCCTGGCTGCGGCAACCGCCTGCACGGCCGTGGCCGCGCCCAAGATCAAACCGCCCAAAGCCATCGTCATGATTTACGCCGACGACCTTGGCTATGGAGACATAGGCTGCTACGGGGCCAAGGGAATTCCCACCCCTTCCATAGACAAGCTTGCCAAGCAGGGCGTCCGCTTTACGGATGCCTATTCCACCACCTCCGTCTGCACCCCTTCCCGGTATGCCCTGTTTACGGGGGAATACCCCTGGCGCAAGGAAGGCACGGGCATTCTGCCTGGCGACGCCGCCCTGATTATCGACACCAAGAAGCCGACCCTGCCGAAGATGCTCAAATCCCACGGCTACAAGACCTACATGGTCGGCAAATGGCACCTGGGGCTGGGCGAGAAGGGAAAGAAGATTGACTGGAACAAGGAAATCGCTCCCGGCCCGAACCAGATCGGGTTTGACGAGAGCTTCATCTTTGCCGCCACGGGGGACCGCGTTCCCTGCGTCATCCTGGAAGACGGAAAGGTGCGCAACCTGGACCCGAACGATCCCATTGAAGTATCCTACCAGCACAATTTCCCGGGGCTTCCCAACGGCAAGGACAACAAAGACCAGCTCAAGCTCATGTGGAGCCACGGCCACAACCAGGCCATCATCAACGGCATCGGCCGTATCGGTTTCATGAAGGGCGGCAAGAGCGCCCTTTGGAAGGACGAGGAAAACGCGCAAGTGATCACGGACAAGGCCGTGGAATACATCAACAAGAGCGCCAAGGCCAAGGAGCCGTTTTTCCTCATGTTCGCCACGCATGATATTCACGTGCCCCGCTGCCCCGGAAAAGAGTTTGAGGGCAAGAGCCAGCACGGCGTCCGCGGCGACGTGACCGTGGAACTGGATTACTGCGTGCGCCGCATCACGGAAGCCCTGCAGAAAGCCGGACTGGAAAAAGACACCCTGTTGATTTTCTCCAGCGACAACGGTCCCGTTCTCGATGACGGCTACAGGGATTTCGCCGTCCGGGACAATGCCACCCATTCTCCCGCCGGCCCCTTTCGCGCGGGCAAGTACAGCATTCTGGAAGGCGGTTCCCGCATTCCGTTCATCGTCAAATGGCCCGCCGTCGTCAAACCCGGCATGACCAGCAAGGCGCTGTTCAACCAGATGGACCTGGGCGCCTCCCTGGAACAGCTTCTGGACCCCGGCAAGGCCAATTCCTTCCGCGACTCTGAAAACGTGATGCCCGCCATGCTCGGCAAATCCGCCAAAGGCCGGGATTACCACGTCATCAACAGCACGGGCAAGGCGCTGGCCATCCGCCACGGCAAATGGAAGTTCATCCCCGCCGGAGTCGCCATCCGCGACGGCATCAACGGAGGGAATGCCAAAATGAGCAAGTCCCCGGGAGGAGGCAGCCTGTTCGACTTGGAAAAAGATCCCAAGGAACTCAACAACGTGGCGTCCCAGCATCCGGACATCTGCGAACAGTTGAAGGCCAAACTCCAGGAAATCCGCCAAAGGCCGGAAACCAAGGCCGATCTGGTGGACCTGCTGCCCCTGGACGACTAAACCCTATTCCGGCTGAATCATGAAAGAATCCGCTACATGCGCTCTGTGCGGGCACGGATACGCCTACCCGGCTGATCTGGACGCGAAAACCGGCATGCACTGCGCCTCATGCGGAGCATTGATTTACGTCAAAACGGGGCTTCCCTTCGGGGAAGCCCCCACTTCCGATTCCCTGCCGGAGCCGGAATCCCCGGCAAAAAAGACGGCCCCGCTGCCTCCCGTCAAAAGGAAAAACATTCCGGCCGCTTCCGAACGGAATCCGGACACACGCAGGCCTGTTGAAGAGATTCTCAAGCAGTTGCCCACCGAAAAAACGGGCAGGACCGTTCCCGCCGCATCCTGGCTGGCGTGGCTGCTGTCCCTGGCCTGCCTGGTTCTTGCCTTTATATTCCCTTCCTACGGGAATGATTCCACGGACCCTCTGTACATGCTCCAATGGCTGCCCAGCATCATTTTCTGCTGTACGGCCGCCGTTCTTTTCATCCAGGGCCTAGCTGCCGCCACACGCCGCTGATTCCGGCGGAATTGCCTGCCGCCGTCTTTTCTCCGGCTCCGTTCCGGATTTTTATGCTTGCCTGTCAACTTAGGAGGCTCTAAGTTACCCCCGTAATTTATGGAAGGGGAGGAAGACGTCCGGGACAACATGTGGAGAGCAAGACTGGACGCCATACTGATGCACAAGGTGTGGGGATCGCTCATTTTCCTGGGCTTGGTTTATCTCATTTTCTTTTTGAGCTTTGCCATCGGCGATCCTCTTGTCAGGCTGATCCAGACGGGGACACAGATGTTCAGCATCTGGTCCTGCCGCATGCTGGAGCCTTGGCCCGGTTTACAGTCGTTGCTGGGAGAGGGCGTCGTAGGCGGCGTAGGCGGCGTTCTGGCCTTCCTGCCCAATGTGGTTCTTCTCTTCGGCGCCATCACAGTGCTGGAAAACAGCGGCTACATGATGAGGGTCTCGCGCCTCATGAGCCGCATCATGAAAATCATGGGGCTGAACGGCAGCAGTTTTGCCCCGCTTTTGCTGGGTTTCGGCTGTTCGGTGCCCGCCATTCTTTCCACCAGGAGGATCGAGGGGCGCAATGACCGTCTGGTCACCATCGCCATACTTCCCATGATGAGCTGTGCAGGACGGCTTCCCATCTACATGATGTTCGTTTCCGCCCTGTTTCCTTCCCATCTCCAGGCCACCGTTCTGTTCGGAATTTATGCTGCCGGCATCCTGCTGGCGCTTTTATGCGCCCGTCTGCTGAAAAACACCTTTTTCAAGACCGTGCAGCGGGACGCGCCCCATCGCCTGAAACGGCTGCGCATTCCTTCCCTGCGGAAAGTAGGGCTGCTCATGTGGTCGCGCGCCTTCATGTATGTGAGGAAAGCGGGCACCTTCATTCTGGGGGCTTCCATCATCCTGTGGTTCCTCAATACCTACCCCAAACCGGAAGAGGGAACCGCGGAGAACGCGGCCGCGGCCATGGAGCATTCCTACGCCGGGCAAATAGGCTACTGGATGGAACCCGTCACCAGGGTGGCGGGATTTGACTGGAAAGTGAATTCCGCACTTTTGGGAGCTTTCGCGGCCAAGGAGATTTTCGTCACGCAAATGGGGATTCTCTACGCCGTGCAGGATGGGGATTCCGGTCCGGAGGCCCAGCAAACCCTGAACGCCCGGCTAAAGGCCAGCTATACCCCGTTGCAGGGCATCAGCATCATGATTTTCTGCCTGATCGCCCTGCCCTGCATAGGAACAGTGACCGTTGCCAAGCGCGAAGCCGGCACCTGGTGGTTCGCGCTGGCCCAATTCACAGGTCTTACTTTAATGGGCTTTGTGACGGCTACCGTCGTCTATCAGACGGGATTGCTGCTGTAGCTCCGGTATTTCCGTAAAAACAATTTCCGCCTTCCTTCGCGGAATACCCGGTTTTCCGGTGTTGTCCACCGCAAGCCGCAGCAGAATTCATCATCCTGGACGAACAGGCAAAGCGCCCGCTGTCCAGGTTTTACTCCAGGATTCCAGGGCGCCTCTCATATGGAAGAAAGACGGCAACGGGCCCACGGCGGCCAAGTTTCACGGAGGTTGTCCCGAAACAATTCACGGAAAAAAAGAGAACCGGAAGGATTCCTCCTTCCGGTTCCTCAAGCCAGTCTGAGACCGGTTTACATTGTCTTGATTACGGAAGACTCGTCATCGTCGTCCTTCGCCTTTCCGGCGCGCTTGACGGGAGCGGGCGTCTTCTTGATTTTTTCCAGAGCCTTTTCCACATCTGCAATGACATTGTCCTCACCGGCCTTTTCATTGGCCAAATCATTAGCCGCGTTATTCTTGGCTTCGTAATCAGCCTTGGCCGCCGCATCGTCGGGATTGTTCTTGTATTTGGCCTCCGCCTTCATCAGGGCTTCTTCCGCAGCGCGCAGCCGGGAATCCAGCTTATTGCTGTTTTCTTCCGCCGCCTGCTTGATGCGGCCGAGCAGGCGAATGACATAGGGCCTGTTGCTCAGCCTCTTGAACGCGGAAACCAGGAAACGGCGTCGGTCGCTCGTCTTGGCGTCCGCAATCAGGGGTTCAAACAGCTTGATGGTGGCGTTGTCGTCGCGGTCGCGGTCCACGGACAGCACGCGGAGAATGGAGTCATGCGCCTGGGAACGCACGCGTGAGTGCAGGGATTCATCCTTCCATGCCCGGAACAGGTAGGGAACGGCATCGTCCGTATTCCAGTCCCCCCATGCCGTGACGATGACCAGGGCTTTCTTGGGGTCTTCCTTGTAGCTCTTTTCCATCATGTCCAGCACCTTGGGATCTCCAGTACGGGCAAGAAGCCTGTAAAGGATCTTGAGATTTTCCTCCGGCATGCCCTGCTGGTATTGCAGCAGCTTGGAGGAAAGCCCGACACGCTTGGATTCCGGAGCCTCGTCAATGAGATAGCGGGCCGTGCGGAATGCGGAAGAAACCAGGTCCGAAGAAACGTTTTTCTGCTGCAGAATTTTCATGACGTCATCCAGGTCGTCCAGCTTCATGGAGAAGCGCATGTACTGGAGCACCACGGCCTGCTTGTCCTGCACCTTTTTGTTCTTGCTGTCGCTGATGGAGTCGTACAAATCCTTGAGCAGCTCGCGCATGACCGGGCTGGAGGACTTGGCAAGCAGCGTCACCATCATGGCGTATTTTTCCTTGCTGTAGTCACGAACGTTTTTCTTCATGTCCCCGACCACCTGCCGTGCGATGTTGTCATCCATCTGGGCCATGATGGAAACCAGATGCGCCGCACCGGGCCAGTTGTCCCGGTGACCCTTCACGCCTCTCACGTTATCCAGAAGCAGTGCGGCGTCCTCTTCATTGGGGACGACTTTCACATCCGGCACGCGCCCGAGGTTTTTGGAGTCAAACAGGCGGCTGCGCCCCAGCTTGGCGCCTTCCATCACCAATTTGTTCAACTGGGCGTTTTCACCTTCCACCTGATCCTTTTTGGCGTTGGTCTGCCAGGCGTAAATCCCCACGCCGCCGGCTACCAGAACCAGGGCGCATACGCCATAGATGATTCCGCGAAGCAGGGATTTGGACTTGTCCACGGAGGCGGCCATTTCTTTGGCGTTTTCTCCCCCGACCGGAGGTTGGATGCCTCCCCCTCCCGCCAGGGGTGTACCGGGAGAAGGCGCCGCGGATGCCGCCGGAACCGGTCCGGTGGACGGAGCAGCCACGGCGGAAGGAGCCGGTGGAGAACCCAAGGGTGATTTCAAAACCTTCAGCTTGGGAAGGGCTCCCGCTTCCGGAGCGGCGGGTGTGGCCGCCTCTGCCGTTTCAACGGGGGCGGAGGCCGTTTTTAAAACTTTCAGTTTGGGAATGCTTCCAGCTGCCGGGACCGGAGCAGATTCCTGGGGTTCCGGAGCTTCCGTGGCAGGCTTTGCCACTCCGGCAGCCTGGGCCAAAGCCACAGCCTGGGCTTCTGCAAGAGCCTTCTGGGCTTCCGCCACCTTGGCAAGGGCATCCTGTATCTGGGCATCCACAGAAGGATCAGCCATGGGTTTGGAAGCTTCTTCCTGTTTTGCCTGTTCAGCGGCCAGCCTGGCCCGTTCCTCTTCCGCCTCCACGCGGGCCGCCTCTTTTTCCGCCGCCACACGCGCAGCTTCCGCGGCCTCCTGCTCCGCCTTGATTCTGGCGGCTTCCTTTTCCGCTGCCATTCTGGCAGCCTCTTTTTCCGCGGCAATACGTGCAGCCTCCTCTTCAGCGGCGGCTTTTTCCGCAGCTATCCTGTCCGCTTCCGCCTGCTCCGCAGCACGGCGCGCAGCTTCTTCCTGCTCCCGGGCCAGTTTGGCCTGCAATTCCGGAGTAAGAAAACGCGGCTTGGCCACTTCCACGCCTTCCGCGGCGGGAGATGCGAATTTCACTTTGGGCTGCGCTGCGGGTGCGGCCGTCACCAGGCGGCGGCGCATGGGCGCCTGAGAAGACGGCTGAGATTCTGGCTGATCAGTCATAATTGGAATGGAAATACTGAGAGATTGGGTTGAATTTACATGATCCGCCCCGGCCCTGCAATCTCAAAATCCGTAACCAGCGCCCCCCGTGACAGTCCTTGAAACGCCTTCCGGGAACATGGAGGCACGAATTCTCCCGGGCCGAGGAATCATGAAGCGGACCAAAAACGTCCGACCG
>JAJQCV010000094.1:1228-30932 GCA_021202525.1 Akkermansiaceae bacterium | reverse complement strand
GCTGGGACCAGGCCGGAAGCCCCAGCGAGAGGGCCAGTGCGGCAATCGCGGAAATATTCATGGCTTTGCTGAAAATAGGTGCTGGTTCTGTAAGGGGAAGAGGAGGGAGGCGGAGATCAGACGACGTCCGTGTCCGCATAACTGCCCAGGATTTTCAGCATGGAACAGTGCTGTTCCAGCTCCTCCAGGGTTTCCCGGAGCGGGGATTCCAGGGCATGCCCCACGGCATCTATATGGAAGACGTATTCCCAGTTGATGGCTTTGGAAGGGCGGGATTCAATGCGTATCAGGTTGATGCCGTGCCGCTGGAAGCAGTCGATCACTTCCGCCAGGGTTCCCGGCTTGTGCTGGATGCGGATCAGCAGGGAGGTGCGGTCCCGGCCGCTGGGCCGGGTGTCCTGGCGGCCGATGACGGCAAAGCGCGTGGTGTTGCATGCCTGGTCCTGCACGTCTTCCTCCAGAATGTTCAGGCCGAACAGTTCCGCTGCCAGGGGACAGCCCAGGGAGGCCGCGCCCATGGCGGCGTTTTCCTTGGCCAGGATGCTGGCCTTGGTGGTGGAGGAGGTTTCCACGAGCTCCGCATTCGGGTAACGCCGGAGGATCCAGTCCCGCGTCTGTCCGAGAACCTGGGGATGGGAATAAAGGATGCGGATGTGTTCGCGCGGAATGGCGGCCATCAGGCTGTTGCGGATGTTCAGATTGATCTGGGCGCAGATTTTCAGACCGGAGGTGACGAAGAGGTCCATGACGGCGGTCACGGAGCCTTCCGAGGAGTTTTCTATGGGCACCACGCCGTATTGGGCTTTCCCGCGGTCCACCATGTCAAATACGTCCTTGAAGCTCTGGCAGGGAATAAGCTCGCAGCTTTTTCCGAACTGCTTGAGAGCCGCCTGGTGGCTCCAGGTTCCCTTGGGGCCCAGGTAGGCGATGGTCAGCCCTCCTTCCAGGAAGAAGGAGCAGGAGATGATTTCCCGGTAAATGGCTTGCAGGGAGGATTCCGGGAGAACGCCCGCATTCAGGCGGTTCAGCTTGCCCAGCAGGGCCGTTTCCCGTTCCGGGACGAAGATGGGGGAGTTGTCCGCTTTCTTGATGCGGCCGACTTCATGAACCCATTGGGCACGGGTTTTACCCAGTTCCACGATTTGGCCGCCCACCTGGTCAATGGCCAGCCTCGCCTTGGTCAGGGCGATGGTGTGTTCGTCGGTTTTTCCGTTTTTCTGCTGCGGGGCGGGGGTGTCCGGAGAGGGGGATTCTCCGTGGTGCGTGTTCTCCATGTCTCTGTGCGGGGTATGCGTTGAAAGTCGGTTCAGGGTAGCGGTTCCCCGCCTGCAAATCAAGTTCAAAGGCCCGGGGTGCCGGCGGCGGATTGATCCTGTCCGGACGGGACGTTCCTAGTAAGTTGAGGACAATTCAATATGATGAAAACACCATTGTTAATAATTGCCGCGGCATGCTGCCTTCCTGCCGTTTCTTTGAGCCGTTGAAGGAATGGTGTGTAAAACGGACCTTTGCAGTGTCTTGAAGTGAACAGCCGCAGGAAGGGGCTTCCGGCATTCCCGGTTATGCCCCCGGAGGGAGGATTCCGCGCCTGGGCATTGTGGACAATACGGGTAAGCCCGTGATTACCGGGCATCCTGCCAAGATTATGGACGACTGGCGCAAGCACTGCAAAAAAGAGGGAGAAAAGAAGTAAGCTCCCGGGCTTTTGTTTTCCTTTCTCTGCCGCCTGAAGAGGAGTCTTATTCCCCTTCCAGGTCTTCCGGCACCGGCCTGGGTTCCGGGATGGCTCCGTAAAGACCGTTAGGGAAAAGCTGGAGCCAGGGCGTGTATTCCGGAGGAACGGGAGCCTCGAATTCCATGCGTTTTTTTTGTGCGCGGGTGGTCGAAGCCCAGCCGCCAGGCGTGGAGCATGAGCCTGCCGGGATGCGCCTTCTGCCTGGAGGGCTTGGCGTAAATGGGGTCTCCGATCAGGGGATGGCCCAGATGAAGCATATGCACCCGGATCTGGTGTGTTCTGCCCGTGTGCAGGGTGCACAGGACGAGGGCCGAGTCCGTGGCGGGGTCTGCACAAAGCAGGTCGTAGTCTGTGATGGCGGCCTTGCCTGAACCGGGATTGACCACGGCCATTTTCAGGCGGTTGACGGGATGGCGGCCGATGTGCGTGAAGACGGTTCCGGAACTCTGGCGGGGAATTCCCTGGATGACGGCCAGATAGCGCTTTTCCGTGCTGCGCGCCGCGAATTGCCCGGTCAGGGATTGGTGCGCACCGTCGTTTTTGGCAATGACGAGGCATCCCGAAGTGTCCTTGTCCAGACGGTGGACGATGCCGGGGCGCTCCACTCCGCCGATGCCGGAGAGGTCCCCGCAGTGGTGGAGCAGGGCATTCACGATGGTGCCGTCCGGGTTGCCGGCGGCGGGATGCACCACCATGCCGCTTTCCTTGTTGATGACGATCACGTCTTCATCCTCATACAGGATGTCCAGCGGAATGTCCTGGGGCCTGGCCTCCGCCGGTTCCGGATCAGGGATGTTGACGGAAATGGAGTCCCCGCGGCTGACGGGCGTTTTGGGTTTGGCGGCGGAACCGTTGATCCGCACGTCCCCGCTTTTGATCAGGGCCTGGATTCTGGAGCGGGAGAGTTCCGGCAGGTGGGAGGCCAGGTACTGGTCCAGGCGAATTTTTCCGTCGGCGTCGTCCGTGGTCAGGTTCATCATCCGTGGCGTTTGATCAATGACTGTAGGCGGAGGGCGGCATGTCGATAAAGGTATAATCCAGCCCGTACACGTCTTTGAGCAGTTGTCCCAGGGCCTTGACGCCGAAAGTTTCCGTGAAGTAGTGGCCGCCGAAGACCAGGTTGATGCGCAGTTTGTCAGCCATGGGGATGTTCCAGTGGGAGCCTTCCCCGGTCACATAGGTGCGACAGCCGAGCCTGGCGGCCTGGACGAGTTCGTTTCCCGCGCCGCCGGAGCAGATGAAGACGTTCCCGGCCGGGGCTTCCTCCGATTGCGCCCAGAAGGTTTGAACGGGCGCGCCGAGGGCGGATTCCAGCCGTTCCGCCAGATCCCGGCAGGTGCCGGCAAATTCCCCGCAGACGCCCATGGAAACGCCGTGGTAGTCCAGTCCTTCCCCGGCGGGACGAATGCCGCATGCCTTTGCCAGCAATGCATTGTTCCCGTAAACCGGATGAACGTCCAGCGGGATGTGGGCCGAGTAGATGGCGAGGTTGCCGTTCATGGCCGCCTTCAGCTTGCGGTAGGAGATGCCCGTGATGGGCTGCATGTCCTGCCAGAAGATGCCGTGATGCAGAATGAGCAGGTCCGCGCCCAGATTCAGGGCCTCATGGATGGTTTTTTCCGAACCGTCCACGGCAACGGCTATTTTTGAGACGGCGCCTTCGTTTTCCAGTTGAAGGCCGTTCAGGGCGCGGGAGGCGTCCGGGATGGAGTCCACGGACAGGGTTTTGTCCAGAAAGGCGGTGATTGCGCTCAGATTGATGCTCATGTGGAGAACGAGGATTTTAGTTGTCTTCCGCCAGGGAGGCGCCCAGCAGGCGGACGGAGTCCATGTTCAGGATGAAGTAATAGGGCGTCGTGTTGATTTTTCCGTAATAGAACCGGCTGAAGCCGGCTTCTCCCGCAGGGGCTATTTCCATGGAGATGGTTTTCTCCTCCATTTCCGGCTCGGCGGAAAAGGTGACTCCGTCTTTTCCAGTGGCTTCCTGGCGCTCCTGTTGGGAGGCGTCCTTGTACACCTGAATGACGAGTTTCAGGCGGAAGACCGGTTTTTTCAGGGCTTCGCGTGCCTCGGGGTTCGTGTAGGGAAGCCATGAGACCACTTCCGTTTTTTCCAGCTCGTCCAGGTAGCGGTTGGCCCGGTTCGGGTTGATGTTCAGCGTTTCGTCCCTGCCGTCCTTGCTGGCCGTCCAGGAGTCGTCCAGACGGTCGAATTTCAGGACCAGCGGACCGCCGGAACCGATGCGTTCCAGATGCATTTCCTTGAGGTTGTACCTGTTGAAGGACAGGAGGCTTTTCTTTTTCCAGGCGAGCGCGTTCGCCGTAAAGTTTTTCATGTATTCGTTGTCCAGCATGACGACCGTGGGCTTGCCGGACTGGCGGGCGTACCAGGAGCCGTCCGTTCCCTTGGAGAAGAAGACGATGACCGGAGGGCGCGGCTCTTCATTGGGCTTGGGCAGCAGGGACATGGTGAGCGTGAGGAGCGGGTTGTCCAGGCCGTACACGGCAAGGTCCGTGGCCTTGTCGGAGGCGAATCCGGCCACGTTGCCCGTTTTCACGGTTTTCAGCAGGGAAACGAGATGGTCCGGGTTGACTTCCTGGTAGCGGGAGCCTTCCGCGGTGTACATCCATGTGGGCTGCTGGCCGGTTTTTTCATCTCCCTGGACAAAACGGACGATGGTCGGGTAATCCTGAAGGCTACGGCGGATGGAAAGCCCCGTGATCTTGTAGTCCCCGATGTCCGTGAGCTGCTTGGAGCGGAGCAGGTTGAGGTCCAGGGGAATGTTCCGGACGCCGGGCACTTCCTTGTTGTTTCCCGTTGTCTGGGCCAGTTCAAAGACGGCCTTGCGGTCGGAGACGGTGGCCTTCACCAGTTCGGCAAGGTTGCTGTTGTCGGAAGGGGGATAAATGCGGAGGGTGACGGGTTTTTCCTCCACGGCCAGGGATTTGCCGTCTTCGGCAAGGCGGCCCGTGAAGTTCCTGATGGAAACGGAGGTGACCTGGTCGTCCGTCATATCCGGAACGCTGGTTTCCTCCGGATCGTACACGCGCACGGCCGTCAGTTTCTGGAGGGTGCCCAGCAGGACGTCCATCATCTGCGGGTCCGTATCCAGAGCGAGGGGATAGGTGATTTTCCAGGGAGTCCTGGGATCGGGAGAGGGGCGTTCCAAGGCGATGCGCTGCCCCTTGTTGTTGATTTCAATGGAGGCGGGCATCGCCGGATGGATCAGCAGAGGGCGATGGTCCCGAAGCTGGCGGATGCCGGATTTGAAGAGAGGCAGGATGTTGCCGGTGCCCACCAGAATGCGGGAGTCGCGGCCATAAAAGTCCGTCTGCATGTAGGTGGTGTCGTCCGTCGTCTGGTTTTCCGGATCGTCCACCAGCCAGGGGGCCGTGGACCCCAGGGTGTAGCGGGCCATGGTGGAGGAACGCCTGCCGTCGGCACTCATTTCTTTCAGAGTGATGGTGATGGGCGTGGTCTTGACGCCGAATTCCTTCAGGGAGGCGGAGTCAATCTTGTGCAGGGGAAGCGCATCTACGATGCTGGTGGAGTACGTGTACTGGAGGATGGCCGCCGCGGCGCGCGGGTCCATGCGGTCGTCCCACGGTTTCTCACCCCACCACACGCCGTTGGGTCTGCGGCGGAATTCAGCCATATCCCCGCCGCAGTTGATGCGCATCCAGGAGACCTCGTTCATTTCCTCCTTGGTGTAAGGGAAGAGCCGTTCTCCCGAACTGAAAGCGGTGCGTCCGATGATGCGGGACAGGTTGCCGTCAATGGTCAGCAGCACCGCCGCCCCGATGGCGGCAAGGGTGACGAGGACGAGAAGGATGAAGCGGAGTATGCGCATGTGCTTCCGGTAATGAGGCGTGACGGGTTAATGGCGGCGCGTGTTCCAGATGATCAGGGCTATCAGAAGCGCCAGCAGGGGTAGCCCGATGTTTGTCAGGAGTTCCAGGACGCCGAGGGCGTTGCGGTCCAGGTTCAGCTTGACGGTCAGGTCATGCCGGGAGCCCAGCCCGCGCAGTTCTTCGCGGTCCGTCATCCATGCGATGAGCGTGCGCACGAAGTCCCGCTGTTCCGGTTTGATCTGCCGGGGCTGGAGCAGGTCCGTATTGCCCAGCAGCACCAGGCGCCCGGTGGTTTTGGTCTGGTTGACGTCCCCGGAATTGCCGCGGATAAGCGCGGCGCCGATCATCAGGGGGCCGGGGTTGTCCTCGTGGGCGTCAAACTGGACGGGGAACTGGCTGTACTTGGTTTCCCCGTAGTATTCCTCCGTGGTTACCAGCAAGGGGTACGGCGTGATGCGCTTGTGCTCCATGGCGGCGTTGTCCAGGTCCAGAACGAGGGAGATGCTTTCCCCCTCCAGCCCGGTGCTTGAGTTCCAGAATTCCCTGGTGCAGTTCAGTCCCGGTGCAAAGATGGCGTTGATTTCAAATACGGAGCGCTTGTTCCTGTTGCGGAGCATCACCCGGTCGTTCTGGGGGCGCAACCCCTGTTCCCGGAGAAACCTGTACAGCTGCCTGGGGGGGTCCTGCTGGGGTTCCAGCATGATGAACAGGGCGGCGTTCGGCCTGTCCCAGTATCTTTGCAGGACTTCCGCCTCCTGGGGAGTCAGGTCGTATTTGGAGCCGACGATCATGAATCCGGCCGCATCCTCCGGAATTTCCTGCAGGCCGCTCAGGCGGATGGGGACAAGCTGGAGGTTGACGGAGCGGCAGAGACGGGAAAGGGTGGTGAAGATGCTTTCCTCATTGCTGTTGCTCATGGCTTCGTTGAAGTTGCTCTTGTCCGCCGCGATATACATTTTGCGGGGTTCCCCGTTGGCGGCTCCGAAGATGCCCGCTGTCATCATGTCCTCAATCTGAAGGGCCACGGCTTTCATGCTCTTGCCGTCCGGCCCGGGAGCGTATACGATGAAGGAGTCTCCGGAGAGGATGCGCACGTGGGCGGCGTCCGGCTGGTAGTTGCCTGCGGAGTCCTTGAGGGCCACTTCCGTGTCTTCCCGGGCGTCAATGACCACCTGGTTTTTCCGGAATTCAACGCCGTAAATCATGGAGATTTCACGGGCCTTGTTCGGCTGGCGCAGGGGGTCCACGTAGTCCACCACCACTTTGCCATTGGAATAGCGTTCATATTCCTCAAGCAGGGAGCGCATGCGGGTGTAGTTCTGCGTGGTGCGCAGGAAGGCAAAGGTGATTTTAATGGGAGTCTTGCGGTTCTGGATTTCCGGGGACTGGAGCATGTTGATGCTCTGCTGGGAAATGTCATAGCGCTGGTCTTCCGTAAGGTCGCGGCGGTAGTATTCGTGGCAACCCACGTAGTTCAGGCAGATGACGATGATGCACAGCAGGAAGAGCTTGATCCACGTCATCCAGGGGCGTCTGACCTTGCGGGCGGCAGGCCGGGTTTCCTCCTGGGGAGCCGGGGCGGGTGTTGCTGGTGTTTCACTCATAGATGGAGATGGAAAGGGGGTGAAAAGGCAGGGAGGGCGGTCAATGCTTCCAGCGGCGGTGGTCGATGATGCGTATGGAGACGGCCAGCGTCAGGACGGTCATGGTGAGGTAAAAGACAAGGGGGCGCGTGTCGACGAGCCCGGCTGAGAAGCGGTCCAGGTGCTCCGAGCAGGAGATGTAGTGGAAGATGCCCGCCGCGGGGAATTCCCCCCAGACCACGGGAATCAGGCCCATGAAGAAGATCAGCACCAGCAGGCCGATGGTGATGATGCCGGAGATGATCTGGCTGCCCGTGAGGGAGGAGGCAAAGATGCCGATGGAGGTGAACCATGCCCCTATCAGCAGCAGGATGGCGTATGCTCCGGCCCAGTCCGCCAGACGGTAGGGCAGGGCCATGCCGGCGTCATATCCGTAAGCCCACTGCACGATCAGGTTGGACCAGTCCGCGAGCAGCGGGTACAACAGCATGGGCAGCCACAGGATGATGTAAAAGACATAGGCGGAAAAGTATTTGCCCAGAACGACCTGCCAGGTTTTGATGGGGGCGGTGAGCAGGGATTCCAGCGTGCCCGTCTTTTCTTCTTCCGCCAGGGAACGCATGGTGATCAGCGGGAAGATGAACAGGAAGTAGAACCAGAACATGGGGGAATGCAGGATGAAGAACAGAATGCCTTCCTTCTGCGGAGCCAGTTGGAACGCCTTGAGCGTGCCGGACAGGGAGACGCTTTGCAGGGCCACGATGAAGGCCAGGATGACCCAGCCGTAGGGGGTCATCAGATAGCTTCTGAGTTCTTTTCTGAAAATGGTAAGTACCGGTGACATGAGAGGAAAAGGGGTGCTGGTTGAGGGGGAGAGGGGGAAAACGGTCGGGTTAGTCTTTGCGGGTCATTTCTACGAATACTTCTTCCAGGGTGGGAGTATGGCGGTAGATGTGGCGCAGGGGGCAGCCCTGTTCCGCCAGGAGCCGGGCGGCTTTTTCACGGGTGTCCGTTCCGGCCTCCGCGCGCACGGTGAGCGTGTGCCATCCGTCGGCGTCCGTGCTTTCGTGGATCACTTTCTTGACGTGTTCCATGGTTTCCAGCTTCTCCGTGACCAAGGGAAGGTCTCCGCGGAATTCCAGAGTGATTTTTCCGGCGGCGCGGAGGTTGGCCGTCAGGTTGGAGGGGGTGTCCGCCGCCTTGATTGTGCCCTGGTCAATGATGATGACCTTGTTGCAGATCATTTCCACTTCGCTGAGGATGTGGGTGGAGAGAATGATGGTGTGGTTTTCCGCCAGCCCCTTGATCAGTTCCCGAATCTGGCGTATCTGGTTGGGATCCAGCCCGTTGGTGGGTTCGTCCAGAATCAGCAGGTCCGGTTCGCCCAGCAGGGCGTCCGCGAGGCCCACGCGCTGGCGGTAGCCCTTGGAAAGGGTGCGGATCATCTTGCGGCGCACGGGGTCCAGCCCGCACTGTTCCACCACCTTGGAGACGGCCGGCCATATCTGCTTGGAGGAGATGCCTTTAAGGCGTGCGCGGAATTTCAGGTATTCCGTAACGCGCTGGTCGTCGTAAAGCGGGACGTGCTCCGGCAGGTAGCCCAGGTGCTTGCGGGCATTCAGAGGGTCTTTTACAATGTCGAATCCCGCGATGGAGGCCGTGCCGGAGGTGGGGGGAAGATAGCCGGTGAGCATGCGCAGGGTTGTTGTCTTGCCTGCTCCGTTCGGTCCCAGAAAACCTACAATCTCTCCCTTTTCAATCGTGAAGGAGGCATTTTTAACCGCTTGAAAGCGGCCGAACTCTTTGGAAAGCTGGTCGGCGTGAATCATAGAATCAATGGGAACAGGGTGATTCTAATCCAAACCGCCGCAGCCTCAAGCTAATTCTCCCATTTGATCACCGGCGCCGGATGCGGTCCCGGCAGGAAGAGGAGGGAAACGGGCAACGGATTGAAATTTCCCTGAGGTGCCGGAGAAGGAGGGGCGGAAATCAGCCCTGGAGGTCTTCTTCCAGCCGGAGCACGATATCGCGGACGCGGACGTCGTTTTCCATGCGGGAGGCTACGAGCTTGTTGGCATGAATGACAGTGCCGTGGTCACGGCCGCCGAACGCGTTGCCGATGTCCTTCAGGGAGCATTCCGTTAGGCGGCGGCTCAGGTACATGGCTATCTGGCGGGGGAAGGCAATGCTGTTTGGACGGCGTTTTCCGGTCAGATCGCTCACCTTCAGTTCGTAAAAGTCCGCCACGCGTTTCTGGATGGTTTCCACAGAGAGGACGCGGCTGGTTTCTTCCCGGAGGATATCGCGCAGGAGCTGTTCGATCTTGGAGATGTCCGGCATGTCTCCAGACAGGGAAGTGAATGTGGCTACGCGGAGCAGGGCGCCTTCCAGCCGGCGCACGCTTTTCTGGATGCGGCTGGCGAGGAATTCCAGAATCTCGTCGGATACGTTCATTCCGGCACGGTCGCGCTTGCTCCGCAGGATTTCCAGCCGGTCTTCGTCTCCGGGCAGGGTCAGTTCCACCGTCAGGCCGGATTCCAGGCGGGCGGCCAGGCGGACGTCCAGGTTGGAAATGTCGCAGGCGGCGGCATCGGCGCAAAGCACGATCGTCTTGTGGGCATGGAACAGGGCGTCAAATGTGTGCAGGAATTCTTCCACCGTCTTTTCCTTGCCGGAAATGAACTGCACATCGTCCACCAGCAAAACGTCCGCCTTGCGGTACTTGCGGCGCAGCTTGGCAAAGCTCTGCCCGTTCTGGGTGCGGGAAGCGTCAATGAATTCATTCGCGAATTGTTCGCCCGTCACGTACACCACGTTTGCGGAGGATTCCTGACGGAAAACTTCATGGCCGATGGCTTGCAGAAGGTGGGTTTTTCCTACGCCGGATTTTCCGTATAAAAAGAGGGGATTGAACAGGGGACGTTCCGACTGGGCGGCGGAAATGGCCGCCTGGTACGCAAACCTGCTGTCTTCGTACATGACGAAGGAGTCGAACGTGTACAAATCATTCAAAGCGGCCCGGGCGCCCTGGGGGCGTGCCTTTTTGCCGGTGCGGGCCAGGGATTCCTCCGGCTGGGCGGTTTTTTTGCGTGCGGAAGACTTCTGTGCCGGAGTGTCCGTTTCCTGTTCGGAAGCCACCTCGTCCGCGCAGATGAATTTTACATTGCGTTCCCCTCCCAGGGCCAGCATGGCCGCCTGTTTCAGTTCCGGCGTGTAGCTGTTTTCCACCCACAGGGCGGCCATCGGATCATCGCATACCAGCGTCAGGGTTTTTCCGGAATCTTCCAGCAGGGAAAATTTGGGAAACCACAGTCCGTAAACCTCCGGAGACATGATCGTTTGAAGGGCTCCTGTGATTTTGGTCCATGCTGCTGGCAATTCGGATGAAGGGGTCATTGTTATGAAAATGATGAAGTTGTTTGGTTGTAAAGCCTATATGGGCTTTCCCCGTCTGGCTGCGAGACCGGATGCGGATAGAACATGACAGTTCATCCGTATCCGTGAAAACTCGCGGCGTCTATCGGAATGGAGAAGGCGAACTCGTCCGCCTCCAGCTCGACATCCCGGCTGACGGGAGCGCCAAATTACTGATTTGCGTCAAGAGAAAAAAAATCTTTTTGAATCTTCATGAGTCATCGTTCCACCGTTTCAAGTTCCCCGGGGGTTCCACATCAAAGAATTTTTTAATCTTGTTTCGACCAATAATTTAGTCCTCCTGAGTATATTTCTTTGAAACGTATATTACTTTTTTATTATCAATGACTTACTTTGTTGCTTGGGCCTAATGTGACGAAAAGGAAACAATTACGAACGGGCTTATCAAGCACTTACACGAACTGGAGCATGCCGGAATCCGACATGTGCCGGAGGAGGCACGGCGACGTGGTTGACAAGAGCCGGCCGGAAATCTAACGTGACCCCATGATGGAACATGCGGATAATCCTGAAGAACGGCCTCAACCCCTTTTCCGTGGCAAATTTCTGGAATTGCTCAAGGAGGGGAGATGGGAGTATGTACGCAGGGTAAACGCCAACGGAGCCGTCATGGTGATTGCCGTGACGGAAGAGGGAGAATTGCTGCTGGTGGAGGAGTATCGTTTTCCCCTGCATGCGCCTACCATCGGGCTACCCGCCGGGCTCTCCGGGGACGACGGGGAGGAAAGCACCCTGGAATCCGCGCGCAGGGAGCTGGAAGAGGAAACCGGATACAGCGCTTCCTCCTGGACCTATTTGTTTACCGGGCCTTCCTCCCCCGGACTGACGACGGAAATGGTATCCTTTTATCTGGCGGACGGCCTTCGGCAGGTATCGGAAGGAGGAGGGGTGGACAATGAGAACATCACCGTACACCGGATTCCTCTTTCTCTGGTGCACGACTGGCTGATGGACCAGACAGGACAGGGAAAAGTGGTGGATCCGAAAATTTTCATGGGACTTTATTTCCTGTCCCGCCGGCTTGGCGGTTCCGGCAGGGAAGAAGGATGATCCAGCCGGAATGGCGCCGGATCGCATGGCGGCCTCCCTGTCCCGGCAGGACGATGGGCAGCAGGCGAACGATCCTGTTCATCATCAAGAGTTTCTGTGCGTGATGAAGGGCTCCGTCGTCATAAAATATGCCGGACCCATAAAAACTTCTGGACATTCTTTCCGTTTCGGGCTAAATATCTCCCCGCCTTACGGCAACAACCACTATATGGCAGGGTAGCTCAGTGGTAGAGCAGAGGACTCATAAGCCTTTGGTCGGGTGTTCAAATCACCTCCCTGCTACCAGTTTTGCAAACACCCCGGAACCGAACGGTTCCGGGGTGTTTTAGCAGGTAACTGCCGCGATGGTAGAGAGTGGCAGAGAGAGCCGGTAAGAGGAATGAAAGTCCTGAAAGAATTTATTTCAGCCTCAATCCGAAGACCCCGGATTTGCGGCCGCTGAGTTCCAGGGCGCGGAGACGTTCCGGGGGAAGGCTGTCACGGGAGAATTCCGCATAGTGCATGCGGTCCCGGAAGTAGTGGACGGCGCTTTGAGACAGGGCGAAAATGAAGTCCACGCCCATTTCCTCAGCCTTTCTTCTGGCAAATTCGCAGAGCGTGCGGCCATATCCCCGGCCTTCATGGCGGTGTTTGATGTACAGGCAGCCGAGCTCCGCGCTGCGGTGTTCCGGATAAGGGTATACGGCCACGCAGCCCACGATGCTGTCGTCCAGCGTCAGGACGTAGTAGTCGTCGATTTTCGCGGCTATATCCTCATAGTTGCGGTCCACCAATTTGGAGTCCACGACGGAACGGGCGATCATGGACAGGAGTTCCGGGATGTCCTCTTCTTTCAGGGGACGTATTTCCCGGTAGGAGTCCGTGTGGACCATCGTGCCCACGCCTTCTTCCGAGAAGAGTTCCTCCACCAGCACCCCGCGCATTTTGCCGTCCAGCAGGTGCACGCGCGGAATGCCGGCGCGGCAGGCTTCCGCGGCCTGGTCCAGCAATTCCCTGTGCGTCAGTTCTCCGGAAAGTCCGGAAACCTCCGATTCCAGAATGGCGGCGATGGGGTGGCCGTCCCGGGAAGGAACCTTGTGGTCGGTGAGCAGGGCAATGTATTTGGAGGCTCCCAGTGTGTACGCCAGATGAATGGAGTCCGTATCAAAGGAACCCGTACGCCCGGAGGCTACGACGGGTATCTGATGGCGCCCCAGGATTTCCCGGACGCGCTCGCGGACAAGCTGGCCGCCTTTCAGCGGGGCTTCCACCAGGGCGGAGCGCATTTCACAGACGCGGGTATGTTCGTACAGGGCGGAAGCGTCCGGCCCTTCTGCAATCAGGACGGGTTTCACCCCTATTTCCTGCAATGCGTCCAAGTCCAGCAGGGCATCCACCAGTTCCTCCGAGTTCACCAGGGGTTGTTCCACATGTACGGCAAAGATTTTGCCCCTGAAGTAGGGGACATGCTCCAGTACGGAACGGACGTTGGTTGATTTATTGGGAGGAAGCGTGGTCAAGGAGTGCGCCGAAAGTTTGAAGGCGGAGGAAAGGGCCGTCAAGCCCGTTTCCTCCGCCCGAAGACTGGATGGTGTTTAGAATGTGCGGGTTTCCGCGGAGTCCCGGTTGTCCATGGTTTCCGCGAAGTCCTGGGAGTCCAGCGTGACGGCGATTTCCTCATCGTCGGAGACGGGAACGGAAGCCGGTACGGGTGCGGTTTCTTCCTTGCGGAGGACGACGCTGACCTTGCGTTTGGGCATCACCAGCTTGGGTTCCGGAGCCGCAGGCTGATAGCCTTCACCGATGGTGGTGGCGTCGGAGATGGCGGCCGGGGCGGAGGCGGATCCCTGTTCCGGCTGTTGCGCCGCCTGCTGTTCTCGGGCCCTGGATACCTGTTCGCGCAGGGCGGAGAGCAGGTCCGTCGGCATGCCGTCGAATCCGATTTCCGGGAGGCTGGCTCCGTTTTCCTGCCCGTCGTCGGAGGTTTCGAACTGGGGCAGGCTGGCCAGGAAGTCTTCAAAGGCGTCCAGGTTGGTGGTGCTCTTGAAGAGGTTGCCGATGGCTTCGCTCTTGATGCTGTCCATCAGGGTGACGAAGAGGTCATAGGCTTCCGATTTGTATTCCACGAGCGGGTCTTTCTGGCCCTGGGCGCGGAGGCGGACGCCTTCACGCAGGGAGTCCATGTTGTACAAATGTTCCTGCCACAGCTTGTCGATGGCTCCCAGGATGATCTGGCGTTCCATGTGGTCCAGGTATTCCGGACGTTCGCGGGAGGCCTTGTCTTCATATGTGGCCTTTACCTTGTCGATCAGGAAGGCGATGGTTTCGTCCAACGGGCGGTCTTCCAGCTTGGCGGCATCCGCCGTGAGGCCCAGCGGGAAGGAGGAGTTCATCCAGGCGAGCAGTTCGTCGGGATGGGTAAGGCCCTCTGCGTCCGGATCAAGGAATTCGTGGGCGCGGGTGGCAATTACTTCTTCCAGCACGTCGTAAATCATTTCACGCGGGTTTTCCGTGGAGAGCACTTCATTGCGGTAGCCGTACACGATTTCACGCTGCTTGTTCATCACATCGTCATAGTCCAGCACGTGCTTGCGCCACATGTAGTTGCGCTGTTCCACCCGCTTCTGGGCGGATTCCACGGATTTATTCAGGAAGCTGTGTTCCAGAGCTTCGCCGTCGGCCACGCCCAGGCGTTCCATCATCTTGGTCATGCGTTCCGCCGCGCCGAAGTTGCGCATCAGGTCGTCTTCAAAGGAGATGAAGAACTGGGAAGCGCCGGGGTCGCCCTGGCGGGAGCAGCGGCCGCGCAGCTGGCGGTCAATGCGGCGGGATTCGTGGCGTTCCGTACCCAGTACGAAGAGGCCGCCCAGGTCCGCCACTCCTTCTCCCAGCTTGATGTCCGTACCGCGTCCGGCCATGTTCGTGGAGACCGTAACGGCTCCGCGCTTGCCGGCCAGCGACACGATTTCGGCTTCACGCTGGTGGTTTTTGGCGTTCAGCACTTCATGGGGGATTTTGGCCCTCTTGAGCATGCGGGAGAGCGTTTCAGAGGCGTCCACGCTGGCCGTGCCGATCAGGATGGGCTGGCCCTTGCCGTGGAGTTCCTGGATTTTGTTGATGACGGCGTTGAATTTCTCGCGGCGGGATTTGAAGATGAGGTCGTTCTGGTCCTTCCGGATGCAGGGGCGGTTGGTCGGGATGGGAAGTACGTCCAATTTGTAAATGTCGTGGAATTCCGCGGCTTCCGTTTCCGCCGTGCCGGTCATGCCCGCCAGTTTTTTGTACAGGCGGAAGTAGTTCTGGATGGTGATGGTGGCGTAGGTCTGGTTTTCGCGCTCCACTTCTACGCCTTCCTTGGCTTCCACGGCCTGGTGCAGGCCGTCGCTCCAGCGGCGTCCCGGCATTTCACGGCCCGTGTTCTGGTCGATGATGATGACCTTGTCGTCCTTGACGACGTATTCCACGTCTTTTTCGTAAATGCAGTAGGCCTTGAGAAGCTGGGAGGTGGTGTGCAGGCGCGCGCCCGTTTCATCCAGCTTTTTGGTGAGTTCGTTTTTAAGACGGAGTTTGTCTTTTTCCGTCAGGCGCGGATTTTCATCCATTTCCGCAAAGGCGGTGCCGAGGTCCGGGAGGACGAAGTCTTCCGGGTGTCCGGGGGAGATGACTTCACGGCCTTTTTCCATCAGGTCCGCGTCATGGGTTTTTTCATCCACGGTGAAGTACATTTCCTCCTTCAGCTTGTAGAGTTCCTTCTTGCGGGTGTCCTGGTAAAGAGTCAGTTCGTATTTTTCCACGATGCGGCGGAGTTCCGGGTCCTGCATGGCGCGCATGAAGGCGCGGTGGCGGGGCTGGCCCATTTTCACCTTGAACAGGTTGCGGCCCACTTCTTCCGTCCTGCCTTCTTCCTGGGCTTTCAGGGCCTGGGTCATCAGTTCGTTGCAGAGGTCGGTCTGAGCCTTCACCACGCGTTCGATGGAGGGGCGCAGGTTGTCGTACTGCTGTTCACGGGTAACGACGGCTGGTCCGGAGATGATGAGCGGCGTACGGGCTTCGTCAATGAGGATGGAGTCCACTTCGTCCACGATGGCGAAGTAGTGGCCCCTTTGCACCTGCTCTGATTTGGACGTGGCCATGCCGTTGTCGCGCAGGTAGTCGAAGCCGAATTCGGCATTGGTGCCGTAGGTGATGTCGCAGGCGTATTGTTCCCGGCGCAGCTGGGAAGGCATCATGCTCTGGATGCAGCCGACCGTCAGCCCAAGGAACTGGAAGAGGATGCCCATCCATTCGGAGTCGCGGCGCGCCAGGTAGTCGTTCACCGTCACGACGTGCACCCCCATGCCGGTGAGGGCGTTGAGGTAGACGGGAAGGGTGGCGACAAGGGTTTTGCCTTCGCCCGTGGCCATTTCCGCGATGTAGCCGCGGTGCAGGGCGATGCCGCCGAGCAGCTGGACGTCAAAGTGGATCATGTCCCAGAGCTGTCTTTGTCCGCAGATTTCCCGTTCTTCTCCGCAGAGCAGGCGGGCGCCGTGCTTGACGGCGGCAAATGCTTCCGGAAGGATCTGGTTGAGGTAGCGTTCCCGGAGTTTGTCGAACTGGGGCGTGATGTTGTTCCATGCGGCCTTGCCTTCTTCAATGGAGGCCGGAGTGGCTTCCACCGTGGGGAGGGCGGCGAATTCGTTTTTCAGGGATTCAAAGCGGGCATTCAGTCGGGAGGCGATGCTTTCCAGTTCTTCTTTGGGCGCGGCTTCCACGATGCGCACGGGCGGCAGGTCCATGGGGAGGAAACGGTGCAGGTAGCTCTGCCATTCCTTTGTTTTTTCAAGCAGGAAGTCCTGGTTCTTGCCGTTCCATGATTCCTCAATGGAGACGATTTGTTCCACAATGGGGCGCAGGCGGCGCACTTCACGCTGGTTTTTGGTACCGACAATCTTGGTTAGAATCCACTTAATCATCTTTGTCTTGTTGAAAATTGACGAGGTAGAGGCGCTTTCAGCGATCTAAGAATCGAAAAATACTAGCGGGTGCGGAAGGAAATGCAAGCACGGCCCGCGATTTGGGCAAATCATGACGTGATCGGTTCATTTTTGAATGACATGCCGGGGTGTGGAACCTGATTTTTCTTGCATCCGTATTTTCCCTGCAAGATGTTACAGGAGAAAGGAGAGAACGTTTTATGCCTCATGTCTTCCACAAATTTCCCTGCTGGGTTCCCATGGCCCTCGCCTGTACGCTGGCGGGCTGTTGCCATGAGGACGGAACCGTCTGCAAGGACGATATTCATTTGATATCCGGGGAAGTTAATGAAGAAGGGAATATTTCCCTTCATTTTGATTTGAATACCCAGTATCAGGGAGACTTGTACGTGGAGATGCAGCCGGAAGGAGATGAGATCAACGTGTTCCTCTACACTCGGCCTACAGGCAGGACTTCCGGAAAGCTGCTCTATGCGGGTGGTTATCAGCTGGTCATTCCCTGGCCGGAGAACGCCGCCTCCGTGGAGGTCAATCTCTGCGGCATGAAGCTGGACGCATGGACAAAGGAGTAAAGACCGGCAGCGGAGGCCGGGCGATGTTCAACGGCCGGCCGGCTTGTTCCGGGTCAGATGGATGAGCCAGATGCAGAGCAGGGTGAACCAGCCGAAAAGCAGGAAAAGAGGAATGGTGACCAGGTATTCCGTGCCGGTGACGGGTTTTTCCTTGTTGCGGGACCGCAGCCAGTAATAGATGGCCATGGGGAGGATGCACCAGAACAGGAGTAAAACAATCTCGGGAGCTCCGAGTCCGAATAAGGCTACAACAGGCGGGTTCATAAAAGGGTGGAAGGGGGGGTATTCCAGAATAATTTTTTCCTGACGGAATACAAGGGAAAAAGGCAGCGGAAATAAAGGGAGCAACGGGAAACCCGCAGGGCGAATGAATTCGGAATCATGACATGTAACGTCATTGGAATGATTCCAAATTGATGGTATTATCCATCCATGAGTCATTGCGATGATGGGCGCATACGCATCCGGGGCGCCCGCGAGCATAATTTGCAGAATGTGGATGTGGATATTCCCCTGGGGCATTTGACGGTGGTGACGGGGCCCTCCGGGTCCGGAAAGACAAGCCTGGCCATGCATACGCTGTACGCGGAAGGGCAGCGGCGGTATATGGAAACTTTTTCCCCCTACGTGCGCCAGTTCATGGACCGCATGGACAAGCCGGACGTGGATGCCGTGGAGAATATTCTCCCGGCGATTGCGCTGCACCAGCGCAATTCCGTCAGGACTTCCCGCTCTACCGTAGGGACGATGACGGGGCTGAACGATTACTGGAAGTTCGTATTCGCCCGGCTGGCGTCCGGATTTGATCCGGAGACGGGCCGGGAGATCAGGCCGGAGACACCCGGTTCCATCGACGAAAAGCTGAACGGGGAACTGCCTCCGGGTACGGAGTTGATGATTTGCCTGGAGGTGCCCCGTACGGAGTCCATTGACCTGCCTACGCTCAAGATGAACCTGGTGGCCCAGGGGTATTTGCGCGTTTTTACGCATGGGGAGATGCTGCGGCTGGAGGACGATGACTGGTCCCTGCCGGAAGGCGAATCCCTGCTGGTGATCCAGGACCGCGTGCGGCTGAATGAGGAACAGAGAGAGCGCCGTCTGGAGGCTCTGGAAACGGCCATGCGCCTGGGCGGCGGCGTGGCCCACGTGGTTCCGCGCGTGGACGGAATTTGGCTGCCGGCCATGAAGTTCCGCGGAGACTGGTATCCGCTCATGGAGCCGCAGCCTGGCCTGTTTTCCTTCAATTCACCCCTGGGCGCCTGTCCGGAATGCCGGGGCTACGGACGCGTGATCACGGTGGACTACAACCGCTGCATCAAGCCGGAATTGAGCGTCAGGGACGGGGCCATCCATATTTTCGAGGGAGAGGGCAAGGTCTTCTCCGAATGCAAGAAGGACCTGATGCGCGCCTGGCGCAAGAGCCCCCGGCAGGTGCGTCTGGACGTGCCCTGGAAGGATTTGAAGCAGTGGGAACGGGACTGGCTGATGTATGGCGACGGCAGTGACCCGGATGAAATGTACGAACGCGGGCTGTGGTACGGCATCTCTGGATTTTTCAAATATCTGGAGAGCCGGACGCACAAGATGCACGTCAGGGTGTATTTGAGCCGCTTCCGGGTTTATCAGGAATGCCCGTCCTGCCATGGACGGCGCCTGAGGCCGGAAGCCCTCCAGTTCAAGCTGGGCGGCAAAAGCCTGCCGGATCTGTTCTGCATGCCCATGGATGAGTTGCTGGCCTGGGTGGACAAGCACGTGACGCCGCGTTCCCATGAAGACCCCGGCCTGAAGCATGCCGTGGCGGAATTGCGGAGCCGCCTGGAATATCTTAATGAAGTGGGGCTGGGCTACCTGAGTTCCGACCGCCCCACGCGCACTCTTTCGGGAGGGGAGATCGAGCGCGTCAGTTTGACTACCTGCCTGGGGGCTTCTCTGACGGATACGCTGTTCGTGCTGGATGAACCGACCGTGGGCCTGCATCCCAGGGACACCTCCCGCCTGATTTCCGCCATGAACCGTCTTAAGACACGGGGCAATACGCTGGTGGTTGTGGAGCACGAGGAAGCCGTGATGCGCGCCGCCGACTGCCTGGTGGACATGGGCCCCGGTTCCGGTCGCGAAGGGGGGCGCCTGGTGTATTCCGGCGCTCCGGACCGTATTGCGGAGGTGCCGGAATCCCTGACGGGGGCGTTCCTGTCCGGCAGGCGGCGCATCGCCATTCCGCAAAAAAGGCGCAAGCCCAGGAAGTTTTTGCAGGTTTCCGGCGCTACCCGGCACAACCTGAAGAAACTGGACGTAAATATTCCTCTGGGCGTGTTCACGTGCCTGACGGGTGTCAGCGGTTCCGGCAAGAGCACGCTGGCGCACGACGTGGTGTATTTGAACGCGCTGGTGGCCAAGGGCGGCGTGTGCGAGGAGGAGCCTGCACACGTGAAGTCCGTCAAGGGATGGGAACTGCTTGATGAAGTGGTGATGGTGGACCAGAGCCCCATCGTGCGCACGCCCCGTTCCACTCCTGCCGTGTATTCCGGCGTGTTCGAGGAAATCCGCGCCCTGTTTGCAGATACGGAAACGGCCCGTGCCCGCGGGATGAAGCCGGGGTTCTTTTCCTTCAACAGCGGCGACGGGCGCTGCCCCCGCTGCATGGGCATGGGCAGCGAGAAGGTGGAGATGCAGTTTCTTTCAGACATTTTCGTACAGTGTCCCTTGTGCCACGGTTCCCGCTACGGGAACGAGGTATTGAGCGTGTACCGCGACGGCAGGAATATTGCGGACGTTCTGGGCATCACCGTGACGGCCGCCCTGGAATACTTCGGCGGAGAAAAGGGTGCGCGTGCCAGACGCATTGCGGAAAAGCTGGGCGTGCTCCGGCGCGTGGGGCTGGGTCACCTGACGCTGGGGCAGCCGCTTAATACGCTGTCCGGCGGGGAGAACCAGCGCCTGAAGCTGGCCAAGATACTGCTGGACCAGATAGGCTCCGGCAAAAACAATCCCAAGATGCTGATTTTGGACGAGCCGGGAACGGGTCTGCATTTTGCCGATATTGAAGTGCTGCTGGCCGTTTTCCGGGAGCTGGTGGAGCAGGGGCATACCCTGCTGGTGATTGAGCACAACCCGGAGTTTATCAAGTCCGCGGATTACGTGATTGACCTGGGGCCGGAAGGCGGCGCGGGCGGTGGCCATGTGGTTGCAGCCGGGACGCCGGAGGAAATCGTGATGGCCGGCAAGGGCTACACGGGCAAATACCTCAAGGACGTGCTCGAAGGCCTTCCCTCCGTTTACGATCCGCAGGACGCCGCCATGCCGGATTCCGCGGATATGGATATTCCGGCAGGCGTCATGGCCCTGCGGGGTGCGCGGCACCACAACCTGAAGAACGTGGATCTGGACGTGCCGCGCGGAGAAATGACCGTGCTGACCGGCCTGTCCGGATCGGGGAAAAGCTCCCTGGCCTTCGATATCTTCTTTGCAGAGGGGCAGAGGCGTTTCATGGACGTCATGTCCCCGTATGCCCGCCAGTTTACCGAGCAACTGGAAAGCCCGGACATTGACCGCCTTACGGGCCTGCCGCCCACGGTGGCCATTGAGCAGAACATGTCCCGCGGCGGTACCAAGTCCACGGTGGGGACGGTTACTGAAATCTGGCAGTTCCTGCGCCTCTTGTATTCCAAGCTGGGGCAGGCCTATTGCCCGAAGTGCGGAGTGCCGGTAGGCAAGCGTTCGGAATCGGAAGTGGTGGAACTTGTTTCCCGGCAGTTGAAAAAGCATGGCAGGCTAGCCCTGCTGGCGCCCCTGGTGCGCGGGCGCAAGGGGCATTACGCCGATCTGGCGCGCTGGGCGGAAGGCAAGGGATATGAAGAATTGTGGGTGGACGGCGGCCTGGTGCCCCTGAGCGGCTTTCAGCCCCTGGACCGTTATTCCAGCCACGATCTGGACCTGGTGATGAGTCGTCCGGAAAGTTCCTGGACCCCGGATGAAGTGGCGCAGACGGTTCACGCCGCGCTGGACATGGGGGAAGGCTTTCTGCAGGTGCTTCCTCCCGGTTCCTCCTCTCCGGAGTTGATGGGCGTGAAGCTGGCTTGTGCCTCCTGCGGCCAGTCCTTTCCGGAACTGGAGCCGTACACGTTTTCCTTCAATTCTCCCCGCGGCTGGTGCCCCGTCTGCCGGGGGCACGGCGTGGTGGGCAAGCGCAAGATGAAGGAAGACCAGGCCCAGTCCCTGCTGGAAGCGGAGTTGAAATATGACAAGGAGCTTGCCAAACAGGTGGATGACGAAAAGGAGGTAAAAACATGCCCTGCCTGCCGCGGCGTGCGCCTGAATGAATTTGCCCGCTCCGTCAGGCTCCAGGGCATGACTCCGGGCGAGCTTGCCGCGTTGCCGGCCATGGAGGCCGCCAAACTGGTGGAGGGCTGGAAGTTCGAACGTGAAGAAGCCCTGATCGCCCGGGACGTGGTTGCGGAAGTGACGCAGCGGCTCGGCTTTCTCCAGCGCGTAGGGCTGGGGTACCTGTCCCTGGACCGCAGTGCGACGACGCTTTCCGGCGGGGAAACCCAGCGTATCCGCCTGGCATCCCAGCTCGGCTCCCATCTCCGGGGCGTTCTGTATGTTCTGGATGAACCCACGATCGGACTGCATCCGCGGGACAACGAACTGCTTCTGGGTACGCTGGATGAACTCAAGCGCCGGGGGAACACCTTGCTGGTGGTGGAACATGATGAGGACACGATGAAGCGTGCGGACCGCATTGTGGACATGGGCCCCGGAGCGGGCATCCACGGTGGGCGCGTCATGGCCCAGGGGACCTTTGAGGAACTGGCGGAAATGCCGGATTCCGTCACCGGGCTGGCCCTGCACCACAAGCCGCAGCATCCGTACCGCGGCAAGCGGCGCCGGATACCTGCCCGCAAGGATGAAACTGCGTGGCTCCGGGTGGAGGGCTGCTGCTTGCATAACTTGAAGAATGTGGATGTGGCTATTCCCAAGGGGCGCCTTACCGTGCTGACCGGCGTGTCCGGAGCGGGCAAGACTTCCCTGATGACCGGGACCATCCGTCTGGCGGCGCGCCAGGCGCTGGGGGACACATTGACCCGTGAACAGAAGAAGCTGTGGAAATCCTCTTCCGGGTTTGATTCCCTGCGGATGGTGTACGGGGTGGACCAGAGCCCCATCGGCAAGACTCCCAGGTCTACTCCGGCCACTTACGTGGGGTTCCTGGATGATATCCGGACCCTGTTCGCCCAGACGGCGGATGCCCGGCGGCTGGGTTTCGACCGCGGTCGCTTCTCCTTCAATACGGGGCAGGGCAATTGCGAATCCTGCAAGGGGACGGGCATGCAGAAGCTGGAGATGGACTTCCTGCCTCCGTGCTTCGTGCCTTGTGAAACCTGCCGGGGCAGGCGTTACAACGCCGCCACCCTGACCGTGAGGTACAAGGGGAAAACCATTGCGGACGTGCTCCAGATGGACTTCGCGGAAGCGGCGGAATTCTTTGAAAGCCAGCCCCGCATTTCAGACCCCCTCAAATTGCTGGCGGAGACTGGACTTGGTTACCTGACGCTGGGGCAGGCCTCCAATACGCTCTCCGGCGGAGAAGCCCAGCGCCTCAAGCTGGTGACGGAACTCATCAAGGGGCGGCGCGTCAGCCGGAACGCCCTGATGAAAGGCAAGGAACTGCCCGGTGACCTGTACCTGATTGAAGAGCCCTCCATCGGCCTGCATCCGCGGGACGTGCGGCTGCTCATCGATGTACTTCACCGTCTGGCGGATCAGGGAAACACCGTCATCGTCATTGAACACAACACGGAAATCATGGCGGAGGCGGACTACATCATCGACATGGGCCCAGGCCCCGGTGAAGCCGGTGGAACTATTGTGGCAGAAGGAACGCCGGAGCAAATAGCCAAAAAAGACTCCCCCACGGCGGAATATATCCGTCGGGAGCTGGACGAGGGTAAATAACCGTAACATCTACAACGCCGTTCCAGATGTTTTAGGGACGGCGTTGCCATGTATGGACAGAAGAATATCTAAATCGGAAATGTTTCTTTCAAGGGAAATGGAATACGAGTATTTCCTTTTCTCTGTTTTTCCAGACGGCTATTTTGCTTTTATCATTGGAAAAGCAACATGTTAGTGGATGGGAGCCGGATAATACACGAATTCCTTTAGCCTTTTTCTCTTTTGTATCTATAAAAGCAATGGCCGTTTTAAAATTCCAGGGAGCCGTAAATCTTCCTGCATAAATGAATGTAACTAACAGGAGTGCTCCATCGTCAGAAAGGGAGGAGAAGGATGGCATCCAGCGTTTATGTTCCAATCCAAGGAAGTCGGGAGTAATATCCATCACTTTCTTTTTACCTTGATAGAAAGAGAAAAGTGCATCCGTGGCGCAGGAGATGCAGGCCCGGGTCATGTCGGATGACAACATGCTGTTAAAGGGACTCCCCTCTTTAAATGGATGAGTTGTTTGTCCAAAAAATACTATAGGCTTGAAATCAATAGACCCCAGAAGCGACGGTTGATCTTGAAGTGATAGCTTGTATCCTCCCAATATATTCACGCAGAGGGCTTTTTTCTGTAACAGGAAATGATACTTTTTCATTAATTCTTCATTCCCGGAAACATACGATTTAAGCGTCTTGAAATTGTCAGGCAACAGGGATGAAGAATAAAGTAAAGGGATATATTTCTGTGCGGTACCATTAAAGATGATATTGCCCGTGGTGATGGAAACGGCCTGTGAAGATTTTCCACGGTAAATTTTTCCCCATGGGGAATTTTTTGCTAATTCCAAGCGTTGTACTGGTTTAGCGTCCTTGATACTTAAATCATAGATCTCTGCGTATTCGTCATTCCATACGGCAAGTTGTTTCCCGTCGTCTGAAAATGACATGGTCGGATGGGGGCCGCGAGCATGAAGGCAGTCATCAGGAAAACCGGAAATATTCACTTTTGAAATCATCTGATCCACAGGAAAGATATGTTGGTTTCCAAAAGCGGTGAATAGAATGATAAATACATAACCAATAATTATTTTAAATAACGAAGTCTTCATAATATTCATTGACAATTTCCACCATGTTTATTGATTTCTTCCCGGTAAAAATGACATTTACATTTTGTAAACCAGGAACGTAAAAATGAGTCAGAATGTGTTTCTGTATAGGATTTGGCTTGTTGCTTTCGGTTATCGGAATCATCCGCTCTATCACCTGGTTCTACACTTGAAAATGGGTTCATAAGCCTCCAAAAGCCGCCATGGCCGCCTTTAAACCCCATAGAGCCAAAAGATACTGGGACCATTTGAGGAGTATCTGGAGACCCCTGAATTTTTCCTATAATCGCTTTTTCTCCATCGTCTTTCTCCACTCCATGAGCATAGTAATCCTGCCACATGTGATTTATATGTCCAAGAATTTTTAAGGCTTCTTCGCAATCTTCCAATGATATTTTTTGTCCGGAAATTTTATTGTAGAATTTTTGGGACTCTTGAGAAAGAGTTGAGATATAATTTTGTTTGGCCATTTCAGCTGTTTCTTCATTGTCCAATCCTGTACAATAATGATAAGCTTGATTCTTTCCCATTTCTTCAGAGTCAGTATCTACATTTGCTTCAACAATACTTTCCAGCAGTTTTTTCTTAATAGGGAGAGAAATATTCTTCCCTTTAAGATTAAGATGAAATTTATATGTAGAAAGTGGACGTCGTGTCAATCTTCTATGTCGTCTTGCAAGCCATAACCCTATGTAATCATAATGGTATGAAGGGGAATTGGAAACAAAACCATATAAATTCCATCCACCCTGTTCAGCGATAGGATCTTTATTGATCCATCTGCCGTCTGCAGGATTAAGATGGCGATAATTGTAATAAATAAGCCCCAATTCATCGTCCAGGAACTCACAGGAAAATCTAAACTTGTTCTCCTGGGCCATGTCTCCTTCAGCGGAGAGGTCGCTACCGAAGGGCGCATACTTGTAGCAGGCTTTTTGTTTCTGCTGTCCGTCAAAAATGAAAGAGACATTCTTCAATGCATCGTGCATGAAGTAAAGATGCTCTTTTTGCTGTAGGGCATTGTTTTTCCAACATGTCATCATCAGGATGCGCGTAGCAGTCGATTCTGTAGTATCCCACAGATAACTCTTCACCAGCATGCAAGACGAACGCATCAAATCCAGTTCAGCTATTTGCAGATACCCCCGGTACAGGTACCATGCATGACTGACAGTCGAGCCGTTAACTGCTACTTTTTTCTCAAAACGCCGTCCTTGATGGTCATAGCTGCAGGTGACGACGGTTCGTCCATCCTGGCTGGTGAAGACGACAGGGCGGTCATTTGCATCGTAGGATACTTCCCAAATGCCGGTAGAAGTCTTGATTCTGGTCTGATTGCCGTCTGCATCGTAAGCGGGAATGAATGGAGCCCCATGCCCGACTACGTCCGTGTACTGGTTAAGACAGTTGGCATCGTAAGAAGTTTCTTCTCCTAGTTCCCGGGCCGTCTTGCGGTTGCCGATGTTGTCGTACCGATAGTGGAAGCCTTCACCCTGTCGGATTTGATCTTCGATCAGTTCACTGCGGCTGTTATAGATAAAATCTCTTATCGTTGCAGGAGTGGCGGCATCCCACGAGTCCTGGCGTTGAATGGGACGCATCAGGGCATCGTACTGATAGTCATGACTGACAATTGTATCCCCATTCTCTTCCTTCTCATAACCGAGGGAAGCCAGGAGATTAAGCCTGGGATGGTAGATATTATTGCGGACCATGCCATTAGGATAGATGAGCCGGTTAAGGAGGCCGTTAGCTTCGTCGTATTTCCACATAAAAGGAGAAGCCAATCCTTCCAGATTCATCTTAAATATGCCACCTTTCCGGTCATAGTCAAGATAGGAGTGCTGCACGGTTTGGGTTCCGACCATCAGATGGTAGCCGGCCGAACGTCCAAATACATCGTATTCTTCCAGGGTGCAGCTTTCCACTAAGCCAAAGGAAGCCTCTTGGATCATGTTGCCATAAGCATCATAGGAAAATTCCTTGAGGCCCGAAGCGTCCCGGACGGAGGTCATCTGTCCCTGGTGGTTGTAGGTAAACTCCCATCCAGGAGTAGCGTCATTGTGGGAGACGGAGACGAGTTCCCCGGTCAGTGGTGCATAAGCATAGGTGGTGACGATACTTCTGGATTTAGTCAGGGTCTCTAGACGATTAAGATCGTCATAGGTTTTAGAGATGCAGGAGCCGTCGGCATGGGTCTTTTTCAATTCCAGTCCCGTGGCCACGTCATAGAGCCAGGTGGTGGTGTCTCCGTCACTTCTATCGGAAGGATCGGAAGTGATGTTTCCTTCTTGGATGCGGAAGGTGGTCAGCGAGACCATATGGTCGGCGGCGTCGTAAGAGAAGCAAGCAGGCTGGATGGCCGTGCCGTACTCGGCTATCTTTCTGCCGCGTATATCATAGGAATAGCAAGTAGTGCCTCCCAGGGCATTGGTGATGCAGGCTATGGCGTCACAGCAGGGCAGATAGCTGGTCGTGGTTACGTTGCCGGCTGCATCCGTAGTTTTGACTAGCCGTCCGGTAGTATCCATTTCGGTGGTGGTAACATTGCCTCTGACATCAATCTGATGCAGAATCATTCCCGTAGAGGTGTAGGAACGGCTCTGTGAGGAATGAAGGCCTGCATGATTCGTTTGGCTTGCAGTAAATCCGTCAATTACTAGCGACTCGGCTACAATAGTTGAAGTGGGAATGCGGCTGAACTGGGTGCGCTTGGTTGGAGCAGTGTACTCCGTCCACTGCGCGCTCTGCTGTCCATAGACATCTGTGGAAATGGCTTTGCTTTCCAATAAGGGGTCAAATTGGGAAACCATGCTCTCCGTAATCTGAGTGAGGGGAAGGCCCTCGGCATTATAGGTGGTGGAAGTTTGTATATGGTAAATTCCATCTTCTCGTGCTTGATAGCGAATGGTATTTTCTGAAATTCTGTTTTTAGCGGTATCCCGAGGATGAAATTCGTCCAACACAATGGTTTGTCTGACAGCATAACCAAGTTCATTATAATCTCTCCATGTAGGAGCAACGCCGTCCGTTTGCGTACGTATGAGTTTTCCCTTATTATTGTAGGAATTGAGACTTACTATAAATCTCCCTTGAGTATTGGGGGTTTCCTGCCGGACGGTCTGGCCGAAGCCGTTTTGCAGCGTCCGAGACAGCACGACTCCCTTGGACAAGGTAGTGGTAAGGATGCCTTCCTTGGTTAGTTCCAGCCGAGTCTCCATCGCGCGCTGTCCGGTTCCTCCCTCCAGAACGACAGTGCCGTCATAATAGGTTTGAGTGACCATCGTGGCACCTGCCGGAGTGGTGACGGTGGTGGTAAGTCCATCGTCGCTGTACTCGGTTCTGGTGATGCGTCCCAGGATATCGGTGGAGGAAATGACCCGTCCCAAATAGTCGTATTCTACATTTTCCACCGTGGACAGGGGGCCAACGTCGCGGCGAGTGGCAATCGTCCTGCCTGCCGCATCCTTCGTGTAGCTGGTAATTGTTTCCGGCATCGTTTCGGTAGCTGCACGAATAGTTTCCACCAGTTGTTTGGCCGAATTATAGCCGTAGCTGATTACCACACCGTCTTCGTCGGTTTCCCTCAACGGGCCGCAGCACATCCATTCGGTCATGCGGAGACGCCCGTTGCCCCTCATCGTTTTAATGCGTTTCCCTTCGGGATTGTACTCGTAGTCCTCTGAGGAAATCAGCGACCATTTTTCTCCGGTATGAACATATTCTTCGTTTCTTGTCGTGGTGCCATTTTCAGCGATGTACTGCACACTTCTAGTACTTTGTCCGGGAATAATGCTTCCATTGGCTTGTACGGTTTCCGTTACTTTGTGAATGGCACCGTATTCGTTGGCAGATTCATAGGTGTAAACCGTTTGTACTCCGTCAATCCCCTGAGTGAGTTTTTGCCTGCCCCGGGCGTAGGAATACTCGGCTGCTTCCCCGTAAGTTTCCGAAATGCTCGTGTGGATCTGGTTGGACCCCAGAGCGGTTTCCGTGACCGTGGTACGACTGACCTGAGGGGTATCTTCATAGGTGTAAGTCCGCTTAAGAAGTCGGGTTTCCGTTCCACTTTCGGTGATAATCACGTCGGTTTCCGTGGCGGGTCTAAAGTCGTTAAAGCGCAGATCGGCATAAGTGGTGCGGGTACCTCTCTCCCCGCCTCCCGCCCAGGGAGAGGCTTCCAAGATGACCCGCCCCTGGTCATCGTACTCGTAGCGCGTGTATCCTCCATCGGGCTTGAGTTCGAGAGATACACGGAACTGGTCGTTGTAGATGTAAAGTGTAGTTTGGGCTAAAGGCGTCTTATATCCCTGGGTCCGGCTGATAGTCAGCCAGCCTCCGTTGGTGTACTTCTTGACCGTACGGGTGCAGGAAGAAGGCATTTTTTCGTTAATGCCTTGAATTGTTTCAATACGCTCCCATTTGGAACCGGGCAGGGCGTTTTTCTCAATGCTGCGAACAATGCGCTCCTCTCCCTTCCCCTTGATGATGGTGACCTTGTTATCTTCCTCGCGCCGTTCGATAAAATGGGGCTCCTGACCGGAGCGCCGATTGGTGATATGGGTGACCTTCACTCCGTTTTCAAGAGAGGTCTCGTAAACGGCCGTCTTATAGGGTTCTGCAGTGATGGTAAACCCTTCTTCCCCGTTCGGGACAGCCTTCTCGGGAGCATACCACTCCAGGGTGAGCCTGTCACCTTCAGAAATGCTTCTCATCAGCCCCTGAGCCCGGGAATAGACGCTGTTAAGGGAGCCGTTTTTGTTGTAAGTGACCCGGACCTTGTTGGCGTATTTCTCGGCAGAGATAACATGTCCCGAAGAGCTGGTAACTGACACGACTTCTCCCGTGGAGGAAGAGAAGCGCAGGAGCATGCCGCTGGGAAGGGCCATGTCCATGAAAGCGGGGGTACCCTGGGTGCTGGGAGTTAGGTCCTCATGGAGAAGCCTGATGCGGTAGTTATTCTTTCTGGAAGAGCCAACGGGAGAAGCATCGCTGCTTCCCTGCGGGGCCTTGAAATAGATATGGCTTCCGGAAGGGCGTTTGACGGTGACTCGTCTTTCCTCTTGAGAGAAGGAAGCGCTCCAGGCCATGGGGTGGTTGTATCGCATAGAGAAGCTACTGCTGGAAGCCGTGGCATGGGCGAGAGCACCAGAGTATGCCGTGCGCATAAAGAGGGCTGGAACCGGAGGCGTGGGGCCGCCAGGAGAAGGCGAGTTGATGCAGGTATTACCCGGACAGTCCTGTTCATCCTCGGGGTCACCCGGAGTGGGGTGTGTTTGAACGCAGTTTTCGTCTCCTTCTTCACCACACTCGCATTCGCAAGGGCACGGTTCTTCTTCCAGGTCCGGCTCACTGGAGGAAGAAGAGAGGGAACTGGACGAACTGGACGAACTGGACGAACTGGACGAACTGGACGAACTGGATGAACTGGATGAACTGGATGAACTGGATGAACTGGATGAACTGGATGAACTG
>JAJQCV010000094.1:0-1128 GCA_021202525.1 Akkermansiaceae bacterium | reverse complement strand
GGATGAACTGGATGAACTGGATGAACTGGATGAACTGGATGAACTGGATGAACTGCTGGAACTGCTGGAACTGCTGGAACTGCTGGAACTGCTGGAACTGCTGGAACTGCTACTGAAAGAGGATGAACTGGAAGAATCCGGAGGCTCTGGTGCCGAAGAACTCTGATGCGAACTGGAAGAAGACGAATTGCTGGAGGAGGAAGAACTGGAACTGCTAGAAGAACTTGAGCTGCTGCTGGACTTGGGATCAAACTCAAAGGAATCTCCTTCCCCTGCCGAACTGCTGGACGAGTTCTCGTCTTTCACTTCCTGACACAGGTTGACCAGAGTCAGCACGGTCTCTCCTGGTTTGTCGGCTGGAGGAGTCTCTGCCAGCAGGTAATAATTCAAATCAGGCTTTTCTTCCTTGTCACTTACCAGGGCAATGCAAAATTCCTGCTGGGCTTGCTGGGAGGGTTGGTGTTGATGGACGATGTGGCACCAGTAGTATCCCTGTTCAAAATGGATTTGGCGGTAGAGAGGAGTGGAAGAGTCCGGTTCCGTGGTAAGTTTTAACTCTTTGGCGGGAATGAAAAGAGAGAGGGAGGAGTGGGCATGGAGGGAGAGAAAACAGGTTTTAGCCGTGGTGACTTTAAGGTATCCGAACCATTCATGTCGGGTATTGGCGGAAGCCGGGCGTTTGGCAATAAGGACGGGAGCGGTGAGACCGTTGACGAAGAAGTCGCCTTGTGGCTGTCCGTTGGGATACATGGGAATGAAGGGATAGGAGGTATCCATGAACGTGATATTGAAAATGTTATTCATGATAATGAAACTAGGTTTATTAAATGGTTGCGACTATCCTGAAAACAGAGACTGCCAATGTAAACACGCTGGAAACGTTAAGGAGGATCGGTGAGTTTTGGAGACGGATGGCAACGTGGAAAAGGAAGGGTATTCTTCTCCGGTGGCACATATTTCTTTGCCATATTTTCAAAATTTACCCATTGCCAGGGTAAAAGACAGCGTGCTAGCGTCCATCAATGAATTCGTTCAATATTTAACTCCATTATTTCATGAGCACCTCCTTGAAAAAAATCTATGTCAACGGCTTCCCCAGTCTCTACGGCGGAGCCGGAACCGAACTCC
>JAJQCV010000003.1 GCA_021202525.1 Akkermansiaceae bacterium | reverse complement strand
GATATGTGCCACTCGTCATACCATGAACTCCAACGATACAAAAAACCGGAGGCGTTATACGCCTGAAGAAAAGCAGGCCGTTCTTGATTTTATCGCCGAACGGAAAACGCAAAATAAAAGAGGCGCCCAGAAGGAAGCCGCCGCACAATTCGGCATCAGCACGGTCACTATCTCCAGCTGGATGAAAGCCTCCAAGGTCAAAAGGGGCCGCAAGCCCGGCACCAAAAACACCCCCGCTGCCAAGAGCCAGCCCCTCGCCTCCGCACAGCCTGCGGATTTGCGCCGCCTGGCAGCCGTTCTGGAGGAAATAGCGGAACTTGAAGCTCAAACCGCCAAGCTTGCCCCCCTCCGTGCCGAAGCAGACGACCTCAGGGCCAGGATTACATCCAAATCAGCCTGAAATTTAATACTTACAATAACCGGCCCTTCTTTCAGGAAGGCCGGTTATTTTTCTTTACGGAGATCGCACTTGCCCCGCCGGAACAAATCCTTTAATATTCCCGGACGTGACTCAACCCGCCCACATCGCACCAGCGAGCCAGTCCGTGGAAGGCATGTATGCCGACTACTTTCTGGATTACGCCTCCTATGTTATTCTGGAACGGGCCGTGCCGAAAATCAATGACGGGTTCAAGCCTGTCCAGCGCCGCATCCTGCATGCCATGGACCGGCTGAATGACGGGCGCTACAATAAAGTAGCCAACATCGTCGGCGATACGATGAAATTCCACCCGCACGGGGACAGGTCCATCGCGGACGCCCTGGTTGGCCTGGGCCAGAAAAACCTGCTCATCGACACCCAGGGGAACTGGGGGAATATTCTGACGGGAGACCCCGCAGCGGCTTCCCGATATATTGAAGCCCGCTTCACGCCCTTTGCCCGCGACGTGGTGTTCAGCCCCAAAGTCACGGAATGGCAGCTTTCCTATGACGGCAGGAACAAGGAGCCCGTGAGCCTGCCCGTCAAATTCCCTCTTCTGCTCGCGCAGGGGGCGGAAGGCATTGCCGTAGGTCTTTCCAGCAAAATCCTGCCCCACAATTTCAACGAATTGATTGACGCTTCCATCGCCCACCTGCGGGGGCAGGAATTTCAGCTTCTGCCGGATTTTCCCACGGGGGGAATCATGGACGCCACCAATTACCGCGACGGAGAGCGCGGCACGGGGCGAGTGCGGATACGGGCGCGTATTCTTACGGAATCAAAAAAACTTCTCCGCATCACGGAAATCCCGTTCGGCGTCACCACGGAAATCCTGATAGACACCATCGTTTCCGCCGCGGAAAAGGGGAAGATTAAAATAGCCCGCATTGAAGACAATACGGCCCAGCATGTGGATATTCTGGTTCACCTGCCCGCCGGAGTGGATCCGGAACAGACTAAAAAGGCGCTGTTCGCCTTCTCCGCGTGTGAAGTCAGCGTCTCCCCCAATGCGTGCGTCATTGTGGAAGACAAGCCCCGGTTCATGCGCATCAGCGATATCCTGCGCTACAACACGGATGCTACCAAGGAAACGCTGCGGCAGGAACAGGAAATACGCCTTCAGGAACTTAATGCGGCATGGCACCAGGCCAGTCTGGAGAAGATTTTTATTGAAAACCGCATCTACCTGACCATCGAGGATTGCGAGACATGGGAGGAAGTGCTGGAGACCATTGACAGGGAACTCCAGCCCTTCGCCAGGAAACTGCGCAGCCCCATTACCAGGGACGACTTGATCCGGCTGACGGAAATCAAAATCAAGCGCATCTCCAAATTCGATGCCTTCAAGGCCGACCAGCACATTCAGCAGCTGGAGGCGGACATCGACCAGACGCAGAAAAACCTCAACCAGCTCACCAGATTCGCCATCCGCTGGTTTGAATCCCTCCGTAAAAAATACGGAGCGGCCTATCCCCGGAAGACGGAAATCTCCTCCTTCGGGTCCGTGGACCGGGCCCAGGTAGCCGTGGCCAATGAAACACTGTACATTGACGAAGAAGGCTTCGCCGGCTTCGGCGTCAAGAAGGGAAATCCCGTGTGCAAGTGCTCCACGCTGGACGACGTCCTGATCGTGGACAATGCAGGCGTACTGAAAATCGTGCGCATTCAGGACAAATTCTTCGCCGGAAAGAATCCCCTCTATATCTCCATCATCAAGAAGGGTGACGACCCCGTCTTCAACCTGATTTACCGGGATGGAAAGGACGGACCCGTTTATGCCAAGCGCTTCCGGGTAGGAGGGTTCACCAGAGACAAGGAATACCCCTTGACACGCGGGACGAAGGGAACGCGCATCTTCCACTTTTCCGTGCATGAAACGGAGCAGGACAGTGAACAAATCAGCGTGAACGTTTATCTGAAAGCCGTCCTGAAACTCCGCAACCTGATCAGGCCCTTCCATTTTGCGGACATGCGGATCAAAAACCGCGGCGCCCAGGGCAACATCATCACCAAGCATCCGGTGGAACGCGTTTCCCGCATCATGCCTGCGGCAAAAGCCGGCAATGAAACCGCGGAAGAGGAACCATCCGCACCTGCCGGCGCGCCGGAACCTGTAGAAAGCGTATCCGCTCCGGCAGAAAAGCCCCAATCGCAGAATGAGGCTCCCCCTTCCCCGGATTCATCCGCAGAACCGCCGCTGGAACAGGGTTCCCTGTTTGACGCCTGAGACGTTTAAAAATACGCAAGGCCCCCTGTGCCGCCCATTTTCGGCTTGCCAGGGAGGGGCATCTTCTGTAGACATGTGCGCATCCATTCATTGCGCCGCTTTAGCTCAGTGGTAGAGCACCCGCCTTGTAAGCGGACGGTCGTCGGTTCAAATCCGACAAGCGGCTCCATCATAAACCCCTCAAGTTCACAGCTTGAGGGGTTTGCTTTTTGACCAGTGAAGCAATTTACTTAATTCTATCCGCAAGATCATGCCTATCCGGCATTATTGCAGAATAACGGTAAAACTGCATCAAACTGCTTCACCACAGGAATCATCGTTTCTCCAGCGTCCCGCTGGCGCATTTTACCCCCTATTCACCTTCGTCGCTTATGCGGGGAACGCATGTATGGCCCAAGCCGTGGTCGAAGATCGTCCGACACCACCACACCTTCAATTACCTTTCCCAGCGATGTGCGATACCCCGTGCCCACTTCCACTCGGCAAAAAGCGGCATATCATTACCATTCCGGTATTATCCTGTTCTCTTCCGTTTCCACTCTTGCAGCGCTTCTTTAGAAAAGAGCCTGCTTAATGGTCAATCCCATTTCCACATGCTTTAAGAAGTCGGCAGAAGCGGGAGGAAGACAACTTTACCAGACGGCCGTCCCCTCGTTTACCGTGCTGGGTCAAAATCCACGGCAGGGAGAGAATTTCCCGTTCATGCTGTAAAAGGAGGCGGGCGTCGCCCGACAGGAAGTGAAGATGCCAGGCGTCGCACCGCCGACGCGGGAACCGGAAACACACATTCAGGATTTGTGCCACGGGAGCGGATGAATCCACCCGGCGCGCCAGCAGCACGAGGCCGGGCGTGCGTACATAGACGTCCTGGCGGAGACCGTCCTCTTCCATGTCCCGGACCGTCCTGCCCGCGGCACGATAGTAGGCCTCCGCCAGTTCAACGGCATTTTTCATGACACGTTCCGCCGGACAACGCCGCCGGGTTTTATCATTTGTTTTTAGCCTGCACGACGGGCGGGACGTCTTTATCGGGAACGGCCTGTGTAAAGGTCAGACTGCCGTGGGACATCGTCAGGCAGCTTCCATCCTTGCAGATGACCGCTCCCTCCGGCCCCAGTTTCACGGAATGGCCGCAGCCGGACAGGAGGCAGGAGGCCGCAGCGGCCGCCCCGGCCAGGATGATCCACAGAAAACGTTCCCACCACGACAGATGGGACATTTCCCGGCTGCGTTCGTAGGCTTTTTTCATTCCTTCCTTCCCCGCTTCCAGGGCGGCCTGCTTTTGTTCTTCACTCGGTTGGTTCATGATTTTATTCAGGGGTTACGCCACCCGGCATAGCGGAAAAAGACACGCCTTTTCATCCATTCCAAACCGTTTCCCGAATCCCGAACTTTCCAAATGTCTGCCACTCAAACGGACACCGGACTCCCGGCCCCCGAATTTCCTGCTATGGAAGACAAATCCCCTGTTGAAAACGGAGGCGGACCATGGTAGTCTTTTTCCAGTTATGGCAAAACCGGCTCTGGGGAAAGGCTTTGACGCCCTCATCAATCAAAATCTGTCTCGTGAATCCTTGGCAACTCCCCAGGAGGGAGATGTCGTGCATCAGTTGTCCCATGCCTCCATCATCCCCAGTTCGCTCCAGCCGCGCGCCATTTTTACGCCTGAGCAGTTGGCGGAACTGGTGGATTCCATCAAGGAACACGGCATCATCCAGCCCCTGATCGTCCGCAAGACGGACGACAACAAGTACGAGCTGATCGCCGGGGAACGTCGCTGGCGGGCTTCCGGCATCCTGGGGCTTTCCACCGTACCCGCCATCATCCGGAAGGCCACGGACAAGGACGTGCTGGAACTGGCGCTGATTGAAAACCTCCAACGCGAAAACCTGAGTCCGCTGGAAGAAGCCGCCGGCTACATGCGCCTGAAAGCGGAATTCAAGATGAAGCAGGGGGACATCGCCAAACGGGTGGGCAAGTCCCGCGCAGCCGTGGCCAACAGCATGCGCCTTCTGGACCTGCCGCGGGCCGTCCAGGACATGCTGGGCAATTCCTTCATCAGCGTGGGCCATGCCAAGGTACTCCTTTCCCTGAAGAATCAGGACCAGCAGATCCAGCTTGGCCGCGACATCGTGAACAAGGGCTACACCGTCCGCCAGACGGAAAAAGCCATTCAGAAAATTCTCAACCCGCCCGACCCGGCCCCTCCCAGGAAATCCTCCTCACCGCAGTACAAGAAGATTTCCGGGGTGCTGGCCAAACAGTTCGGCACACCGGTGAGCATTTCCGAACAAGGGGGCAAAGGCTCCATTGAGATCACTTTTTCCAGCAAGTCCGAATTCACCCGCATCCTGGAGCTTCTGGGCCAGGATGAATGGGCCGATTCCTGATAACCCCGCACCCCTTTTCCCATGATGCCCCGCATTGGACTCCTTTTCCTGACGGCCCTGCTGGTGCAGTGCGGCAATCCTGAAAAAACTCCGGAAGCCCATCCGGAGGCCGTACCCGCCCAGTTGCAGGAGACAGACGATTTCCACGGCAGCAATTGCATGTACCATGCCGCGCGGATTACGGATATGGGGGACAGAAGGCCGTCTTCCCCCGGCTACCGCAAGCAGCTGGATTACTTGAAAGGGGAGCTTTCCAAGCACGGCTGGGAATGTGTGGAACAGGCTTTTGAAGCGCCTACGCCGCAAGGGCAAACCCAATTCGTCAATCTGCGGGCCCGCTACGGGAAAAATCCGGATTTCAAGACTCCGGTCCGCGGTCTGCTGACCTGCCATATTGATACCAAAACGGGTATTCCCGACTTCACCGGAGCCAATGACGGGGCCTCCGCCGCAGCCGCCATTCTGGAAACGGCCCGCATCCTTTCCCGGGACCCGGCCCGCGCCGGACAGCTGGAACTGGTGTTTTTCGACGGAGAGGAAAGCTTTTCCCTGCACATGGACAACAATGACGGCCTGTACGGCTCCAAATTTTACGCGGCCTCCCTGCCCAGGCCGCTGCCGGAGTGGATGGTGAACCTGGACATGGTGGGCCGGCAGGGTAAAAAGATCAGGATTCCGGCCATGACGCCCCAGTCCATGTACCGGGTTTATTCCCGCGCCATTCGCGAACTGGGCTATTCCCCGGTGGAATGGGGAGTTTCCGCCTACGGCATCCTGGACGACCACGTTCCCTTCATGGAACTGGGCATGGATACGCTGAACCTGATTGACGATTTCCAGGACGGCAGCTGGTGGCACACCTCCAGAGACAACATGGAGATTCTGGGGGCGGATTCCTTCAAAAGTACCGGAGAAATGACGCTGCAT
>JAJQCV010000073.1:3200-6036 GCA_021202525.1 Akkermansiaceae bacterium | reverse complement strand
TAAAAACAGGTTAAGAAAACTTTAATTAAATGAAATCTGATAAATAAAAAATAAAAATGAAATTAATGATAATTGCAATCAATTCATTTTCTTGATGTTTTCCATTTTCTCATGCAATTCGAATTCATAATCCGCTACGAACGATTCATTCCGAGGGCTCCATCATTCCGTGATCTGAAGCCGGTTCAATTTCATCAATCCACATTAACAAAACAATTTATGCAACCTCGTTTACCGCATAAACTCGCCGCATGGGTCCTTGCTGCCTCCGTCTTCGGGGCCATGGCCTCCCAGTCTCAAGCCGCCGGAGAAAGCATCAGCATCAACTTCGGCTCCAATGCAGGAACCATCCAGGATTCTTCAACTGCCGGACTTTCTCCCGTTACAGGTTCCAACTGGAACCAGTTCGGCGACGCTTCCCAGTCAACCGGACAGGCGCTGAAAGACAACAACGGAGCCGCTACGGGAGCCGACGTCACCTGGTCCAGCAAAAACATCTGGCAGACCAACGCCACCCCCACTACCGGGGACGGCCAGCTGCTTAAAGGCTACCTGGACGACGGCAACGGAATCAATATCACGGTCAGCGGCCTGGATTTTCTTACCTACGGGGTCTACATTTACTGCAACACCGACAACGGCACGGACTTTTCCGCCAAGACCGTCAACGGCATCTCCTACACATGGAACGGTTCTTCCACAGTAACCGGCTCCTCGAGCTGGGGCGCCACCGGCACCACCGGCCAGCTGATTGAAGGAACAAACGTCCTCTACGTTGACGGGCAAACCGCGTCCAATCTCACGATCGGCAGTACAGGCAACAGCTCCGGCGCCGGAACCCGCGGATGCATTTCCGGCATCCAAATCGTCAATACCTACGACGGCTCCAAAATTGCCGCCACGCTTGACGGGGGAACTTCCGCCTGGACGGACTCCGTACTCGGAACGGCCGCCTGGACGGACTCCACGGCTTCGAACGGCACTTATGCCTCCATCGACGTCACCAACGGGCCCTCCACCCTCACCATTGCCGGCGGGGAGACCCGCAGTACGGACGCCCTCGTCGTTTCCGGCGGCAATTTGACCATCTCCGGCGGCAGCCTGAATCTGACCGGCCCGGGCATTCTCCGCGTGGCGGAGGGAACAACGCTTACCCTGTCCACCTCCCTGACGGGGAACGCCGCCCTGGACGGGGCAGGCACCGTCATCATGAACGGCACCAATTCCCTGGCAAGCCTGTCGGGAGCCGGCAACCTGACGCTGGGCAGCGATGCCGCCCTTTCCATCACGGGTGACACGGCCTCCCGCTATACGGGTTCCCTGACTCTGGGAGAAAACGCCACCATCACGGCATCCAACCCCAACTGGACATTCGGAGGCGCCCTGACCATGACCGCCGCCAATTACAATGCCAATGACTCCTGGGCCCACAACGCCACCTCCCTTACCCTCATCGGCGCCGGGGACGTAGAATACACGTTTGAAGGCGGTACGCTCATTCCCATCACGCACGCCGACAGCACGCTGACGGTCCGCAAGGTGACGGACGGCACGGGCACCATCGGCGCGGACCACGCCTCCGACATCGCCCACCTGATCATTGACGCCGGAACGGTCAAACTTACCGCCAGCGATACTTCCTACAATTTTTCATCCATCAGCATCGCCCAAAATGCGACGTTAAGCCTCAGCAACGTGGGAACCGTCCTGGGAGGAACCCCGGACATCATGATGAAGGGAGGCTCCACCCTGGAACTGCTCAACTGCCGTTCCTACGGGGCCAATACTCCGGTCAACGCCAACATCACCGTTGACGCCGCGGGTTCCGGCATCACGATTGCCGGCTCCCTTTACGGAGACGGCACCAACATTACGGGCACCATTACCGGGGAAGGCGAAATCCTGTTCACCGACAGTACGGGAGGCTCCAACGCCTACACAGTCTCCTCCGCCATTTCCGACAAGGACGCCTCCCACAAATTGAGCGTGCGGGTCAACAAAAGCGGCAACCTCGTTCTGGCAGGCAACAACACCTACAGCGGCGGCACCACCATCACGGGCGGCACGCTCCGGACCAACTCCGCCACGGCGCTGGGCCAGGGCTCCGTCATCATCAACGGCGGCGCGCTGAACGCCAACAGCCAGGCTCTGGCGAACGCCATCACCCTGCAGCAGGGCGCCGTCCAGAACTTCGGGAATGCGTCCGCACCCAGGGACATCACCGTCAGCCTGACGGGGAACGCAACCATCACCGACTCCACGGTTGTCCTGAACAACGCCGCCAACGCGCCGATGATCTCCACCGGCCAGGTTCTTACCATGACGGGGGCCACGGCGGCCACGCTGAACAACGCTTCCCTGAATCTCACCAGCTTCAACACGGCGCTGGTCGACCTGCAGGGCACGTCATCCCTTACCCTGACCGGAGGCCTGACGCTCAACCTGGGCAGCGACCTGGTTTTCGATTCCCTCTCCCAGACCATTGACCTTTTCACCCTGGGAACGGGAACTTCCTTCACGGAACCCGCCGACTGGGATTCCCTGCTGACCCTCACCCAGAACGGGCATCGGCTTGTCTGGGACGGCGTCACCTTCAACGACGGAAGCCTGACCTTCACCGGACTTGCCGTACCGGAACCCGGCACAGCCACGCTGGGCCTTCTGGGACTGGCATCCCTGCTGATGCGCCGCAAACGCCGCGCCTGACCTTTGCCTTGTTCTATATCAAGAGGCATTCTCCGCACGCCGGGGAATGCCTCTTTTTGTCGGTCTTTCCCGCATTCCCTATCCTCCCTATCCTCCCTATCCTCCCTATCCTCCCTATCCTCCCTATCCT
>JAJQCV010000073.1:0-3190 GCA_021202525.1 Akkermansiaceae bacterium | reverse complement strand
TCCCTATCCTCCCTATCCTCCCTATCCTCCCTATCCTCCCTATCCTCCCTATCCTCCCTATCCTCCGCAGGCCGGAGCCATGCAACCAAGAAATAAATGCGCCCGGCAGGGGGCATGAACATGACATGCCCCGCAGCCGGACGGAAAGAAGGCGGAAAAATTACAACTCCACCAGCAATTTTTCAAGATACTGGAAGAAGATGCTTCCATCCTCTCCGCTGATGCCGCGGTCCCCTTCCGCATCAATATCCGTATTGGTAAAGCGCGCTATCACGTGTACCCAGCTATAAATGATGCCCCATTCTCCGTAATGTTCGGGACCGAATACGACACGGTGCTCGTAATTCTGCTCAAAGTAGATGGTTCCTCCGTCATCGTAATGGGCAATGTCACCGCAATACTTGACGATGATATAATAAATACCCTTGTAATACCACTCCTCCTTCGTCTTGGGCTTCTTGGAAAGGGTGGTGCTCATCTTGAACTTCACGGGGGTGATGTCATACGCCGTACCATCCTCGCTATGGCGCCTGATGCCCGGTTGCGGAAGAGGGACCTTGTTCACAATGGAAACTCCCGTGTAATCAAGGTATTTGCCATACCATGAAGTTTTCGGCGGAGCCAGCTCCGCGTTCAGCAGGCATGTCCCGGACAGGGTCAGCATTAGTGCACATGCAGTCTTATTCATTGTTCTCTTTTTAATTTTTGTTGTTTCAACAATTCCTGTTTCAGGTATTCCTTCATCTCCTGGACGGATTTTTCAGGAAGGGTTTTGGCATCGTCCCGGTATTGCCTCCAGTCGATGCGCAATCTCGCCATGAGCATGACCTCCTGGAGAGAGAAGGGAATGGTCCCCGGTGCATTCGGCATAAATTCCCTGGACCGGTTGCACGGATAATAAATCTGGCTCTGGTGCCATGAGCGCTTCATCGTCTCGTCAAATGACTTCCGCACCTGATCATCGCTGATCCTAGCCTCCCACTGCAGGCCATCCACCATGTATTTGTCCTGCTCCTCCTGCCGGGAGGCCTCCCGCCACAGGGCAAGAAGGTACCTGTTCTGCAGGCTGCATCCTTCCGGAGTCAGGTATTTGCGGTCATGCTGCAACTCATACAGCGGCTTGAACAGGGCCTTGTGCTTCTCTCCCGGAATGGATGAATTCACTTTTCCCGGAGTGGGAATGATGCCGGCAAATTCCCCGGGCACATAATAGGGCAACTCTTCCGGCTGGCGCGTTTCCCACGGAACTTTCTCACTCACGAACACCCCGTTCAAAATAGTGTTGAACGATCCGTTCCTGCGGACATGGAACAGGTACAGGCCGCCCCTCCTGCACATGAACCGCTCGTAAACGCCGGAACCGGCAAAGCGGGAAACGCGGGCGCGCGCCTCCACCGGAAAGGACTGCCATTGCTCCATGGACTTGGCCAGCGCCAGCCCCTTCTTGGTCTTCCTGCCGATTTCAATATCCCCTATATTGTTGAATTGAAACTGGATGAAAGAAGTGGTCGGGTGCCGCCTGGCTTCAATCAGGTAATCCCGCCTGGACTCGTTCTTGAGATAGCCGTTGGGATTATAAAAATACAGGGCTATTTCATGAACCCCTTCCGGCACTTCCACGGCCACCCAGATATCCGGACCGTCGACAAAATGCGGATACACTTCCCCGTGGTCGTCCCATTCCGCCTCAGTCCGGACGGAATCGGTCGGATCAAAAAGGACGTTCCGGTTGCCGTCGTCCTTCACATTCTCCACCCACCACCGCAGCGCATCGTTTTTGTTGCGGTTCAGCCCCATGACTCCCTGAATCCAATAGGAGGATACGGCTCCAGTAGCGCCCGGAAATCCCGGAACCGACGTCAGCGTGCGGAAGGGAACCGTCTTGGCCATGAACTCGGAATTGCTCATGGGTGCATTCGTGGCGCACAGCGTGGCGCGGGTCATTCCGTACTTGCCGCCCCAATCGCCCTTGGTGGACCAGTCCTCTCCCTTGAAAACAATGCTTTTCCCCTTGTCGCCGCGGCGTCCCAGGTCTTCCAGGCTTTTCAGCACGCTTGCGGACTCTTCCATCCGCGCCTCCGCGGGAAAGCCGGGCTCCTTTCCGCGCTCCGGCTTCTCCAGATCATAGGACAGGGCGCCTCCCTGCACCATGACCACGCCGCCGCCATAGGTCCCCGCCAGCACGCTGCCGTCACCCAGGACCAGCAAATCGGAAATATGTGTTCCTTCCAGTCCTTTCCGCAGTCTCTTCCTGACCTTCATCGTGTCGGCATCCAGAACATCCACCCCCTGCGTCCGGAAGCCGACGAAGATTTCCTTCCCGTTTCCGGCAAGGGCAGACACAAAATCCTCCGACAGCAGGCGCGCATCTCCCTGGGGAGGGATGGCGGTCTTTCTTGCGGCGGCTCCATACAGGCTGTTGTTCTTGCGGGCATAATCCCTCCCGCGCACAAAATTCCAGGAACTGATGCCGTTGCTGAAAGCCAGCCCGGAGCAGGTTCCCGTCAGTATCCGGTCCTTATCCATGCAAACCAGAACATTGCAGGCATTGGAAGGCAGCCCGTCGCCAAGCGGCTGATACGGCTGGCGGACAAACTGGTTCTTGTCCCAGAACCAGGGGGCCTGAACCGTCTTCCACTGGGAATATCCGGATTTGCGGGAAGCGCAGGCTACACCGCCAAACCCGTACGCCAGCCACAGGTTCCCTCTGGAGTCAAAACCGGCGGAAGCCGCCTGGTCTTCCGTCATTCCGGTGGAACGGTCCAGCATCCGCCATGAATCGCCCGCGGGATCGTACAAGGCCACGCCTCCGGAAGTGGCCACGGCCACTTCCCCGGAAACCGGAGAGACGGCAATGGCATACACATGTTCTCCATTCAGGGCGTTGCTGCGGTCATACATTTTCCATTCCTCCCCGTTGAAGACGGCCACACCGCAATCGTCCGTCCCCACCCAGATCCTGCCCTGCCGGTCTTCGGCAATGCAGGTGAAATTGGCTTTCCGCGGAAAGCTGGAAGAATAATTCACGTTCACCCATGACTTCTCATAGGCCCCGTTTTTAACATCCAGACGGTAGATGCTCTCGCGCTCCCCCACCGCCCAAATGGCTCCCTGGCTGTCCGCCAATATCCCCCGGATGAACTTGACCGGGCATTCGGGTAATTTTTCCGGTACATGGACAGGAACGGCC
>JAJQCV010000019.1 GCA_021202525.1 Akkermansiaceae bacterium | reverse complement strand
TGTTGTTGGCAAGACGTCCTGCGGAATTGTAGCCCTGCCGGGCGATGGTGGTGATTTCCGGCATCAGCTCGATAGTTGCCGCGGAAACGGCAGCTGTCAGGGAGGCTATGCCCAGGCAAATGGTACAAAGGAGCTTTTTCATGCGAATGTTGGATAGAAGAATTATTCGTATCCTGTCGGATTACGAATCCGTGCAAATATTGCAAAAAGGGAATGAAAGGATAACTCCCGCAGGGAGAGGCACGATTGTAAAAGACCTGGGCATCGTTAAATCACGTCTCCTTAATTTTTCCCGGAAACAGCGCTGGTAGTAAGGGACAAAGTCTAAAAATATTTTCTTGACGCCGGATTCGTAATCCGATGTGCATTCTTTTATCTTTTCAAGATATTGACTGTTTGTTTCAAACGATCTTTGAAAGCCGGAAATTAAATAAATTTAACCAAAGGATTTGACGGAGCCTGCAGGTACATTAGAATGGCGTTTCCTTTAAACAGAATTCCCTGCCATGATTATTGCCTCCCTTGCCGATTCCGCCCGTTATGAAAGATTAAATCCTCTGTTCAGGCAGGCTTTCGACTTTATACGCGCGGCAGATCCGGCCGTTCTGGAGCCGGGGCCCCATGTCCTTGTGGAAGACGCCCTGATCGTGATGGTGAACGAGACGGAGATGAAAACCCCGGAAAAGGCCAGGATGGAGGTCCACAACAAATTCATCGACATCCACGTCCCCCTTTCACGGGAGGAACGCTTTACCTGGAAGGAGCGCGCCGCACTGGAAAAACCGTCCGAACCGTTCCAGGAGGAGAAGGATGCGCAGCATTACCACGACGCGGAAGAAACCTCCTTCACCGTCAGGCCCGGCCAGTTCGCCGTGTTTTTCCCGGAAGACGCCCATGCCGGATGCATCGGGGAAGGCGTCATCCGCAAACTGGTGATTAAAGTAAAAGCGGCCTGACCGCGTTCCGGAAAATTCCGGAAGGGCCAGACCGCCGATAAAAAGTCCCGTCAGGCGGATCAGCTTTCTTCCTCAGTGTCGTCCTTCCGGGCGTCCTGCTTGGGGTCCTGGGGAGCGTCCTGCGGAATCCAGACGGCCACATTGCCGCCGTGGACGATGAACTGGCCGTTGCCTTCGTCGTCGATGGTGACGGTTTCCTCCACGTTTCCGGTGGCTTCCTTCCAGGTTTCTCCCGCGTGCTGCTTGCCCACGTTCATGACCTTGTCCCCGTCCTCCCCGTTGGAGATGAGCACGGCCACGCCGGACTTCGGGTGCTGTTCGTCACCCACGCGGGTGAAGCCGATGGTGTTCGGATGGTCGAAGTAGTAATTCTGCTCCCCGTAGGCGTGGTTCTTGCGGATTTCCAGCAGGTTGTCGATGATGCCGCGGTGCACGGGCGGATTGCCGCTGACACCGTAGTAATCCCCGTAAAAGATGCAGGGGTAGCCGTCCTTCATGAGCAGGATCAGCGCGTAGGCGGAAGGCTTGAACCAGTCCTTGACGGCTGATTGCAGGGAACTGCCCCACTGGGAGTCATGATTGTCCACAAAGGTGACGGCCAGGGTGGGGTGGTTCTGGACCAGCGTGCCGTCCAGAATCTTGGTCAGGTCGTAATCCCGTCCGTGTTCGGAAGCCTGGTACATGTTGTAGTGCAGAGGCACGTCGAAAAGGTCCACCTTGTAGCGTTCCTCCTTCAGGTATTCGTCCAGGGAATCCAGGTCCTGCTTCCAGTATTCCCCCACGGCGTAGAAATCCTCTCCCCGCTCCTTGCGGACAGCGGCCAGGAACTTCTTGATGAACTCGTCGTTGATGTGCTTGATGGCGTCCAGCCTCATGCCGTCCAGGTCAAGTTCGCGGGAGACCCATACGCCCCATTTCTCCATCTCCTTCACCACTTCCGGGTGGTCGAAGTCCAGGTTGGCGAACATGAGGTAGTCGTAATTGCCGTTTTCGCCGTCCACGCCGCTGCTCCAGTCCTTGCCGTCCCCCATGATCTTGAACACGGTGGTTTTGCCCGTCTTATTGTCGTAATCCGTGCCGGTGAAGTGGTACCAGTGCCATTTGAAATCGGAATACTTGTCTCCGCGGCCGGGGAAGTTGAATCCGGTCCAGCCTTCGATTTCGTAGGCGTCCGTGGTTTCCTCCTCGCGGTTGTTCTCGTCCACTTCCTTGGCCATGAACTTTTCCGTATAGTCGGCTCCGGCCTTGTGGTTCATCACGGCGTCCAGATAAACGTCCACATGGTGGTCGTGCAGGGCCTTGATGGCGTCCTGGAGCTCCTGCTTGGTACCGTACTTGGTGCGCACGGTATTTTTCTGGTCGAATTCCCCCAGATCAAACAGGTCGTAGGTGCCATACCCCACGTCGTTCTGTTCCTTGCCCTTGTAGGCCGGCGGAATCCAGACGGCCGTCACCCCTATTTCCTCCAGGTGGGGGGCGTCTTCCTTCAGCCTGTTCCAGAACTGTCCGTCATTGGGCAGGTTCCACTCAAAGTATTGCATCATGATTCCGTTTTTCATCGTGTCTGTGGGTTTTGGTCAGAATAATTTTTCCGCATTTGTTTTTTCCGCCGCGGCGGGGCGGGGGCGGTTGCGCGGACGCCATGAAAAGCTCCGGGCTTTCCGTCTCATTCCATAGGGGGCCGTCATCAAAATAGAGTCCGTAAAACGCGGCGCGTTAGGCATACTGCCAGTATCATGTCCGTGAAAAAGGACGCAACAAGGACGCCGGAAATGTTAGGCCTGCCCGGCCGGCTGCGCCAGGTATTCCCGGTTTTTCCCGCAGTAATACTTCAGAAACCTGCGGATGAACCACAGGGTGACGATGGAGGAAAGAACGTCCGCCAGCGGCATGGACGCCCATACGCCCGTCTGCCCCCAGAACCCCGGTAAAATCAGCAGGAACGGCAGCAGGAACAGCATCTGGCGGGTGAGGGAGAGGAAGATGGCCAGCCTCGCCTTGCCGATGGCCTGGAAAAAGTTCCCGATGACGATCTGGCTGCCAATGAGCGGAAAGGCCAGAATGACGATCTTCAGGCCGCCCGCGGCCAGGCTGATCAGTTGTGCGTCATCCGTAAACAGGGCTGCAATGCCGTGGGAAAAGAACATGCAGGCCAGGAAGCCCGCCGTGGTGAACGCCGTGCCCGTAATAACCCCGTATTTCAGCGTCAGCAGCACCCGGTCCGGCTTCATGGCCCCGTGATTGTAGCCGATGATGGGCTGCATGCCCTGCGTGAGGCCGATGACGAGCATCGCGAACAGGATGAGAATCCGGTTGATGATGCCGAAGGCGCCTATGGCCAGGTCCCCGCCGTGGTCCGCAAGCTGCCTGTTGATGGCGATGGCCACGGCGCTGCCGCACACGTTCACCAGGCACGGAGCCAGCCCGATGGACAGGATGCCGGTGACGATGGCCTTTTTCAGATTCCAGATGCCACTGCGGAAATGGACGGCGCTGGATTTGTCTGAAAAATGGATGAGCACGCGAGCCATGCCGGCAATCTGAGCGATCAGCGTGGCGAGCGCCGCCCCGGTAATACCCCACTTGAGCCAGAAAATGAAGATGGGCGCCAGAACGATGTTGATGCCTACGGAAAGCAGGGTGGAGCCCATGGCCTTCTTCGGGTAGCCCGTGGCCCGCATCACGTGGTTGAGGTTGAAAAAAACGTACGTGACGGGCAGCCCCAGCAGGGTCACCAGCATGAAATCATACCCGTAGGCGAGGGTTTGCCCGCTGGCTCCGAAGGCGCTCAGAATTTCCTTGAGGAAGATCAGCGCGGGAACGGAGAGCACCACGGAGGCGATCAGGCTCAGGACCAGGACGTTCCCCAGCGTGTGTTCCGTTCCCTCCGGGTCCTTCTTGCCCAGCCTGATGGAGCTGATGGCCGCCCCGCCTATGCCCACCAGCGTTCCCAGGGCGAAGGTCAGGTTCATGATGGGGAAGGTGACCGCCAGGCCGGAAAGGGCGAGCGGCCCCACGCCGTGGCCGATGAACACGCTGTCAATGATGTTGTACAGGGAGTACACCACCATGCCTGCGATGGAGGGCAGGGAATACTGGACCAGAAGACGCCAGACGGATGCGTTTTCCAATTCCGAGATGTTACGTGACTGGGCTGTCATGGCTCCGGCTCTTTTTTCAACGGAGTGCAAACTATAGGAGTGCGGAAAAGGGATGTCAAGCGGCCCCCCTGTCCGGCGGGGAAGGCACGGTTTCATTTCCGGACTCCGCAGGAAAGGCCCGTCTTCCGCTCCGCGCAGCCATTCTCTCTTCTTTCCCGGAGACTGGCGCCTTTTTGATTGACTGGGGAAGCGTTTGGGAGTTGATTCCTTTCCGCAATTTCCCGAAGCACGCCATGTCTTTCCCCCTCCGTATTTTCCTGCGCGCCGCCGCCTGCTGTTCCCTTTCCCTCTGTGCGTCCTGCCTCCCCATGTTCGGAGCGCACCAGATGCTGGCGGGCAGCCATCTGGCGGACGGGCTGCTGTCGTCCTCGCCTCTGGAGCTGGTCTGGAGGGGGGAAATCCGGTCCTTTCCGTCTGCCGGCCTGGAGACCCCGCGCGGGTTCGCGGTTTCTCCTGCGGACTCCTATTCCCTCCTGATGGAGGCGCGGCCCGGCGTGGGCGGGGAATGGGCCTGCTACCATGACCGGAAGGCCTATTACTGGGCGTTTGCGTCCGGAAAAAGCGGGGATGAAGCCGCGCTTTATGCCGTGCGCCGCGGGGTGGCCGTTGACGGCGTGACCGGGGAAGTGGAGGACACCCTGCCTGCGGCGGCCGGCCCGGCACGGAATAAAAGCTCTGGTCTTTTTGCAAAACCGGGCCGGAATGACGCTGGTGTTTGACAGGAACGTTTTTCCCGGATATGTATCATGCGTCGTATGAAATCCTTTATATTGCCAGTTATCTGCCTGTGTCTGGCGGCCGGCGGCGTCCGGGGGCAGGACACGGCTCCCGCCTTCCCCGCCAACGGCCCCAATTACCGGATGTTCCCAGTAGACCGTCCGCCGCTGGTCCCCATGCCCCAGCAGGTGAAGTGGAGCGGCAGGGCGGTTCCCGTCCAGTCCGTGCGCATCCAGGCCCCGGCGCCGTCCCGCACGTCCTACCCGGAACAGATGAAGTTCATTGTTTCCGAGCTGAAATCCTTCCTGGCCGGCCACGGGGTGCAGGTTTCCCAGGATGGGGCGTTTGCCGTCAAATTCGTGCAGGGGGACGTGAAGGCGGATACGGAAAATCCCAAATTGAAGGAGGAGGCCTACTCCCTGCGGGTGACCCCCGGCGGGGTGCTGATCACGGCCAGGGACACCAAGGGGTTTTATTACGGCCTGAAAACCCTGGAACAGCTTCTTCTGCGCCGGGACGGCAAAACGACGGTCGCCGCCTGCGACATCGTGGACTGGCCGGATTTTGAAGTACGCGGATTCATGAACGACGTGGGCCGCAATTACATGCCGCTGCCCCTGATCGCCCAGGAACTGGACTCCATGGGCCAGCTCAAGCTGAACGTGTACCACTTCCATTTCACGGAGAATCCCGGCTGGCGCCTGGAATCCAAAATCCATCCGGAACTGAACGATCCCAAAAATTTCACGCGCATGCCGGGCAAGTTCTACACGCAGAAGGAATTCAAGCAGTTGGTGGAATACTGCCGCCTGCGCAATATCCTGCTGATTCCGGAAATGGACATGCCGGGGCACAGCGCGGCCTTCCGCAAGGCTCTTGGCGTCAAGATGAGCGATGAAAAGGCCACCAAAACCCTGGTGGCCCTGATCAAGGAGCTGTGCTCCCTGGTCCCCAGGGAAAAAATGCCGGTCATCCACATAGGGACGGACGAGGTGCGGGGCGCGGACGAGAAAGTGGACAACGAGATTCTGAAAACCTACTTCGATACCGTGGAAGCCTGCGGCCGCACGCCCATGAGGTGGCAGCCGGGATTGTCCCCCAAAGGGTACAACGGGGCCATCCAGCAATTGTGGTCCGGGCGGCAGAACAGGCATGCGTGGCCCTCGGACGGCGCCAAATATGTGGATTCCCTGGAAACCTACCTGAACCATCTGGACCCCTTTGAAACGGCCATGACCATGTACTTCCGCCGGGCGTGCCCCTTCCGTAACGGAGAGGGCCTGGGCATGATCCTGTGCTCCTTCCCGGATCTGGAGATCACGGACCCGCGCAACCAGGTGCTCCAGACCCCCGTTTACGCCGGAATGGCCTTCGTTTCGGAACCCCTGTGGAACAACCCGCATGAAAAGGTGGAGGGGAACCCCAACCAGGACGAGTACATGAAGTACTTCTCCAATCTTCCCGTGCAGGGGGATCCTCTCCTGAAAGGCTTTGCGGACTATGAAAACCGCGTTCTCGCCATCCGGGACCGCTTCTTTGTGAACAAGGAGTTCAACTACGTGCGCCAGGCGGACATTCCCTGGAAACTGCTGGGCCCCATCCCCCACGGCGGGAAGACGGAAACGGAATTCGGCCCGGAAGAGGACGCCAGGACCGGAAAAATGAAGGATTCCTATGAAATTGACGGCGCCACTTACACATGGTCCAAGGACGACTACACCGGGGCCACCGTCATTTTCAAGCATTACTGCGATTTCCCGACGCTGTTCAACGGGGCGAAGATGGGGGCTTTCCCGCACAAGAACCATACCTATTACGCGCAGACCTACATTTATTCTCCCAAGGCGCAGACGGTCCCCTTCTGGGTGAGCGGCCATACCTGGGCCACGTCCGACTGGCGCAATGGCCCCGCCAGCGTGCCGGGCAAGTGGTTCCACGCGAATCCCCAATTCTTCGTCAACGGGAAGGAAATTGAACCTCCCAGGTGGGCCAGGCCGCGCAACGGCGGCACGATGGTGGATGAGAACTACCATTTCCGTGAGCCGGCCATGATTCCCCTCAAAAAAGGCTGGAACCACGTCCTGGTGAAAAGCCCGAACAACAACAGCACGCGCCGCTGGATGTTCACCTTCGTCCCGGTGCAGGTGAACCCCAAAACGCCCGGCTGCAACGTGAAGGAATTCCCCGGCCTGAAATTTTCCACGGACCCCGGCCGGAAACCGTGAAATTCTGAAACGTAAAAAAAGGCATGGAACCGTTGCGGCTCCATGCCTTTTTGCATGCGGCGTCCGCGAAGAAGGCGGAAGGAAAGGAAAAGGAGAGGAAAAATAGGGGAAGGGCAAAAAACGGGGCGGACCCCGTTCAGAGCTTCTTCCAGGGCAGGGTTTCCAGCATATCGTCAAAGCCCAGCCCCGTTCCGGCGGGAACGGCCACCTGCGGGTTCATGCCTCCCATCTGGTCGATGAAGGGGTCCGGTTCAAACAGAAGGTGGGTGCACAGGCCGCAGAGCGGAATCTCCGTGGGAAGCGCGTCGCGGTAATACTCCGCCGCCTGGTAAACGGCCCACAACTGCCCCACGGGGTGGTCCATGACGGTGGTGAACACGGGGGGATCATACAGGTCCCCGGGCGTGGCCTCCCGCGCCGGTTTGACGATGCGCGTGACGGGAAGGTCCGCCGTGACGGCGGGCTGGTGCTCCGTGTCTGTCCCCATATCCAGGGCCAGCGGCATGCCCGCATCCACCAGGCGTTCCCAGCCGGGAACGGAAAAGGGGCAGGGGTCTTCAATGAAATCTATCCGGCTCTTGAGGTGGTGCGGCAGGGCTTTCCAGAACTGGAGCGCCTCGTTCCCGTCCAGGGAGCCGTTGAAATCCAGCCGCCAGCGCCAGGAAGGAACCATGGAGGCCAGCATGGTCAGCCGTTCCAGGGCCGCCGCCGGATTGGAGCTTGCCTTGATTTTTCCCGCCTTGAAGCCCTTCGTTTCCATGATTCTGATGGTGGCCGGGCTGACGCAGCAGGGAAGGGTGGCATGGCTGGCCGGAATGTGGAGGCCGGAGAACAGACTGACGCCGGAGGCGCGCGCCTCCCCGTCCACCCGCGCGCATTCCAGGGCCCGCTTGCCCAGGGGCAGCGGGCTGCCTTTCCTGAGCGCGTTCAGTTCCTCCTGCAGGGAGCGGTCCCCCAGCTCCGGCCAGGGCTGAATGCAGCCATAGCCGCCTTCCTCCGTCCTGATGAGAGCCCCTTTCCTGCATACTTCCGCGGCCCTGGCATTGAGAGGGCCGCAAGCCGTTAAAGAATATTCATGGTAAAACACAATATTCATTGAATCAGCTTTTGGTTTTTTGTCACGATGAAAAGAGGTTTTCACTGGATTTTACAGGGACAGCAGGTAGGCTGTGCGCATGTCCAGAACATTGGTATTCGGGGCCGGAGGCCGCGTGGGTAGCCGCCTGGCGGAACACCTGCGGGATGCCGGAGCGGAAGTGGTTGCGTGCGGGCGCAATACCTGCGATTTGGAGGACTTGTCCGCGCTGAAAAAATTTCTTCTTTCTTCCGGGGCCACGCACGTCATCAACTGCGCGGCGGTAAGCGGGCTGGAGGCCTGCCTGGACGACCCGGTAACCGCGCACCGGGTAAATGCCATGGCGCCGGAGCTGATGGCGCGCCTGTGCCGCCTGGAGGGCATGCGTTTCATCCACCTGAGTACGGACTACGTTCTGGACGGCCGCCGCCCCGGCCTGAAGACGGAGGCGGACAAATGCCGCCCCGTGAACGTGTACGGGGAATCCAAGCTGGAGGCGGAACTCCGCGTGCGGGAGGAAATGCCGGAAGCCCTGGTGGCCCGCGTTTCCTGGGTGTTCGGCAATCCCGCCCGCCCCTCCTTCCCGGAGATGATGCTCCGGCGCGCGCTGAACGGGCAGGCATTGGCCGCCGTGGCGGACAAGTGGTCCCTCCCCGCGTGGATTGAGGATTTATGCGAATGGCTCCGCTTTCTGGCCTATGAGAGCGATGAGGCGGGAATCCTGCACCTGTGCCAGTCCGGGGAGCCGGTCTCCTGGCACGGGTACGCGCTGGCAGCCCTGGAAAGTGCGGTGAAGCACGGGCTTCTGCGTGATCTGCCGCCCGTGGCGGAACAAAAGCTCGACGAACAGGCGGGTTTCAGGGATGCTCGGCCCAGGCATACCGCCATGTCCTCCGGAAGGCTGGCTTCCCTGCTGGGCCGCCCTGTGAGGTCGTACCGGGAAGCCGTTGAGCTGGCCGTGGCCCGCTATGCCGCAGATCCAACATTACTTTCCCGCATCTCATGAACGATTCCCACTCTCCACGCAGTCCCTACAATCCGCGCGACTCCCGTTCCAAGCCTTCCTGGAGGGACCGCCGCGCCCCGGCGGGGCGCCCGCGCTCCGCGCCCAAAAAGAACCTCTTTGTCAACAAGTCCCCAGAGGGCAGTGAAACCTGGCTTTCCCCGTGGGTGGAGCTGAAATACTTCACGTACAATCCCGCCGTATTCCCCCGCATGCTCGGCTCCGTCAGCGGAGAAATCGCGCCGGGGAGCCTGGTGCACGTGTACGACAAAAACGGGGAATTGTTCGGCTCCGGCTTCTGGAACGAGACGAGCCGCACCCCCCTGCGCATGGTGTACCACGGCCGCGACGCCTTCGGGGAACGGGAACTGGACGCCGCTCTGGAACGCGCCGTGAAACTGCGCCGCGATATCCTGCGCCTGGATGAGACGACAAATGCCTACCGCGTGCTGCACGGTGACTCCGACGGCGTGGGCGGCCTGGTCGTGGACCGTTACGCGGACGTCCTGAGCCTGGAAGTGAGCACGCTGGCCGTCTGGCAGCGGCTGGAGCGCTGGCTCCCCCTGCTGCACCGCCTGTGCGGCACCAGAAGGCACGTGATCCAGGTGGACGAGGGAATCGCCCGCATGGAGGGCATCCGCCCGGAAGACGCGCCGGAATCCTCCGCTCCCGTCAAGATGGTGAAGATTGTGGAAAACGGCATCACGTATGAAGTGGACTTCGCCCAGGGGCACAAGACGGGCTTCTTCTGCGACCAGCGGGACAACCGCCTCAAATTCGCCTCCCTCGTGAAGGGGGGGACGGTGCTGGACCTGTGCTGCTACAGCGGCGGCTTCTCCATTGCCGCCAAAATGCTTGGCGGCGCCGCGGAGGTAACGGCCGTGGACCTGGATGAAAAAGCCGTGGCCATGGCCAAAAGGAACGCGAACATCAACCAGCAGCGCATCGAATTCGTGCATGCGGACGCCTTCGTGTACGCGCGCCAGATGGTGCGCAACGGCCGCCTGTTTGACGCCGTTCTTCTGGACCCGCCCAAATTCATCATTGGCCGCGACGGCTTTGAGGAAGGAATCAAGAAATACCATGACCTGAACATGCTGGGGCTCCAGTGCGTCAGGCCGGGCGGCCTCTTCGTCACCTGCTCCTGCTCCGGACTGCTTTCCCCCTGCGAATTCGAACAGACCGTCATCAAGGCGGCCCAGCGGCAGGGGCGCAAGCTCCAGATCATGGGCATGACCGGCCCCGGCTGGGACCATCCCTACCTGAGCACCTACCCGGAAGGGCGCTACCTGAAAGTCCTCTGGGCCATCGCCCTGTAGCGGACGGGCCGGGAAGAGGAGCACCTTTCCGGCGTCTTGACTGCGCCTCTCCCTCCCTGTTTCCGTGGGGGGGAATATGGCAAAGCAAGTATTACAACGGCTCAGTTTCACGGCGGGAGAATTAAGCCCGTGGCTTTCCGGCCGCGCGGACCTGGACCCCGTGGCGCGCGGGGCCTCCCGCCTGATGAACTTCCTGGTCACCCCCTTCGGCGGCATCAGGCGCAGGCCCGGAACGCGGCTGGTCGCCCGTGCCGGAGGCGGGGAAGGCATGGTGAGGCTGGTCTCCTTCAAATACTCCACGGGCGTCCAGTTCATGCTGGAGCTGGGCCACGGCTACGTCCGCTACTTCAAGGACGGCGCGCCGCTGCTGGATGCGGAGGGGAAGGTGCTGGAAACCGCCTCCCCCTGGAAGAGCGACGCGCAGGTCAGGAACCTCCGGATGCAGCAGTTGAACGACGTCATTTACTGCGTGGAGCCGGAAACTCCCCCCATGACGCTTTCCCGCCATGCCGACGACGACTGGCGGCTGAAACCGCTGAAGTTTTCCGGCATTCCCTACGAAAGCTCCCTGCTCAACTCCGTGAGGATCGAATACCGGGTGGTCTCTTCCGCCGAGGGGAACAAGCTGGTCGTGACCGCGGACGAAGACGTGTTTACCCCGGAGATGGCGGGCACGGAACATATCCGCATCACCAGAAGGCACGATGAGGGCTTCGCCCGCGCCGACCAGATGCCCCTGTTCCACACCGCGACGCTGAACCAGGACTTCTACCAGGGAATCACCTTTTCCATGGACGGAAAGAACGGATGGCGGAATGCCTACACCTGCATCCGCCCGTTCAGCAAGGATACGGACTATGTGGCGGGAAAGAATTCTCCGGAACAATACACGTCCTTCTTTGAAAAAGGCGCGGATGCCTGCACGTACACGTTCGTCAGTGGGACATGGACGGTGGAAACCACCGGAACGTGGGACGCGGAATGGGAAGTGCGCCGGGGGTACCTGGACGGTTCCAACTACCGGCCCAATGAACCCTCCCTGGTCTGGCACTCCGTCAAGAGCTTCTACCAGAAGGAGGGGTTCAGGAACAACTTCGCCCTGAGCGGGAATGAAGAAGGATTCTCCTTTTACACCCTCCGGCTGATGTCCTATAAAAACGGCTCTTCCACGGGAACTCCGGAACTGCGGGCGGCGTCCTGCTCCTACGACCATGAATTCGTGGTGGACAAGTACATTTCCCCGCGGTGCGTGCATGTGCGCAACGCCGTGCACATGTCGGGCCGCATGCTGTACGACTATGACACAAGCGACTGGTCCTTCGGCGCCTTCGGGGTGCGGAACGGCTACCCGTGCACCATTGAATTTTCCCAGGGGCGCCTCTGGTTCGGCAGCACCCCGGGCCAGCCGCAGACCCTCTGGGCCAGCAGGGTGGATGACTTTTCCTCATTCACTCCCGGCATACCGGCGGATTCCCCCATGATTCTGACCATGGCGGCCTCCCAGCAGAACAGGATCGCGTGGATTTCCTCCCTCCGGGGCCTGATGATCGGCACCAGCGAAGGGGAATGGCGGCTCCGGGCGTCCGACTCCGCGGGAATCAATGCGAACAATGCGGAATTTGAGCGCCACTCCGGCGTGGGCTCCTCCCTGCTGGATGCGCTGACCGTGGAAAACAGCCTGCTGTTCGTCCAGCAGGGAGGCGGGAAAGTACGGGAGTTCTTTTATTCCCTGGAGGCGGACGGCTTTCTTACGCGGGACGTGAGCCTTCTTTCCGACCATCTTCTGACGGAGGGCATCGTGGACTGGACCATCCAGCGCAGCACGGCGTTTCACGTCTGGTGCGTGCTGAAGGACGGCAGCGCGGTCTGCATGACCCTGAACAGGGAACAGAACATTGTGGCGTGGCACGCCCACCGCCTGGAGCATGGCCGCATCCTGTCCGTGGCCTCCCTGCGGGGTTCGCAGGACACGCAGGATGAGGAAGTCTGGTTCACCGTGGAACGGGGGGAGGGGGAACATGCCTGCATCACGGTGGAACGCATGGCGGAGGGCAACGAATACCTGGACGCCTGCACGGAAGCGGTCGTCCGGGACGGCCGCCTTTCCGGGCTGTGGCATCTGGCCGGATGCGAGGCGGTCCTGATGGACGGGAACGGCTCCTGCACCACAATTCTGGTGGACGGGGAAGGAAATGCGCCGTGCCCGGAAAGGCGGGAAGGGGAACCCGTCAGGGTAGGGATGGCCGCTCCGGCCGAGGTGAGAACCATGCCCCTTGAAAGCCTGGAAACGCTTGGCAGGTTGAAGAAACAGCGGGGCGCCAGGGCGCTCCTGCATGAAAGCTCCCTGCAATTCCTGTACGGCACGGGGGCTCCCGGCGCGTGGCGCCGCTTCCAGCCCGGCAGGTATGGGGCGGAGGCCCCGTACTCCGGTTACGTCAGGCTCACTCACAACTACGGCACGGATGAACAGGCCGCGTTCGCCCTCCGCGTGGAGGAGCCCGGCCCCTTCAATCTGCTGGCCCTGGTGCTGGATGTGGAATTGTAGGCACGGCACGGGGGGGCACGGTACGGCAAAAGAAAAGAGCCGGGGGAACGGGATTCCCTCCGGCTTTGTCAATTTTAACGCTGTGCGGGGCGGGGCGCTCAGGCCTGTTCGGCGGCTTCCTCATGGGAAAGCATGTGCACGATGACCTTGATGCCGTTCTTCTCCCCCGCCGCCTTGGCCAGGGAGCGGATGGCGGAAGCGGTCATGCCGTTGCGCCCGATGATGCGGGCCACGTCCGTCTTTTCCAGAATCAGCCGGAAGCGCACGGCATCGCCCTGCGGGGATTCGGCGACGCGCAACTCCGCCTGTTCCGGATGTTGGACAAATTGAAGGGCAATCAGTTGCAGGTATTGGCGGATTTGTTCTACGGCAGGGTGCATGGAAGGGAAAAGGTTGTTACAGTGATAACCTTACTATAAAACCGCCAGCTTGAAAAGATGCAAATCCAGGCATTCCCCGAAAAAGAAAGTCGCCCCGGCCGTAAAACGGCCGGGGCGCCCCAACTACCCTATGAAACTGGGTCCTTGCGAACCCAGAGAGCTTTTTTAACGAGCGCTCACCTGCTCGAAACGCAATATAGGTGAGGACCGCCGGAGTTACAAGCTTTTTTTCATTCAAACGATTGTTTTTTTTGAGAAAAAAAACAGCGCCGCTATTATACTCAAGGGGAAACGGGAAAGATATCGTAATTCTAACGATATTATCGCCCCGGAAGCAGCTCATAAGTGAAGCCCTTAAGGTATTCCGTTTCAGGAATGTTCAGCAGAACAGGGTGGTCCGGCCTCTGCCCGTGTTGCTGTATCAGCCGCAGAGTGGCGGGAGCATCTATGGCCGCCTCCAGAATGCTCTCCCGGAACAGGCCCGTGCCGGCGTGGTGGGAGCAGCAGAAGGTGGAAAGGATGCCACCGGGGGCCAGAAGCTTCATGGCGCGCAGGTGGATTTCCTTGTACCCGCGCATGGCGTCGTGAACGGATTTCTTATTTCTGGTGAAGGAGGGCGGGTCCAGGATGATCAGGTCCCACTTGTGCTCCCCTCCGTCCCGGACGAGCGCCGCTTCCTTCTTCAGGAAATCGAACGCGTTATCCGTGACGCCCCGCACGGAGACGCCGTTCAGGTGCGCGTTGCGTTCCACAGCATCCATCGCCTCCTGGGAAACGTCCACGGCGGTGACTTCCGCCGCTCCGGCCCGTGCGCAGGCCAAGGCAAAGCCGCCCTGGTTACAGAAGCAGTCCAGCACGCGGCGTCCGCGCGCCAGGCGCGCCACGGCCGCGTAATTGTCCAGCTGGTCCAGGTACAGCCCGGTTTTCTGGCCCGTTTGCAGGTTGATCATGAACTGGATGTCCCCGCTCCGGGCGGTGAACGGCTCCGGCTCCGCACCGCGGGCCACGCTGACGGAAGGTTCAATGCCTTCCGCCGCCAGCATGGGGGAATCGTTCCTGACGATGATTCCGCTGGGGGAAAGCAGGTCCTCCAGCACGTTCAGTATAATGTGGAGGCGGCGTTCCATGGCCAGCGTCAGCGTCTGAACCACCAGGTAATCCGCATAGCGGTCCACGATCAGGCCGGGCAGGCCGTCCGACTCGCTCCAGACGAGGCGCGTGAGCGTTTCCCCCGGCAGGAAGCGGCTGCGCAGTTCCAGCGCCTGGCTGATGCGCCTGCTGAAAAAATCCCCGTCCAGCTCCTGCTTGCGGCGGGAAAAGCGCCTGGCCACAATCTGGGAATGGGGGTTGAACATGGCGGACCCCAGGAAGCGGTCCTTGAAATCCTTCAGCGCCACCACGTCTCCGGGCTGGGGATTGCCGAAAACCTTGCGGACCTCCGTTCCGTAAACCCAGTCGTGTCCCTGAAAAATGCGCGCCCTTGGTGAAATGATTAAACCTGCCATGTCAGGCACAGGCAATACATGATCGGAGGGGAAAGTGCAATGGGAATGCGGCGGGCCGCCCGGGACCGGGGGAAGGGGCGGATTCGTCCGCCTGCGGGCAGTTTCCCTTCTCCCGGTGCTCCGTCCGTGCGGAGGTTTTCCACTCTCGGCTGGCAAAACGGCGGCGGGAAGCGCAGGAAAGAAAGGAAAGGGGCGGCGCAAGGCGTCCTGGAATGCGGGGAGGAATCCTTCCCCTTCCGTTTCGCCGCCGGGGAACCCTGGCGGGCTTTTCCATTTTAGCGCATCTTTCCGGGACTATTTCTGATTGAATGATGCCGGGGAGCGGAGTAGAATGTGGCGCGTTATGAAAGTAGAAACTTTTGAAACTCCCCAGGATGCTGCCAAATCCTTGGCAAAAGAAGTTGCGGAACTGATCCGTTCCCGCGCCGCCGAAGGCCGGAACGTGGTGCTGGGCCTTGCCACCGGAGCCACCCCCCTGCCTTTTTATGCGGAGCTGGTGCGCATGCACAAGGAGGAAGGCCTCTCCTTTGCCAACGTCATCTCCTTCAATCTGGATGAATACAGCGGCCTGGACCGGGACCATCCGGAATCCTACTGGTACTTCATGCATACCAACCTGTTCAACCACATCGACATGAAGCCGGAAAACATCAATCTTCCCTCCGGCACGGTGAAGGGCGACGAAATTGCCGCGCACTGCGCCGCCTACGAACAGAAGATCAAGGATTGCGGCGGTATTGACCTCCAGATTCTGGGCATCGGCCGTACCGGGCACATCGGTTTCAACGAACCCGGCTCCGACGACACCACCATCACCCGCCAGGTGCACCTGGACGATCTCACCCGCTCTGACGCGGCCCCCGCCTTTGGCGGCATTGAAAACGTTCCCACCACGGCCATCACCATGGGCGTGGCCACCATCATGGGCGCCCGTGAAGTGGCCCTGATGGCCTGGGGTGAAAAGAAGGCTTCCATCGTGAAAAAGGCCGTTCAGGGACCGGTGACAGTGGACGTGGCCGCCTCCTACCTGCAGAAGCACCCGAACGCCAAATTCCTTCTGGACAAGGGCGCCGCTTCCGAGCTGTAAGCCCCCGTTCCTTTCCCGTTTCAGGGTACACGCGCCGCTTTTTCCGTATCCGCGGAAAGAGCGGCGTTTTTGATGGAATGAAGAAAGGCGGAATCTTATTTTTCCAGCGGATTGATGCCGGAAAGGAGCGCTGCATGTTCAGGCGTCCTGGTTCCGTGAATGAAGATTCTGTGTCATTGGGGAAGGTGAGGAACCGCCGTGGCTGTTCCGGTGTTCGCGGGGCGGCCGGGAAGGAAGGAAGCCCGTTTTCCCCTCCATGGCTGGACCGGAGGAATGAAAGTGGTGTGGTATTTTTGTATTGTGTTGGAAATGAATTGATTTTGAATTTTTTGGCGGCCTGTTTTCCTGTTTCCGGAGACGGTCCTGAAGCCCGGAAGCCACCCTGGAGTTCCTGTTAAGGATTCCCTTGAAAAGGGGAGCGGCAGGCGGCCATTTAACCGGCGGCGCCTTTTTATTAGAATAAAGTGGCGCATTGACAAGGGTTTCATTTTCCGTGCATGGTTGAAACTGCCAATAGATGAAAAATAAAATATGCCCGGCAGTGTGTAATGAATAATTCATTCAGAAATTACAGATGATGGCCGGCTTTATATAGAACAGGAAAAACAGAGATATGAAACAAATGAAAATATTAATGGTAGTAACCGGAACCGGAATGTTTCCGGACGGAAAACAGGAAACGGGATTATGGCTCAGCGAGCTTACCCACATGTATGACAGCGCGAAAAAGCGGGGATATGATATTGTCATTGCAAGTCCCAAGGGAGGCGATACCCCGGTTGATCCCACGAGCCTGAAAACAATGTACATGGACAAACTCTCCAAGGAATACTGGGACGATTCGGAATTCCGGAACGTGCTGCGGCACACGAAAAGCCTGGATGATGTTTCCGGTGAGTTGTTCGACTGCATTTATCTGGCCGGAGGCCACGGCGCGATGTTCGATTTTCCGGATAATACCGTTCTGCAAACGCTCATCAAGGACCACTATGAAAACAATAAGGTAGTTGGGGCCATTTGTCATGGCGTATGCGGATTATTAAACGTGAAACTCTCGGACGGACAATATCTGGTAAAAGATAAAAAGGTCACGGGATTCAGTTGGTTTGAGGAAGGACTGGCCGGAAAGAAAAAGGAGGTGCCTTTCGATCTGGAATCCGCGCTGAAAGAACGCCGTGCGGACTACAAAAAGTCATTGATCCCGATGATGCCGGAAGTAGTGACTGACGGAAACCTGATCACGGGCCAGGACCCGTTCAGTTCTGAAAAAATGGCTGAAACGGTCATAAGCCGGTTTAACCAGTAGCAGTTGGCGGGGAGCGTGATGAATTTGGAAGAGGCCCTGAATTACCGGCGCGCCGGGCGGGTATTCGATAAAAAGAAACCGCTGGATCCCGAAAAGGTAAAGCGCTGCCTGGATGGCTCCCAGCAGTTCAAACATGCAGCTATGGGAATTCTTTCAAATCACCCGGCCTGAATTGATAGCCCGTATTGCCGGAGCGTGCCTCGGCCAGTCGGCTGCGGCCACGGCTTCGGAAATAATCGTTTTCGTGACGCGGCAGGACTTGTACCGGCAGCGGGCGCAATTTCGAGCGTGGAAAGCCCGGAGGCACGCCAGGCCAAACGCATCAAGGGACCGGGAGTTATACTATGGAAAGCTGATGCCGTTCCTTGATGCGTGTTGCGGCGGCGTTCCCGGAGCGCGGTAGGGCCTCCCGGGAAATGGGCTCCGGCTACTTGAGCCACGCCAGGAATTCGTGATTGCCGTCCGTGCCGGTGATGGGGGGAGGGCTCGCACCCCATCCAGGAGCGGCCCAGCTCCTCCGTAACGAAGGTGCGTATGGAATCCACCGCGCGCCGGTGCAGGGCCGGGTCCCGGACGATGCCCCCGGCGCCGATGTCCTCCGGCTGGAGCTCGAACTGGGGCTTGATCAGCACGAGGGCGTCCCCTCCCTCTTTCAGCAGGGGAAAGGCGGCGGGCAGGATTTTTTTCAGGGAAATGAAGGAAACGTCTGAAACGATCAGCTCTACCTGTTCCCCGATGTCCTCCTGCGTCATGTAGCGGGCGTTGAACTTCTCCTTCACGACCACGCGGGGGTCCTGGCGCAGTTTCCAGACGAGCTGGTTGGTTCCCACGTCGACCGCGTGGACCCGGCAGGCCCCGTGCTGGAGCAGGCAGTCCGTGAACCCTCCCGTGGAAGCCCCGATGTCCAGGCAGACCTTGCCTTCCGCGGAAACGGGGAAGGCCTTCAGGGCGCCTTCCATCTTCAGGCCGCCGCGGCTGACGTAGCGGGGGCGGTTCCGGATGGAAATGTCCGCGTCTTCACTGACCTTGAGCCCCGGCTTGGTGGAAGGATGGCCGCCCACGCTCACCTCTCCGGCGATGATGAGCCGCTGGGCCAGTTCCCGGGATTCTACGAGATTGCGGGAAACCAGAAGAACGTCGAGTCGTTGTTTGCTCATAAATAACCGGGAAAAAGTGCGTACGCAGGTATTTCATGAAAATGCATGGGGAATCAAGCAAAACCGCACGGCGGCGGCATTTGGAATAAAAATGCGGCATGGAAGGCGCTGGAGCATTTTACGATTGATCAGGCGCGGGCTTGTATGAGACTGTGCCGCGGAATGGAACACCGCTACAGGCAATTGATGCGCAAGGTCAGGCTTTATCTGCTGACGGAAGTGCGTAAAAAATCGTGGACCAGCCGTTTTCTTTCCGCAAAAATTTTCGACCCGGTCTACTGGTCGTGGACGCGCGAATCCGTGGCCGTGGGGGCCGGCTGGGGAGCCGCCGCCGCGATCGCCCCGCTGCCCATGCAGAGCCTGTGGGGCGTATTTGCCTGCCTGTGGCGCAAGGGGAACATTCCGGTGGCCATCCTGATGGCCTGGCTCTCCCCGCCCGGCTTTACCTTCTTTGCCATTCCCGGCCAGTGGTGGCTGGGCTGGTTCCTTTTCTCCCGGCTTGGCCTGCCGACTTCCGGCGCCACCTGGCACATGCTGAAAACAGCGGTGGAACAGTGGTCCTGGGCTCCGTTCAACGGCCTGGGCATAGGCATGGTTTCTCTGGAATTCCTGACGGGCTGGGCCGTCTCCAGCGTCGTGCTGGGAGGGCTGTGCTACGGGCTCGTGCAGCTGGGGTGGTGGCTGGGCCTGCTCATCAAGGGCCGGAGAAAGCACGGGAAGGACGGCAAAAAGGCCCGCCCTCCGCATGAGGGCAGGCCCGACTAAATATCCGGGTGGAAATTCCGGCTGCGCTACTGCGCCACTTCCATCAGAAGAACGGTGGAATTCTGGAGGGCCTCAATGGTAATGGCCTCCGTATCCGTGATTCCGGCTCCGTCGCGGCGGTTCAGCACCGTGTCCCCTATCTTGACTTCCCCTTCCACCACGAAAATATACACGCCCGTATTCTGTCCCTTGAACTTGTATTCCCGCGATGTGCCGCGGTCCAGTTCCGCCCAGGAAAACCACGCCTGCTGCATGATGGAGATATCCGTTTCCGGAGCCAGGAAGGTGGAAATCTCATTGTGCTTCAGCAGGGGCTTGATGTCGTAATCCTTGTACTTGGGTTCCGTGTTGATCCTGTCGGGAATGACCCATATTTGCAGGAATTCCAGATTGTCCGTGGAACTGTCGTTGTACTCGCTGTGCAGGATGCCCGTTCCCGCGCTCATGAGCTGGATTTCCCCGCGCGTGATGGTATGGCTGTTATTCAGGCTGTCGCCGTGGCGGAGCTTCCCTTTCAGGGGAATGGAAATCACCTCCATGTTCTTGTGGGGGTGGGTGCCGAACCCTTCGTTTGGAAGCACTGTGTCGTCATTGAGTACGCGAAGGGCTCCGAACTGCATGCGGTCCGGATTGAAATAATTGGCAAAGCTGAACGTGTGGTAGGTATTCAACCACCCATGGTTGGCATGTCCCCTGGACGATGCCCTGTCGATAATGATATTCATGATCTATAATATTTAGATTCTTCCGGCTTTTGGCCGGACCTAGCAAAGGTTTGACTGGATGGCGATCCATCCTGTTCAAGCCGGATGACAGGAGCAGGGGGCCCCCGCCGGGCGCCGCTTCAATGGAAAATCCCCGTGCATGTCCGGAATACGAAATAAATTGCCAACGTAAAATGATGGTGCAATGTCTCTCCTTTTAAGGTAGCATGGGCAAGTACCTGTGCAAGTAAGGCAAGTGGCGTATGGCTCGTTCGACATTCATGAGATGGCTCAGGGGATTGGTCCCCACCGTGATTATTCTGCTGTGCGCCCTGGTGTTTGGCTTCATTTGTTATATTTCCATCTGGGGCGTGCCCTCCTTTGTGGTGGTGCGCGTGGAACAGGCCCTGCTGGAAAAAGGGGTGCCCGTGAACATCGGCACGCTGAAAATCAGCATCTGGCCCCGGGCCGTCGTCACGCTGAAGGACGTGGAAATGCTGGACCCGGAAGCGCCGCCGGAAAACCGCCGTCCCATCGCCCGGCTTCATGAGGCGGACATCTCCCTGAACTGGAAAAAACTGCTGGACGGCCAGGTGGACCCGGAGCGGGTGAACGTGGAGGGCCTGAGCGTCAGCATGCCGGTGGATGAAGAAAGGCCGGAAAGGGTCTTTTCCGTCACCGGGCTGAATGCGGAGATAGACCTGAACCGCCCCGGCATGGTGGACCTCACGAAGGCGGAAGCCGTGGTGCAGGGAATACGGGTCACCGCCCAGGGAAGCTTTCCCGCAGGGCAGGAGGAGAGCGGAGACTTTGTGCTGACGCCCGGAGACGTGGCGGCCGTCCTCAAGCAGCTTGACCACGTGCTGGAATACCTGGAAAGGGTGAAGTGGCCGGAAGCCGCCCCGCCGCAGCTTGCGGTCAACCTGAGCGACGACATGAAGGGCGGCGGAATCCGCGTGGGGCTGGACTTTCAGGCCCCCTCCCTGCAATACGGCAAAATCCGTGTCAAGGACCTGATGTTCAGCGGCGACTACTCGGACTCCGTCATCATGGCCAGGCGCTTCACCATGAGGGATGCGGAAACGGCGGGATTTGTGAGGCTGTCCCTTCAGGCGGATTTGAAAAAGCGCTCCCTGATCTGGGACGTCACCAGCACGGCCCCCCTCGTGTCCTGGACGGTGTCCTTCCTCAACGAATCCCTCGTCCCGCGGGAAATGAAATTCCTGAGCGAGCCGCACGTTCAAATGTCCGGCAAGCTGGTGTTCACGGAAGGGTGGGAAGGCGTGGACCAGGTAAAGCTGCTGGGGTCCGGCTCCATGGGGGCCTTCTCCGTGTTCGGGGAGAAATTTTTAAAGGCGTCCGGGGATTTCAGCTATGAAAACGGCAACTTCTACGTGACGGACCTGGACATACGGCACCAGGGCGGAAGCTTCTCCGGCAAGGTGATGGGCGTGGATGGAGAAATCAAGGTGGACATCCACAGTACGCTGCCCGTGAACGCCATGCTGAACATGGCCCGGTCCATGGCACCGGAAGACGTGGAACTGCCGTCCACCCTGGTCATCAACGGGGACCCGGAACTGAATGCTGCGGGCACGCTCCACATGGGGGTGGACTGGTCCGGCCCGGTTCATGTGGACCGCCTGAAAATGGACGCCGCCGTCAGGGACGTGGCGTACCAGGGGGTGGAATTCGATTCCGCTACGGCCAAGGTGGAAGTAATCGGCAAATCCATCAACGTGACGCTGCTGGAACTGGTGCGTGAAGACGGCCGGATGAAACTGGACGGCAGCTATCTGGGAACGGACCTTGTCTTTACGGTGGAATCGGACCTGAAGCCGGAACTTCTCGTGGCCCTGGGCGGCAAGTCCGTTCCCGTGCCGGAGGAACTGAAGATCCCGGAAAAAGCGACTCTCCGCGTGCACGGCAGGCTGGACATTCCGGAAGGAAAGCCCGTGGAACCCACCCTGGTGCGTGCGCGCATCAAGGCGGAAAATCTGGCCTGGAACAAGGTGCCCGTGAGAACGGCGGACCTGGAGGTGGAATACAGGCCCAACCAGATATTTGTGCAGAACTGCCGCATAGAACTGGAAAAAGGGAAATTTGAACTCTTTGCCAATGGCTTTCTGGACGGGCAGATGTTCGTGATGGGGCAGTCCACGGTCCCCCTGGACACGATCGACAAGCTGCTGGCGATGAAGGATGACGACTTCTTCATGGAGCGCTTCGCCTTCCGCAGCAACTCCGGGATTGACCTCTCCTTCCAGGGAACGCTGGGACTTTACAATCTGGAAAAGGCCTACGACATTGAGGCGGTCGTCTCCGTCGCCAATACCAGGTACAAGGGGGTGGAAATCAAATCCGCCCGCGCGGACGCCCACCTGGTGACGGACCAGCTGGTTCTGACCAACGTGGCGCTGACGGTATCCAACTCCGACTACCTTTCCTCCGCCGGATTGTCCGGCGGTCCGGCAGACAGTTCCCTGAAGGCCAAAAGCATCGACTTCCGTTTTGTCCCGGACACCGTGGAAGTGCTGGGACTGGAAGGGCAGGCCTATCCGGCCCATACGCTGCGCATGTTCTCTGACGACGCCGCGAAGGTGCTCCGGGAATTCGTCTTCACGCGCCCCGTGACGCTCTCCGGCGGCGGCATGTTCCCGATGGGGGACGACCTGAAGCTGATGAAGGGGCGCATCCGCTTTGACGCCTCTGCGGGCCGCGTCCGCTATAAAATCCTGGGAACCACGCTGGACCTGGGCAGGACGAAGGGGGAAGTGCTCATCTCTCCGCAGTGGGTGGTGGTGGACAAATTGCAGGGAACCATCTGGGAAGGCACCTGCACCGGCCGCGTGTTGGCGCAGATTGACGGCGGGGACGCCTTGAACGGCTCCTTCGTGCTCCAGGACATGAACCTGACGGCCATCGGCAGATCCTACGGGGAAAAGATGGAGAAGGCCACCGTGCACGGAGCCATTGAATTCTCATCCAAGGGCGGCAACATGAACAGCATCCAGGCCAAGGGGGAAGCGGCTCTGGTCCACGGAAACCTGGTGGAAATCCCCATCTTCGGCTTTTTGGGGGAAGCCCTGGCCAATTACATCCCCGGCCTGGGCCACCTGATCAACTACAAGATCACCCGCGCCGACTGCGACTTTTCCATAGAAAAAGGCTACATCCGCACGAACAACTTCGTCGCCACGGGCAGCAACCTGTCCCTGAAGGGCGGCGGGTGGATACGCCTGGCCGACCTCCAGGTCAACTCCGACTTCCAGATGGGGTTCCGCGGCATTCCGCAGCTCCTCACCTCGCCCGTCTTCCTGCTGGCGCGCGGCCTGTTCCAGGTGCGCGGCAGAGGGCCCCTGAATAATGTGAACTGGAGCTTTGCCCCCTTCTCCGGCGGGAAGGCCCCGGCTCCGCCCGCTCCCCCGGCGGCCCAGCCTGCAAGAAGAAGATAGTCCGGTACGGCCCTCCCGGAACGTCCCGGTTTCATTTTCCGGATTTTGCCGTCTTTTCCGCCCGTCCCGTTCGTTCCGCTAGTCCTCTTCCTCTGCTTTCTCGGCTCCAAAACCTTGTCCGGGGCGGCATCCACGGAGGGGAAAGGGGAAAAACCGGGCGTCTGCGGCAGAACCTCGGGAAAATGCATATTCCTGCATGGCGGATGTTTGCCGGATTCCCCTTCCGGCCCGTTATCCCGGAAGAGCATGGGCCGGGGATGGTTTTTCCCATAGGCCCCATCATCCCGTGAACGCCGGAAAAATGCGGAACTACGCATTCATTTTTTCAGGATTCTCTTTAAGGCGGCCACATCCGGCAGCAAATTCACCGTCTCAAACTTCCCTTTGTAAAACACGGCCCAGTTAATGAAAACACAGGGCAATTCCCTGGCTTTTTGCAGGGAATCCACGTGAATGAAAGACACGGGAACCCCGTTCGTTTCACAATACTGCCTGATGATCCCGATGTTTTGATAAACGTACGGGCATTGCATATCGTAATAAATGGTCAGCTCCCTGCTTTCAATTTCCAGTTTTTTAGCTCTTTGGGAAAAGCTCGGCAGTGTACCGTCCAGGGAAAGCGCCAGCAGTTCATACCCGTTGCCGGTGGTATCGGCAACCTCAAAGCCGAACTTCTTCGCAAACGACTGGTTGGAAAGCCAGGCTTTCTGTTTTGTTGCTCCAAGCATGCAAATGCCGGATTTTCCGTTTTTTCCAGCATCCGCCAGACAATACTCCATCAGCGTCTTCCCGTACCCTTTCCCTTTGCAGCTGCCGGAAACCCACAGGCAGTACAGATAATAATAATTGTCCCCGATGATGGGAACCCAGGCTGTTTCCAGAGGGGCATATTCCATAAAAACCGTAGCCTTTTCATTCAACTTTCTAAAGACATGACCCTCCTTCAGCCGGTCGGAAAGCCATTGCCGCTTGGCGTCAATGCCCGGATGGAACTTCTTGCTGCGGATAATGCAGCATAAATGCTCATGGGGAAGGTTTTCCGCCGTCAGGTTCACAAATTCGGTACTCATCTATTTCCTGTGCCGATGATCGCACAAACCGGGGAGGAAGTCATCCGCTTTCCCGTTTCCCCTCCTTCTGCATGTTTCCGGCAGGCCCACATACAACGGCGCGGCGATGCTTGCGGAAGGACCGTCAGACGGACGATGCCGCCGGAAATCAGGCTGGAAACTCCCCTTCTTTCTCTGCTGGTTCTCTTTCTCCGCCGCAACGTGAGGCGCAAGCCGTGTTGCAGTTGGCGGCGAACTCCGTGCCCTTGACGGCATCACTCCTGCCATTCGTTAGAAGGGAGATTCGCTTTCTTCCTCAGGTGTGCGGGAATCCGCAGGGAACGGGATGAAAAGGGATGAAACGGCACGAAAAGGAAAAGGCCGGTCCGCCGCGCAAGCGAACCGGCCTGGAACAGGGAAGGGGGCCTGGTTAATTCTGGCCGCCCAGGTTGAATGCCTTGTGGACGACGCGCGCCGCCTCGTCGATGTCGGCCTCGTCCACCATCACGGCGATCTTGATTTCCGACGTGGAGATCATGCCGGTCTTGATGTTGGCGTCCGCCAGGGCTTTGAACGCAGTGGCGCCCACGCCGGAATGGGAACGCATGCCGATGCCCACCAGGGAAAGCTTGGCGAGTCCGGCTTCCGTCTCCACCTTCACATCGGGGCCCAGCGCGGCCGTCACGGGCTTGAGCGCGGCCTGGGCGCGGCCCAGTTCGTTGGCGGGCATGGTGAAGGACTGGCGGACGTAGCCGTCATGGGCGGTGTTGGCCAGAATCATGTCCAGATTGATTTCCGCCTCTGCCAGGGCGCCCAGAATCCTGGCCGTATAGCCGATTTTGTCCGGAATGCCGGTGATGGTGAGGCGGGCCTGGTTGCGGTCGATGGAAATGCCGCGGATGACGACGGCTTCCATGGAGGGAGTTTCTTCTTGCACGATTGTACCGGGGTTATTGTTCATGGAGTTGCGAACTTCAAAGACGACGCCGAATTTTTTGGCGAATTCCACGGAGCGCGACTGCATCACTTTGGAACCGCTGGATGCCATTTCCAGCATCTCGTCGTAGGAAAGGGTCTGGATTTTCACGGCGTCCTTCACCACGCGGGGGTCGCAGGTGTACACGCCGTCCACATCCGTAAAAATCTGGCACACGTCCGCCTTCAGAGCGGCGGCGATGGCAATAGCGGAAAGGTCCGAGCCGCCGCGGCCCAGCGTCTGGACCATGCCTTCCTCCGTCACGCCCTGGAAGCCGGCGCAAATGAGGATGTTGCCTTCCATCAGGCATTTGTTCATCCGTTCCGGGTCAATCTTGTGGATGCGCCCGCGCGTGTGGGAGCCGAAGGTGGTGATGCCCGCCTGGGCTCCGGTGAAGGACACGGCCTTGTCTCCCAGTTCATGCAGGGCCATGCAGAGCAGGGCGATGGACTGCTGTTCCCCGGTAGCCATCAGGACGTCCAGCTCGCGTTCGGAGGGGGAGGCGGACAGTTCCCTGGCCAGGCCGATCAGCTTGTCCGTCACGCCGCTCATGGCGGAGACGACGGCCACGACCTGGTTGCCGTCTCCGGCGGTCTCATGGATGCGGCGCGCCACATTGCGGATGCGGTCAATGGTGCCCACGGAGGAGCCTCCGAATTTTTGAACGATAAGTGCCATGTAACAGGATGATGTAGGTTAGGATTGAGGAAGAAGGTGTTCGATGCGCAGCACGCGGGCTTCCGGCGCCACGAAGGAAATCAGGGCAATTTCCTCCAGCGCCATCTGGAGCTGGCCCCACGGGCAGGTATGGAGGATGAATACCAGGTCGTTCCACGCCACGCCGTCTTCGTCGATGTGGCTGGGGGCGGAAGACGTGGCGGAGATGCCGATGCCGAAGGTAGCCAGGATGCGGGCTATTTCCGCAATCACGCCGGGCTGGTCCGCTACCTGGAAGCGCACGTAGTACGGCGTCGTGGTGTCGTTGATGTGCATCACGCCGCAGGATTTGGCGTAAGGGGTGAACCCCGTGTGGAATTCCGGGTAGCGGCTTTCGCGCATGGCCGTAATCACGTCGCTGATCACGGCGGAGGCCGTGGGATTCTTGCCCGCTCCGCGGCCGTAGAACAAGGTTTCCCCCACGATGTCCCCGTTCACGGAAATGGCGTTGAACACGCCGTTGACGGAAGCCAGGATGTGCCAGTCATGGACGAAGCAGGGCTGTACGCGCAGTTCCAGCGCATCCTCCTGATTTTCATGGTAGCGGATGACCACGAGCAGCTTGATGGTGTACCCCAGTTTTTTGGCGAATTCGAAATCCCGGCTGGTGATGTTTTCAATGCCGCTGACGTAAATCTTGTCCGGGGAGATGGTGGTGCCGTAGGCCAGGGTGGCCAGAATGAGGGCCTTGTGGGCGGCGTCCCAGCCGTTGACGTCCAGGGAGGGGTCTTCCTCCGCAAATCCCAGTTTCTGGGCCTGCACCAGGGCGTCCTCGTAGTCGGCCCCGTGTTCCCCCATTGCGGAAAGAATGTAGTTGGAAGTCCCGTTGATGATCCCCACGATGGAATTGATATGGTTGCAGATCAGGGAATTCTGGAGGCTCTGGATGATGGGGATGCCCCCCCCGGCGGAAGCCTCAAAGTAGATGGGCGTGCCCATCTCCGCGGAAAGCTTGAAAATCTCCGCGCCGTATTCGGCCAGCAGGGCCTTGTTGCCGGTCACCACGGGCTTGCCCGCGCGGAGGGCCGTCGTCACCAGGTCATAGGCCTGGCGGGTGCCCCCGATCAGTTCAATGATGATGTCTATTTCCGGGTCCCCCACCAGCTCGTGCCAGTCGTCGGTCAGCAATTCTTCCGGAACGGCGGTTTCCCTGTGCTTGTTCAGGTTGCGCACGGCAATGCGCTTGATCCTGAAGGGTATCTTGCTCCGCGCTTCCAGCAGGGAGTGGTTGCGGCACAGCGTCTCATAAACGCCGGAACCGACCGTACCCAGCCCGGCCAGGCCAAGTTGTATGGGTTTTTCCGTCATTCTTGCCGGGCGATTATGCAGAAAAATCCCTGTGACGCAAGAGCTTTTACCGTGCGGAAAAGGCTGTTTTTCCGGGAGCTTCCGGGGAAGGGGCGGCCTCCCGCATCCCGGCGGGCCGCCTGTCCGGTCCGGAGGCCGGAAAGCGGCGCAATAACGCAGCCGGATGGAGCGGCCGGAACGCCTGCCTCCGGGCGCGGGGAAATCATGGAAGAATGACCCCGGCGTCCCTGCGGCTCGTCTCCATTCCCCTTCCGGGATTGATTTCCCGCGCGGGGCAGGCTATCCTGCTTCCGTTTCATGACTTATACCATTACTCCGCTGATTGGGGAACGGGCCATTGCCGCACGCGTGCGGGAACTGGCCGCCTCCATTGACGCCGACATGGGGAACCGTCCCTATGTCCTGCTCCGGCTTCTGGAGGGGGCAGTGCCCTTCGCGTCCATGCTGGCGGAGCATTTGAAATCCCGCCCGGAAGTGAAGTCCGTCAAGGTATCCAGCTATTCCGGCATGGAGAGTTCCGGTTCCGTGGCGTGGTGCGGGGACTGCGGCACGTTCCGGCCCGGCGTCCCCGTGCTGGTGGTGGATGACGTGCTGGACACGGGCAGGACGCTTGCGGGCGTTTGCGGAGAATTGAAAAGAAGGGGCGTGCAGCGCGTACTGACAGCCGTGGCCGTGGACAAGCACTGCTGCCGCAAGGTCCCCTTTGAAGCGGATTACGTGGCTTTCACCTGGGCCGACGACTTCCTGGTAGGGTTCGGCATGGATTTGGACAACCGGTACCGCGACCTCCCTTACATAGGCAAGGCTGCCGCGAACTGAATAATTTTTTCCAGATTGAACAAACTATTGGAAAAAAGTGTCTAAATCCCTCGGAGCGGTAGAGCCGTCCGCCGCCCCGCCAAACAAGGAAACACCGGAAAGGAGATTCAAGACATGAAGATCGACAGGGTAAGACAACTGGAAAGCGTGACCGGCTTCGGCCAGGAAACGTCCCTCATACGGGACGTTCTGGACAACCTGGAGCTGGAACAATCGCTCACGTGGCTTCTGGAAGCCATCAACACGCATCTGGAAAACGGTGCGGAAAGGGAACCGTGGCATCTGTACCAGACCACGCTGTTCGCCATGTACGTGGACTATGACAACGGACAGGTCCGCCTGTCCGCCATGCTGGCCTGCCATGATGCGGACATGGAATTGCCGCTGAAGGATTTTCTGGAAATTCTGCGCAGGGAGGCTCGGGAAGAGTCCAATCCGCGCCATTTTTCAGAAGCCGATGCAGATACGCAGATTCACCGCTGCCGCCATCCGCGCTTCAGGCGGAAAAAGCCGGAACGGGAGCCGGACAACGGATTTTATTCATGAACAAGACCCTTGCCGGATCCCTTTCCCATGGCTGATTCCGAAAGGAACCAGCCATTTTTTGGGGAAGGCGGCCGGACGTGCAGACTCATATGGCTGCGCCCGTTTCAACGGAGGATAGACGCGGGAAGCCGGATGACAAAGGAAGCGCTGTCCCGGATGTTTGCGCCTGTTTAATCTCATGTTTCCTCAGGAAAGGTTTTCAGAATGCAGGTAAGATACGAGAAACTTGGAATGGAGAATGCCAGGCCCGTCATGGAAATTTTCAATGATTATATTGAACATGGTACGGCGGCCTTTGCGGATGCCCCCTTGCCGGAAGCATCCTTTCCCATGCTGCTAGAAAAGACGGCCGGATATCCCGCTTATGCGGTTGTGGATGCATCGGCAGGAAACGTGATCGGTTTTTGCTGGCTGAGCTCCTATGCCCCTGTGGCAAGTTTCCGGAAAACGGCCAAAATCACCTGTTTCATTGCCCGCGACCATGTGGGGAAGGGCATCGGGAAGCTGTGCCTCGACCGATTGGAAGCGGACGCCAGGCAAATGGGCATTGAAAACATCATTGCCGAAATTTCGTCGGAAAACCGGGGAAGCCTGAAATTCCATGCCAGTAACGGATTCGCCTTTTGCGGCGAACTCAGGAACATCGGTTACAAATTAAACCGCTCCTTCGGCGTGGTTTATATGCAGAAAACCTTGTAACCCCGGAAAGTCCCGCAGTGCCGCGCCGGGAGAGGAATGATTCCACGTTTCAGGCGGGACTGCGGGCGGCCTTTTCATCACGGTCCTGAGGAAAAATAGTGCTTTTGCGGCGTGATTCCGCCAGAATGGTCCCGCCATGACGCCATCCTCCACGCCCAGCGCCGCTCCCCCGGCCCGTTTGCCCTGGGTGGAGATTGCGCGCCTGCTGGCTACATTAAGCGTCATCATGCAGCACGTGCCGGGGGGAGGGTTTCCCCCCAACCAATGGCTGATCGGCCCGGCACTGGCCACGTTTTTCCTGCTGGCCGGCTATTTTTCCGCAGCGCGCCTCCAGGGGCAGAGTGCCGGAACCTGGACGGCGGGGCGCCTGATGTCCCTGCTGCGGCCCTATTTGTTCTGGTGCGCGGCCTACTGGCTGCTGGCGGGCATGCCCGTTTCCCCCGCCTCTCTGGCTTCCGTGTTCGGCCTGGGCGCGTGCCCCATGCTGACGCCCATGTGGTTCCTGCGGGATTTGATGATTTTCACCCTGGCGGCGTTCCTGCTGGTCAAGTGCCGCCCGGCGCTTTACACGCTCGGCCTGTTCTGCCTGTTCCTGAACAGGTGGGATGATTCCCTGGCGTGGCCCGGTCCCTACATGTTCGGGGATTTTGTGCTCGGCATCATGCTGGCCTCCGCCGCACCCGGCTGCCTGAGCCGCTGGGAGAAAATCCCCCTGGCTGTCCACGCCGCCATTCTGCTGGCCTGCGCGGCTCTCATCTGGGCAGGCTGCACGGATACGTTCCTTCTTCCGGACGGCTCCTTTTCCGGGCTGACCGTCCTGGCCTTCCTGAGTTCCGGAACCGTGCTGAGGACCGCCAGCCCCGGCCTGTCAAGCCTCTTGGCCGGGTGGGCTTCCGGCAATTTCTTCGTGTACTGCTCCCATATTTTCGTGCTGATCGCCCTGACGGGGGTGGAGACGTGCTTTCCGGCTCCATGGCCCTCCTGGGCATGGTGGTGCCTGGTTCCCGTCGTTTACATGCTGGCGCGGGGCGTTTACCTGCTGGTCAGGAGGCATGCTCCGCGCGCGCTTGTGCTGATGACGGGCGGAAAATGAGGGAGGGGAGCCAACGCCCGGCTCCCGGCCCGTATTCCCCGCTTTATCCCGCCACGCGGAAGGACTGGGCGGGGATTTCCCGTTTTTCCCCGCCTTCCTTCTGCCAGAAGAAAAGGGGAAGCCCGGAGAAGCCTTCCGTCTCAATGATGAAGGGATGCAAGCCTTTTTCCAGCGGCACGGGTTTCAGCCCCGTGCGTGCGGGATCGTTTTCCGTGGTATGTTCCCCCATGGAGGAGGAGACTTCCGTTCCGGGCCGGTAATGGTAATCCGCGTCCAGCAGGTGCATGTCGTGCAGCCGGACAAATGCCCTGGCCTTCTTTTCCGCCGGGGTTTTCATGAAGAAGACGTATTTTCCGGTTTCCGGAACGTTCAGGTAGAACACCCTCCTGATGGTGCCGTTCTTTTGGCGCACGCCTCTGGCGGTGCCGTCGTCCAGGGGAAGCAGCCTGGCGGGGAGCTCCCCTTTCCTGAGCGCTGGAACGGGCTCTTCATCATAGGGCCTTTGGGCGAAGGTGCCGCGCTCCGGATGCGTGTAATCGTAGATGCGCCGCATCCTCAGCACCATGTCGTGCATCACAGGCTGCATTTTTTTGCCTTCCGGCGTGTCTTTCAGGTCGCGGCGTTCCGCCGGGTCCTTGACCGTATCGTAAATTTCAAACGGGTCCGCGTGGCTCTGGATGTTGGTGCGCACCCCCTTGTACTTGCCCAGGTAGACCATCTGTTCGTCTCCGCGGACCGCACCTCTCCGGGACGGGAGGAAGTCCTTGTAGCCGGGGGTTTTCTTCTTGCTCTGGGATTCCTTGGCGCTGTATTCCATGTACAGGCGGCTTTCCGGCTGCCGCCCCTTGTTCAGCAGGGTGGGCAGCAGTGAAACGCCGTCGCAGCGGAAGGGAGCCCGGACGCCGCCGATTTCCGCCAGCGTGGCCATCCAGTCTTGGAACTGGGAAGGATGGCTGTTCACCACCCCTGCCGGAACGTGTCCCGGCCAGCGGACGATGGCGGGAACGCGGAACCCGCCTTCCCACGCATCCTGCTTGATGCCGTCGAAGGGGCCGTAATTGCGGAAGAACTGGGGATTCTGGCCGCCCTCGTCATGGGGGCCGTTGTCCGAGGTGATGATGATGACGGTGTTTTTGTCAATGTCCAGGTCCTTGAGGGTCTGGACAAGGTCCTCGAAGGAGTCGCTCAGGCGCGCGATCATGGTGGCGTACCTTTTTTCCTCCACGGGCCACTTCGTGGCGGCGTAGCGCGGGTAGATGTAGGAGTTGATTTTCCCTTCGGCCGTGTTGACCAGCTTGTGGGGAGTTCCCAGCCATTGCACGCCTCCCTGGACTCCGCGGCCTTCCGGATAGGGGCCCGTGGGGATTTGAAGCTGGGAGTGGGGGGCGATGTGGGTCAGCGCCAGGAAGAAGGGCGTCTGCGGGTTTTCCCGGTGCGTGTCGATGATCCATTTTTTGGCGCGCGCCGTCAGCAGGTCCACGGAATAGGCC
>JAJQCV010000054.1 GCA_021202525.1 Akkermansiaceae bacterium | reverse complement strand
GCCATGGAGCCATGTATTCTCCCCTCCGGTACCGGGGCTGCCCATGACCGCCGACTCCAACCATGCCGCCGTCAGGGAAACCGCGGCGGAACGCAACCGTCGCATGAAATGGTGGAGGGACGCCAAATTCGGCATGTTTATTCACTACGGCTTGTACTCCGGACTGGCCGGAGAATGGAAGGGCAAGCCCGGCGGCTCCGAATGGATTCAGAAAAACGTGGAAGTAGATACGGACACGTACGCCTCCGAAGCGCTCCCCCTCTTCAAGCCGCGCGAAGGCGTCACGGAAGAATGGGCCCAACTGGCCCGGGATGCGGGCTGCCGGTACGTGGTGCTCACCAGCAAGCACCATGAAGGCTTCGGCCTCTTCGACAGTGCACAGACGGACTATGACTCCAAAAGCCAAATCGACCGGGACATTGTCCGGGAATACGCGGAATCCTGCCGCAAGCGCGGCCTGAAGGTAGGCCTGTACCACTCCGTGATCGACTGGCACCACCCGTCCTACGACAACACGATCTGCCCGGACCTCTGCTATCCGGACGGACAAGCGGAAATGCTCAAAAAAAAGAACATTCCGCGCGACCATGCCGCCTACCAGAAATACCTGCACGCCCAGGTGAGGGAACTGATGACCAGCTACGCCCCCATAGACATCATGTGGTGGGACTACTCCCAAGGGGCCATGGAAGGGGAAAAAGGCTGGAAGGCCCCGGAACTCATGGAAATGGCACGCTCCCTCAATCCCGGCGTCATCATGAACAACCGCCTGTACGCCTACTCCGGTCTGAACCAGAACCAGGCGGGTACCCTGGACCTGCGCTGCGGGGACTATATCACGCCGGAACGCTTCATTCCGCGGCGCGGCTATCCCGGCGTGGACTGGGAAACCTGCATGACGGTGAGCGACAAATGGGGCTACAACCGCTATGACACCAATGTCAAATCCCCGGAGGTCATCATTGAAAAACTCGTGGAATGCGTCACGAAAGGCGGCAACCTGCTGCTGAACGTCAACCCGAAGGCGGACGGTACCGTCCCGGAAAAAGTGGCCGCCGCCATGCGCGGCGTGGGACAGTGGCTCAAACTCAATGCGGAAGCCGTGTACGGCACGCGCGCCTGGACGGAACTGGACCAGCCCGCTTCCATCAATGAACAGGGAGACATCTTCGTTTTCCTGATTCCCCCGCCGGACAAGGGCCCCGCGGAACCGCCCAGCGAAGGAACCATGAAGGAACTGACGGAAGGCGCGGAATACGCCCGCATGCAGCCCCTGGACGCCACCGGATATGAGGATGATGAAGGAGTCTCCGTCACCCTGCCGGCAGGCTATACCAAAGCGGTCCTGCTGGGCGACAATGCGGCGCTGCCCGTTGCGGATGGAAAAATCCTGTTCAAGGCCCACGAACATTCCAAATCTCCCTGTTCCGTCATCAAACTGAGCAAATAGCAACCTTTTTCACTCATTCCCTTCATGGAGGAAGACCTTTTTTCCCTGGCAGACCGCAGGCAGGACGGAACGGAAGAGGAAGCCGTGCGCCGGCGCGCGGAATTTCTGCGCACGGAGCTGCGCCGCCATAACAGGCTGTATTATGAACAGGCGGAACCGGAAATCTCCGATGCGGAGTACGACGCCCTTTTCCTGGAACTGGAAAAACTGGAACGGGACCATCCCGAACTGGCGGACCCGGATTCCCCCACGCGACGCGTAGGGGGCGCCCCCCTCCAGGGGTTCAACCAGATCAGGCACGCCGTCCCGATGCTTTCCATCGACGACATCTTCGAACAGCGGGACGCTCCGTTCCTGGATGAGGAACTAATTGAGTTTTATAAAAAACTAGTGGAAGCCCTATTTCCGGACGAAGAATTAAAGGATAAAATAAGAGAAGCTCGCAACGACCTCAATAAACTTATCCACGTATTAGGGGCATACACCGTTCCGGTCTCCGTGGAGCCCAAGATCGACGGCGTGGCCCTGTCCATCATGTACCGCAACGGGCGCATGAGTTATGCGGCCACGCGCGGGGACGGCGAGGTGGGAGACGACGTAACGGCCAACGTGCGCACCATCCGCACCATTCCCCTGACCCTCCCGGCAGACGCCCCCGCCGTGCTGGAAGTGCGCGGAGAAGTCTTCATGCCCAACGAAGCTTTCGCCAAACTCAATGAAGAACGGGACGCGGAAGGTCTGCCCGCCTTCGCCAACCCGCGCAACGCCACCGCGGGAACGCTCAAGCAGCTGGACCCCAGGCAGGTGGCGGCGCGCCCCCTGGCCTTCCTGGCCCACGGGCTGGGCGCTTACGAAGGGCCGGAACTCAAGGATGTAAAAGACTTCTGGGACATGCTCCGCCATTGCGGCATCCCCTGCAATGAACCGGTATACTATACGGACACGCTGGAAACCACCCGCCAGGCCGTCCGCGACATCGACAAGGGCCGCCACTCCCTGCCCTACGGCACGGACGGCGCCGTCATCAAAATCCGTTCCATGGCCACGCGGGAAGCGCTGGGGGCCACGGCGCGCGCGCCCCGCTGGGCCGCCGCCTACAAATTCCCCCCGGAACAGAAGGAAACCACTCTGCTGAACATCGTCGTCCAGGTGGGGCGTACGGGCGTGCTCACCCCGGTGGCGGAACTCCAGCCCGTGCTGCTCTCCGGCTCCACGGTGGCGCGGGCCACCCTGCATAACCAGGATGAAATCGACCGCAAGGACGTCCGCATCGGTGACACCGTACTGGTGGAAAAGGCGGGGGAAATCATCCCCGCCGTGCTCAAGGTAAACCTCTCCAGGAGGCCGGAAAACTCAAAGCCGTACAGCATTCTGGAAGCCACGGATGGTCTTTGCCCCGCATGCGGCAACCCCATCATGAAAGAGGAAGGGAAAGTAGCCTGGCGCTGCACCAACTTCACCTGCCCGGCCCAGGCCGTCACGGGCATCACCCACTTCTGCTCCCGCGCCGCGCTGGATGTGGAAAGCATCGGTTCATCCGTAGCGGAGGCCCTGCGTAGCTCCGGCCTGGCCGCCTCTGCACTGGACCTCTTCTCCCTGACGCTGGAACAGCTTGCCAACCTCAATCTGGGAACGGCGGAAGAACCGCGCCGCTACGGGGAAAAAAATGCGCAGAAAGCCCTGGATGCCCTGCAAAATGCGCGTGAACTCCCTCTGGAACGCTGGCTTATCGCCTTCGGCATTCCCCAGATCGGGGAAGTGGTCGCCAAGGCGCTGGCGGATACCCACCCGGACCTGGACCATGTGGCGGAATCACCGTACATCAGGGACATCATCCGCCTGGATGAACTGGTGGAACCGGCGCTCAAAGCCAACCCCAACACCCGTGAAAACCGGAAAGCGGTCCGGGAAGGCACGCTCTCCGCAGAAGAAGCGCAACAGCGCTACAAGGAACTGACGGATGAAATAGATGCACTGACCGGCCCCTATCTGGAAACGGGCTATCTCCGGAAAAACACGGCAAAACTCAGCTACGGCTCGGAAATAGGGGTGGCTGCCGCCAAATCCCTCAACAGCTTCTTCACCTCCGCTGCCGGACATCATACGCTGGACGTTCTTCATGGTCTGGGAATCAATCCACAGTCCCAGTCATACAGGGCCAATCTTCTGGAAATCCCGGCAGGCGTCCTGTCCGGCAAAACTTTTGTCATCACCGGCACGCTCAGCCAGCCGCGGGACCACTTTGAGCGGTTGATCGCCGAACACGGCGGAAAAGCTACGGGAGCCATTTCCAAATCCACCTCCTACCTGCTGGCCGGCAACGGAGGCGGCTCCAAACGGGAGAAGGCGCTTAAACTGGGCGTTCCGATCATCTCCGAGGAAGAATTCGGCAAACTCATCGGCAACTGACAGGCTGGCCGTACAACATACCTTGCTGGATAAACGGTTCTTCCCAAAACGGGGAAACCGGAACCTGCATTTTCTGTACCCCGGATTCTACCCGGCCCGGAAAGTTGCCCCTTTCCCGGAGCTATCGGAACAAAAAAGGGCACGGAACCAGGCATTTCAGAAAGCCCGGATTCCCGGCCTTCCAGCCGCTTCTCCGGAAGGAGGCGCCATCCTGCCATCCCTTTTCTTCCGCTCCGCACGAAGAAAAAGCGGCCCTCCCGCCGGAAATCTCCGGAATACGGAAAAACGCGGCTTTCCATGAGCTTCTTCCCCTTTCCACTCCTGCCTTTTTCCTCCCCATCCTTCAGACAAAATTAATTCCCGGAGTATGCAAAAAACGCTTGCTACGAAACTCCATCTGCGCCCTAATGTCCGCATATGCTGAATCTGCCGAATACCATTACCCTGACGAGAATCGCGTTGGTGGTCGTCTTCACGGCAGTCATCAGCCTGGCGGGCCAACATTCCTGGGGATATCTGGCCGCGCTGATCGTCTTTGTGCTGGCCGCGTGTACGGACTGGCTGGACGGCTATCTGGCACGCCGCCTGAACCAGGTCACCACCTTCGGCAAGCTCATTGACCCGCTGGCGGATAAAATAGCCGTCTCCGCGGCCTTCATCTACCTGACGGCCGCCGGGCTGTGCCCGTTCTGGGTCACCATCATTATCATCAGCCGGGAATTCCTGGTCACGGGCCTGCGCCAGATTGCCCAGGACCACGGAGTCATCATTCCCGCAGGAACTTCCGGAAAATGGAAAACGGCCTTCCAGCTGGCCTTCTGCATCGGCTGCCTCCTGGCGCTGACCTGGGTGCACACTCCGGAATACATTCCGTCCATCCTGTCCCCGGTGGCCTCCCTCTGCCACTGGCAGGGCGACGGAATCGCCAATTTCCTGTATCAATTCACGCTCTGGGGCGCCGTCATTCTGACCGTGTACTCGGGAGCCGTTTATTGCGTGGGCGCGCGCAAATTCCTACAGCGCTGAAAAAAGCCTTTCTCCGTATCCGTCAGGGTATCTGGAGAATGGCTTTCATTAACTAATGAATATTTGTGCTTTGGGACGGCCTGTTTCATTCCGCAAGTCCCATGCATGGAAAACATGCTGCCACCTTGACTCCCCCAAGCTACGCTATCCGTTTTTCCGGAAATGGAATACCCCCCGCTGCTTTCAAGCGGGTTTACTTATCCTTGACATTCCGTTCCGCAAAAACATTAAGGGGATCGTCGTGTTTATCTGAAGGTTTGGCGTCTACATAATAATCTCTCTGTTTTACACCAGCCCACAGTTTTTCCAGATCCAACGGAAAGCCGTTCATATCATACCGTCCCAAGGCAATCGCCCTGACATATATTGAAGTAAAGACAAGCCTGTCATCCGCTCTCGGATACACAAAGGCCTTTTTATTCGGAAGAGTGGCAAAAAACATGAATGACCCCTCTTCGGAATTTTTGATCATAATTTTTCCGTTTTCATCGATCAGAACTTTCAAGGTATAAAAAATCCCCTTACGCAAATCATGTGAACATAAAGTCAACCATTTCATCTTCTTTGTTCTGCCAACCGTAAACTCACCGTCATCGGACGGATTCACACAAGTCTCCAGCTGGTAAAGATAATCCTTGCCGTCTTCCTTGTACCAGGCATCATAGCTCTCGGCATTTCGACTCTTCTTATTTATTAAAATACCGAATTCCTCTATTTTCTCCTTGCTTCCTGCGTATAAAGTATCCTGCTGTTTGAGCTGAATAAAATCCCCTTCTAAAATAAACTTAACCTTCTGTTCCACCATTTCCCATCGGGGTTCATTGCTGTAAACAGGAGTGGGCAATTTTTCCTCTGTAAAAAGATTTTTACGTTCGGAAATTCGTTTTTTCTTAACATGAACACTTTTCAAGTACTTCATATTAAAGAAGCCGTCTTCCTTTATAAAATCTTTGGGATAACCAAATTTATATGAGTCCAAATGCCCATAGAGTGCGTGAACGACATTCTGATAATATTTCACCCCCTCTTCCCCGACGAGGCGTTTTTGCTTAGCTTCAGCAAGAAATTTGACATAGGGATGATCTACGCTGTTTCCAGTAGTATTGGTTTCAGTCTTCCTTTTCCTTTCTCCGGTGCAGCTTCATTCAACAATCTCCGGTCAGCCTCTGAAAGTTTTTCCAATAAAACGGTTTTAACTTTCCCACCATCTACAAGCAACCGAATTTTATCTCCATCTCTTCCCTCATATGTTGCCTTCAATTGATGTCCCGTCACTGCCGTCCAAATTCGAGGAGTACTTAAATCAACAACCTCTCCGGCCTGCGAAAAAGCAATGACATGGCTGCTACAGCACACTATCAAAAAGGAGATAAAAATATTTATTATTTTTCTATAACACATAGTGGATGAAGGACAGTTTACAGGAAAATATTTAACGGATTGTGAATCCG
>JAJQCV010000035.1 GCA_021202525.1 Akkermansiaceae bacterium | reverse complement strand
TTTGTAACAACAAGGCAGTTCAAAGCAAAGGCCCGATTCCTGCTGATTACCTTTCTATACTCCAGATTTGCTGTAAAAGGGAAAGGCCGTGTGCTGAATGGTTAATCAAGTATATAGATCCCTTGTATTGCTTATACTGAGTTTTTTGTATAAATATATAGAGAAATATATTAAGTCGAATTCTATTAATATAGCCCGTGCTGAAATTCCGAATCCTCGCCGGCGTGAATTTTCAAATTCTCGATCTCAACATAAAAAACCTATCATACATTTTCCAGGAAAAAAATAATTGCCGCAAAGGATTGTAACGGCAAAAAAAGAATGTTCCTAATAAAAGTGATGCATAATGGCCTGAATAATTTAGAAATTACTATGGCTTTGTAATTTCATTTAAAAGCATGAGGGCAGGACTCCCATTCATTCCCTCCAGCAGCCGTCACTTTTGACATCATGAAATAATAGCCTCAGACGTCTTTCAGGGATTCATCTGTTTTTTCAAATGTTCCAGTAAACCGGAGCAGGCGTCTTCCAGGAGTTCCACGACGTGTTCAAATCCTTCCCGATCGCCATAATAGGGATCCGGTACTTCTTCATCCAGAAAACGGGTTGCAAAAAAGCACATGGGCACGATTTTTCGTTCTGCGAGCCCATTCTTGTCCATTTCCTTCAAATCGCGCAGGTTTTCCCGGTCCATACCCACAATCAGATCAAACTCTTCCAAGTCATTCTTCCGGACGGGGCGTGATTTGAGTCCCGGATTGTTGTAGCCGTATTTTTTCAGGGCTTCCAGCATCCGGGCATCGGGAGGACATCCCCGATGGTAGCCGATCATGCCGGCGGAGTCGCTTTCAATCCTTTCATCCAGCCCCTGCTTCCTTACCATGGTCTTGAAAATGATTTCCGCAGCGGGAGAACGGCAAATGTTGCCGAGACAGACGAAAAGGATACGGCACGGTCTGAAGGTATCCATCGGGAATAACTCATTTTCCATCACCGTTTCATAAACACGCATATTATTCAGATCAAGTTAAAATCTTCTTCCATTCCGAATATGGGCAAAAAAACGATTTATCCTCCTGTAAATCACCCACATGAAGTTTCAATCCGGAGGTGTTTCGTTCTTGGAATATACTTTGTGTTCTGATAATAAAACATTATATTTGATATACCCTAAAATTTGCGAAATATAACCTTCATAGATATTGGATAAATTCAAGGAATAACTTATCCATATCTTTAAGTTTCAAAATCTGCTGTTATCGTAGTTGTACGGGATACTTGTCCCAACAACCACATCCTCAATCTTTTCAATAATTAGCCAATCATCCATATTAGACTGATGATCAAAATCTAGAGGTTCAATCTGCTCTACATCGGAAAACTCAATAAAGCAAAGGCATTTCTTGTGCCAGCGCTCCTTTTGTTTATCGGTAAGGCTGAGTTTTTTCTGACGTTCCTTGATGGTTGAAATAATCTCCTCTTCGGAAAGTTTCACGAAATTCTCTACATTAACAACATTTGCCTTTGCCGTAATTTTCTTTGACCCTTTTTGCATGAAGTAGAGTATATCCCCAGTAAACACCCTGCTATGCGGAATTTTTCGACCTGCTGCACCTCTGACGATCATGGTTTTCTCTCCTGCAATTATTTTATCCAACACTCTTGCCTTGTCTTCACAATAAACTAAATGTACCATATTCTATATTTTAAATTATTTATAAGATTCTTTTTAAAGAACGAAAAAAATTCTATTAAATTATCTTCAGGCTCACGCAGATGTACTGTATGCATCCCCCAATCTGCCATATCGGAAAGTTCAATAAATAACAAAAATCTATTATACCTTGTTCCTTTGTCAAGACCTATAATCGTAAATTTAGCGAAAGGTGAGATCAAAACTCCGAACTTGTTCGAAATTTTTGCCGAACCGCATCTTATAGTCCTTACCATTTAATCCCTTACTTTGATTCACTTCGTCCTTTTTTTGGGGCGTTATATGCGGTTTTATTGTCTGTCGAAGCTTGCCGAATTATTTTTTAAATCATTCACTGATATTTTATCCGTTAATTGATAGTTTTATCTTGTCGGAGCCCTTGCTCTCCTTAAATAGTTGTAATTTGGTAACCGCACATCGAAAGATTGATTTTGTTCGGGAGAATGGAGATGCCTGTAACTGGCACAGCTTCGCCTTTAAAGAGCTGCTTAAGGGTATCCATCGCCAATCTGACACCTTTACATAGTTTTGCTATCAGCAGGCGTTCGCTCAGATTTGGAAATATTTCAAACAACAGGTTTATATCGTCTTGTGCCTTGTAAGGCACGTAATCATGTTTGAGTTGCGCTATACGGTTTTCGAGATCGGATATTTCCTCTTCTTTTTGCTGGGTGTATTCGTGCATATTCAGGAACTTCTCCCGCAGTTCGTCTTTGCGGTTTTGCATATCCCGAACCTTTTCATAAACCTCTTGCTTTTCCTCTTCGAGATAATCTTCCGTTTGGTTTTTCGCTGCCTTTCTTCACGTAAAATAATACTTTGAATGTTGATCTCATGACACAATGTTCTTTCTGGTTACAAAATTAGTTATCATTGAATTATCTGACGGCACACAAAATTACGAAATGCACTGAATAAAAATTGATTAGCTAATTACTTGCATTGTTATCCAAGTAACGAGATAGTAACGAAACCTTGCCATGTTCTGCTTAAATCTGCATTTCAATCCTTTGAATACAAAGCAAAGCGTAATGAACTCTTAATCAGCTAATTCGTTACATTCCTCCTATTTTTACTTTCTGCTTAGTTTTTTATTTTAAACAAAGTCAGCATTCTTCCAGGTTCAATGATTGCCAGAACAAAATCACATCCCAAATGCCCTCATCGGCCATACCGATATTGCTGAAAGCACTTTTCAGCGGCATTTCATCAACGGAGAGCATGGAGGGAATACACATCATTATTGGATTTTACATGTTTCTAGAAGCTGGCGATATTTCTTGTTTCCCCCCCAGTCTTATAGCTATTCTCATCGGCGTTTATTTCATTGCCATGCACCTTTCCCAACCCTGAATTGTTGAAGGCAGGATCACGCAGCTACCCTCCTTGCTCCCTTTTTATCATATCTGTTTATTATTAATACATTATTTCCATACATCCAATATTATTACCATTGTCACCAGTACATCCGCCTGCCATTACTATCCAGAAAAGACATCTCCTTCCTTATCGGACACGCAGGCACTCAAGCCCAGGGAAGAAAGCAAAAGGAACCACAACAATAAGATTCAAACCGGACTGCAGAAAGAAACCAGCAAAGAGACCTTGATTCCATCTTTGCGGCGAAGAATGCCGCAACGTTGATTCACCATTCCCGTTGCGCGTCGTTATCTCAAAAAACAACCGTCGCTATCGTGTTTCGGCTTGCGTCAGAGGGCATTTGACTGTAGATTGTCGCATGGCAGATTTCCCTCTTGGATTAAGTTTTGACGACGTGCTCCTGCTGCCCCGCCTGAGCGCGATTCTTCCCGGTGATGCGGACATCAGTTCCCAGCTCGTTCCCGGATTTAACATGAAAATCCCCGTGCTTTCCGCGGCCATGGACACCGTTTCCGAATCGGAACTGGCCATTGCCCTGGCACGTGAAGGCGGCCTCGCCGTCATCCACCGCAACAATCCCATCGACATTCAGGCGGCCATGGTCTCCCGCGTGAAGCGGTTTGAGAATGCTGTCATTCCGAACCCCGTCACGGTGAGCAAGGACATGACGCTTGAAGAAGTCCATCACGTCATGATGGACCAGGGTTACTCCGGCTTCCCCGTAGTGGATGCCAACCGAAAGCTGGAAGGCATCGTCACCGGCCGCGATATGCGCGGAGTGGACGATTACGAACACGTGCTGGTGAAGGATGTGATGACTCCTCTTTCCCGCCTGATTACCGCTGCCCCCAGCACCACTATTGAAGAAGCACGCCACATCCTTTACACGCACCGCATTGAAAAGCTCCCCCTCGTGGATGAAAACGGCGTTCTTGCCGGGCTGATCACGGAAACGGACATTCAGAAGCGCGCCATGTTTGCGGACGCCTCCAAGGACGAGCACGGCCATCTGCGCTGCGGCGCTGCCGTAGGCGTAGGCCCCGACTACCTGGACCGGGCCAAGGCCCTGGTCGCCGCAGGGGCTGACGCCCTGTTCATCGACGCCGCCACAGGCCATACCACCCGCGTGATGGATGTGGTTTCCAATCTCCGCAAGCTGACGGACCGCCCCATCGTGGCCGGCAACGTGGTCACTGCGGAAGGCGCTTCCGACCTGATCAAGGCGGGCGTCCAGGCCATCAAGGTGGGCGTGGGCCCCGGCTCCATCTGCACCACCCGCGTCATTTCCGGCGTGGGGATGCCCCAATTCACCGCCATTAAGGAAGTAGCTTCCGTGGCCCGCCCCGCAGGCGTAACCGTCATTACAGACGGCGGCATCCGCTATTCCGGAGACATCGTGAAGGCCCTGGCGGCCGGCGCCGACCTGGTGATGCTGGGCGGCCTGCTGGCAGGTACGGAAGAAAGCCCCGGCAAGGTGGTCCATTACCAGGGCCGCCACTTCAAGCAATACCGCGGCATGGGTTCCCTCGGTGCCATGCGCCGCGGCTCCGGCGACCGGTACGGGCAGAACAGCTCCGGCAAGCTCGTTGCGGAGGGCGTGGAAGCCCGCGTCCCGTACAAGGGCATGCTGGCGGACGTCGTCTTCCAGCTCATGGGCGGCCTGCGTTCCGGCATGGGCTACCTGGGGGCCCGCAACCTGCAGGAACTCCGGGAGAAGGCCCGGTTCGTCCAGATCACTTCCGGCGGCCTGAAGGAAAGCCATCCCCACGACATCACCATCACGGAAGAACCCATCAACTATTCCTGCTAAAAAACTTCTCTCATGGACGACAAACATCTCGTAGCCGTCATCGACTTCGGCTCCCAATACACCCAGCTCATCGTGCGCCGCGTGCGCGAACTGGGCTACATGGCCAAACTGTACGCTCTGGAAGACCTGGACCAGATCCACGAACCTGGAGCCGTCATCCTTTCCGGCGGTCCCAAAAGCACGACGGACGCAGACGCGCCGGATATCGACTTCAACTGGCTCCAGAGCCTGAACGTTCCCGTTCTGGGCGTATGCTACGGCATGCAGCTTCTCAACATCAAGCATGGGGGAAGCGTCAAAGCCAGCAACAAGCGGGAATACGGCCCCGCCGCTCTGATTCCGGAATCCTGCACGGGCCTGTATCAGGACATGTCCCCCTCCTCCCAGGTATGGATGAGCCATTCGGACACGGTGGACCATCTGGCGGAAGGCTGCCGGGTGATCGCCCGCAATGCGGAAGGAATTCCGGTCTCCCTGCAATGGGGGGAAACCACCTTCGGCATCCAGTTCCACCCGGAAGTGACTCATTCCCATGAAGGACGGACCATTCTGCGCAACTTTCTCTCCTGCGCCGCCAATCTGAAAAAATTCGACATCGGCGACTTCAAGAGGGAACTCATCCGTGAAATCCGCGAACGCGTGGGCAACAAGCAGGTCGTCTGCGGCGTTTCCGGCGGCGTGGACAGCACGGTGCTGGCCGTTCTGCTGCATGAAGCCGGGGTAAACATGCGCGCCATCTTCGTGGACAACGGCCTTCTGCGGAAAAATGAGGCGGATGAAGTCCGCGCCAACTTCGCGCGCATGGGCGTCAAGATTGAAACGGTGGACGCCTCCGAACGCTTCCTGACGGCCCTGGCCGGAGAGGGAGATCCGGAAAAAAAGCGCCGCATCATCGGCGGCCTGTTCATTGACGTATTCTGGGATGCCGTGGGCAATGCGGAAATGCTCGCCCAGGGGACCCTCTATCCGGACGTGATTGAAAGCGCCTCCAACGCCAAATCCAAGGCTTCCGTCATCAAGACGCACCACAATCGCGTGGAACGCGTGCTGGAGCTTCAGGCGCAGGGAAAGGTGCTGGAACCCCTGGCGGAACTGTTCAAGGACGAGGTACGCGAACTGGGAGCCTCCATGGGCATCCCCCACGACATTCTGTGGCGCCACCCCTTCCCCGGCCCCGGCTTGGCCGTACGCTGCCCCGGCGTGGTCACCAGGGACCGGCTGGACATCATCCGGGAATGCGATGCCATCTTCATCGGCAACCTGAAAAAATACGGCTGGTATGAAAAAGTCTGGCAGGCCTATGCCGGCCTCATTCCCGTCAAGACGGTGGGCGTCAAGGGTGATGAACGTTCCTACGAATGGGCCACCAACCTGCGCGCCATCGTGTCGGAAGACGCCATGACGGCGGACTGGGTGGAACTGCCTGCCGCCCTGTTGCGTGAAACCAGCAACCGCATCCTCAATGAAGTAAAGGGCATCAACCGCGTCCTTTACGATATTTCCACGAAGCCTCCGGCCTCCATCGAGTGGGAATAAAGGCTCTCCTGCCCTGCCGCCTCCCGCGCGGCAGGGCACGGCCTCCTCTCCAACCAGACAATCACGCAACTGACATGAAGACCGAATTGGAAAAATGCATGGCGGGTGAATGGTATGACTGCCATGACAAGGTGTTTCTTGAATTCAAGAGCAAGACCCACCGCCTGTTGATGAAGTACAATTCCCTTCCTTACGACCGGAAGGAGGAAAAATACGAGGTGCTGAAGGAAATGCTCGGCAGCATCGGAACCAAAGTTTCCATAGGCCACTCGTTCATCTGCGACTACGGGTGCAACATCCACATCGGGAACAACGTCACGGTCAATACGGGATGCACCTTCGTGGACTGCAACAAAATCACCATTGGGAACAATGTCCTGATAGCCCCGAACGTCCAAATATATACGGCTACGCATCCCGTTGACCTGAATGAACGCGTCGCCCCTGTTGAAACGGATGACGGTATTGACTACATACGCCGTACGTTCGCCCTTCCGGTGACGATAGAAGACGGCTGCTGGATCGGGGGCGGCGTCATTATTCTGCCCGGAATCACGATTGGAAAAGGCAGCGTCATCGGCGCCGGCAGCGTGGTCACCAAAAACATTCCGCCCGACAGCCTGGCCGCCGGGAATCCCTGCAAAGTTATCCGTAAAATCAACGGAAACCCCGAACAATGATTAAATTGATAGCATTTGACCTGGACGGCACGATAGGGGAAACGATCCCCATGTGCATCAAGGCGTTCAAGCAGGCGGTTTCACCATACGCGGGCCATGTGCTGAGCGAACGGGAAATTGTGCAGACCTTCGGCTTGAATGAAGCGGGAATGATCAAAATGGTTGCCGGGGAAAAATGGCAGGAGGCGCTTCATGACTTTTATCCGATTTACGAAAAAATGCATGAGGAATGCCCCAAACCTTATGAGGGCATTTATGAATTGATAAAAACTCTGCAGGCTGCTGGAATACTGGTCGCCCTGATCACAGGCAAGGGGGAAAAAAGCTGCATGATCACGCTTGAAAAATTCGGCATGCAGGACCTGTTCTGTTCCATCAAGACAGGATCGGAAGACAAGCCGAACAAGGCGGAAGCCATCACGGAACTGCTGCATTTTTACCAACTTGAGAAGGAAGAATTCTGTTATGTGGGGGATACGGTCTCCGATGCCGCCGCATGCAGAACAGCGGGCGTGGCCTGCCTGTCCGCCGCCTGGGGTGCAGGCGCAGACGTTGCCGCATTGGAAGAGGCCAACCCTTCCAAGGTATTTTCCAGTGTCAAAGACCTGTTGCATTTTTTGTGTTGAATGCCGGATGATGTGTCGCTAAACCATCTCCCGACGCGAATTTCCGCCCATTCCCCCCACAAAAATCCCCGCCATGGACACCAGCTCCATCATCGTCACCTCTTTTCTCTCCACCATCCCCGTTTATCTCTTCTTTGCCACAGGGTTTTACCTGCGGCACAAGCAGGTTATCCAGGCAGACCACGACGCCCCCATCATGCGGCTGGCCATGGATGTGGCTTATCCGTGCCTGGTCTTCCACAGCATCATGAAATACATGGTGCTCTCCGGCAATGAAACGCTCAGCAGCGTCTCTTTCTCCCTCCAGGCCATAAGTGCGGGCGCTTTGGAGCTTCTGCTCGGCATTGCGGCGGCATGGCTGGTAGCCAAAATGCTCCGCATGCGCATCGGTACCGGCCTGCGCACCTTCACCCTGACGGCAGGGGTGCAGAACTATGCCTTCTTCGTCATCCCCATCATCCAGATGCTGTTCACGGCCAGCAATGACCCCACGCTGGGCGTTCTCTTCGTCCACAACGTGGGGTGTGAACTGGTGGTTTGGAGCATTGGCGTCATCATCATTGCCGGAGGGCCCGGCAATCTGAACATGGGCGTCTTCTTCCGCGGCCCCCTGCTGGCTGTCATCGTGGGGTTGACACTCGCATGGTCCGGCCTGGGAGCCTACGTCGCCCAGGCGCCCCTGATGAAAGCGTTGGAAATGATCGGCAACTGCGCCACTCCCCTCTGTCTGATCCTGTTCGGCTGCTCCATGCGGGACCTGTGGCACAACATGAAATGGGAGCCCAAGCCCATCATTTGCGGCCTTCTGACGCGCCTGGGGCTGGCCCCGGCTCTGCTTCTGCTCATGGCGTACTTCCTTCCGGTTGACGACTACATCAAGCGGGTAATCGTCATCCAGGCAGCCATTCCTTCCGCCGTCATTCCGGTCATTCTGGCCAAACGTTTCGGCGGCCATCCGGACTTGGGCACGCAAATCCTGCTGACTACCACCGTAGCCTCCTTCCTGACACTGCCCTGCTGGCTGACCCTGGGGTCCATGCTTGTGGTTCCCTTATATTGATCCTGCCGGCGACGGACGGTACTCACCATTCCCGTGCCGGCATCCGGAACATCGTTCGCCTTTCAACCTTCATTCCCCACGCGGCCCTGTAAACCGCCTCCAGTCCGGAACCGCTGGCTGCCCATCCCGTTACGAACGGGAGCGGTGTCCGGCGGGAGGGAAAAACCGTTCCAATTCCCTCTATCCGCAAACCATGGCCCGGAGGGAGTCCTACCTTTGTATTGACTCTCCAGGCGGATATGTATTGAATGTGCTTCATGAGATTCCCTGCCTCCTTTTGCATCGCGGCCATGGTTCCGCTTCTGTTTTCCTGTGCAGGGAAAATCACCGGGATTGAACACGTGAGGGAAGTTCCTCTGAAAACTACGTCACTCCCGTCGGAGGACGTAGGCATGCACCGTTCCCAGGCTACTTTCCTGCTGTACGGGGCCGTCTCGGACAAGGAACGCGTCCAGCGCCAGGGCCAGTACTACTTCGTCACCTGGTATGACGCGAATCCGGACCAGGCGGTCACGCTGGTCATGATGTACCGCCAGGGAAAAACGGGATCCAGGATCCTGACCAAATCCATTTCCTACCCTGCCGGGCGGAAAGGCGGCACGCAATCCCCCGTCTTTGAATTCATTGGGGATGATGCCAAGGAAAACGGCCAGATCCTGGCGTGGAAACTGCTTCTGAAGGACCAAACCGGCAAAACCCTGTCAGAACGCCATTCCTACCTTTGGAATGATAAAGTTTAGCCCTCCGGCCTCTCGCCGAAGGGCTAATGATAAAACAGGAATCGGAACGGCTTCTCCGTCAAAAGACGAAAAACTGTCGGCATTCTCCGGCTTTTGCCGTTTAACCGCCGCTTTTCATCCTCCAGTGGAAGGCATCAGGCTTCCTGACGCTTCGCCCGGCGCGTACGGACGGCGGCGGCGAGGTTTTCCAATACTTCCACCGTCGTGTCCCATCCGATGCACTGGTCCGTGATGCTCTTGCCATACACCAGATCGGAGCTCAAAGGCTGGGCTCCTTCCACGAGATTGCTTTCAATCATCACGGCCGCCACCTGGTCGGAACCTTCGGCAATCTGCTTGGCGATGGCGGCGGCAACGCCCGGCTGGTTGCGGTAATCCTTGCAGCTGTTGCCGTGGGAGCAGTCAACCATGATGCGGTTGTTGATCCCGGCCTTCTGCAGAGCTTCCCCGGCATCCTTCACATGCATCTCATCAAAATTCGGGCCCAGAGAAGAACCGCGCAAAATCAGGTGGCAGGACTTGTTGCCCGTCGTGGAGACAATGGCGGAAACACCCTGCTTGGTCACGGAAAGGAAGCAATGCGGGCAGGAGGAGGAAATGATGGCGTCCACCGCAATTTGAAGGCTCCCGCTGGTGCCGTTCTTGAACCCTACGGGCATGGACAGGCCGGAGGCCAGCTCACGGTGCACCTGGCTTTCCGTCGTGCGTGCGCCGATGGCGCCCCACGTGATGAGGTCCGCAATGTACTGAGGCGTGATGGTGTCCAGGAACTCCGTTGCGGCAGGCACGCCCATGTCTCCCAGGCGGAGCAGAAGGCCGCGCGCCATGTGCAATCCACGGTTGATGTCGAACGTGTGGTTCATGAACGGATCATTGATCAGTCCCTTCCAGCCTACCGTAGTACGGGGCTTTTCAAAATACACGCGCATGATGATCACCAGATCCTTCTCAAAGCGCACCATCTGCTCCTTGAGGCGGGCGGCATAATCCACCGCTGCCTGGGGATCGTGGATGGAGCACGGCCCCACCACCACCAGCAGCCGGTCGTCATGGCCGGAAATGATGTTCTCCGCATTCTTGCGCGTCGTAGCCACCATCTTGGCGATCTCCGTGGTCGCCGGATAATCCTTGATCAGGATGGCGGGGGAAATCAGGGGCTCGATGTCTTGAATGCGTACGTCGTCTGTTTTGAACCAGTTCATGTCTGGGACTTATTGAGGGGTTTTTGATAGGGGTTGAAAAGAAAAAAATACGGTTTGGGGCCAGTATGCCTGAATAATCGCAGGGCCTTCCGACGGCATGCCGGAAAGCCCTTTCAAAAAGAATGAACCCATTCGGAAACGAACGGTTCACGAATGCGTTACCAGGACGTTACGTTGTCGTCCGTAAATTCCGGATTATTGATGTGTCCGTCCTCCGTACTGCCCTGCTTGTCCTTGCCCACACTGTAAACGGCAACGTTCTTGGTGACCATGCGGGAACCCACCTGGACGCGGGGGGAACGGTCGTCCGGATTAGCGTTCAGAACAATGTGGTAGGGGGATTCCCACGGGTCTATCAAGCTCACGCGTCCGCGGCTTTCAAAAAACAGGCCGGGGGAACCTTCCACGTCCGTCGTAGTGGTGTTGAAATAGGCAGTCTTTTTGGGATTGAGCTTCCTGTCTTCGTCTCCACGGTCCATGTAATTCGTCAGAATGCTCATGATGCGGCTGTCGTCGTCCAGGGCGGTAGTCAGATAATACTGGCCATCCTTGCGAGCCTTCCTGCTCATTTCCCGGCCAGTCCAGGCTACGGGGGGACGGCCGTTGTCCAACATGTAGTTTTCTATGGCCGTTTGCAAACCGTTGCAGTCGCTCCGTGCCGTGGTAACGCGGGATTTTTCCATCACGCCGTTCACCACGATCATGGAGATGCCGGCCAGCGTCAGGATAATGGCAATCACCACGAGCAATTCAATCAGCGTGAATCCCTTGGATTTACGGTTCAGAAAAGGTGCTTTCATACTTTGCCAAGAGTAGCGCAATTACGGTTGAGGGCAAGCGGAAAACTTGCCGGGCGCCCAATTTCAAAAGACGCTTTCCGGCCATAAGGAAATGGGGCCCGTTTCCTTATGCAAAAACATCCCCGGCAGACGGAAGCCATGCCGGGGATGTTTGAAAAAGCAAACTTCTATTGCTGAGGTGCCGAAGGAGTTTCGGGAGCCGGTGCCTCGGGAGTACTGGAAACGGGCGTTTCACTGGCGGCAGCCGCTTCCGCTTCTGCGGCACGTCTGCGCAATTCCTCCTGCCGAAGCTCTTCCGGAGTCTTGACGGGGACGGAAGCTTCCTGCCTGGCGGCGGCTTCCTGCATTTCCGGGCTCAGCAGACTTTCGGAACTCTTGACATGCTGGCGGTTGATCAGCATGGCCAGCAACAGGCAAAGAAGCATGAATGCGGACCCAAAATAAACCGTAGCCTTTTTCAGCACGTCCGTCGTGCGGGCCCCAAAAGCCTGGTCCGTGATGGCCGCGCCGAAGGCCGCGCCCAGGCCCTCCTGCTTGGGTCTCTGCATAAGTACCACGCCCAGAAGAAGAAGGGATACAACGATCAGAACGGCAAAAAGCAACTGAATGCTGATATTAAGTGAATCTGCTAGAAAAAGGTTCATGAGCGCGGGGAGTATGTGTGAATTCGAATGGTTTGTAAAGTCTAGGAAATGATTTCGTTATGCTCGTTGCAGACGATTTTCTTCGGGACAATGGGCTTGTCGGACAGGGCAAAGCTCATGATCACCACGCGTTCCCCCGTCTTGATCAGATGGGCGGCGCCTCCGTTCATGATAATATTCCCCGTTCCCGCCGGGCCCTGCAAGGCGTATGTTTCCAAACGATTGCCGGACGTGACGGAGGCCACGAGCACTTTTTCCCCAGGCCACAAATCCACCGCGGCCATCAAATCGGCAGGAATCTCGATGCTGCCTTCATACTGAACATCGCCGCGGGTGATCATGGCACGATGGATTTTTGATTTTAACTGCTCAACCAACATGACGTGCGAACACAAAACCCCCGATCGCCCCCGCGGTCAAGCCGACATCCTTCATTTTACAGTTTTCTGTGTCTTACTTTTCCCGTTCCAGCACTTCCGCGGCCTGCCGGGCATCCAGCGCAAGCTGGCTCTTCAGAGCATCCAGGGAAGGGAATTTGGCTTCCGGCCTCAGGAACCGTACGGGCGTCACTTCCATCTGCGCCCCGTAAATATCCCCCGGCTGGCCGAACAGATGGGTTTCCAGCAGAAGCTCGCCCTCCTCCTCTTCCACCGTGGGGCGCACCCCCAGATTGGCCACGCCGCCGTATTCCGTTCCGTTCACGCGGGCGCGGACGGCGTAAACTCCCCGGGGCGGCAGCAATTCGGTGCCTGGCCTCATGTTGGCCGTGGGGTAATCCAGCAAACGCCCCAGTTGGCGCCCATGAATCACCGTTCCCTGCCAGCGGAAGGGACGCCCCAGCAGCCGCGTCGCCAGAGGAAAATCTCCGAGCCGCACGGCCTCCCGAATGCGGGTGCTGCTGACCCGCTCTCCGTCGCGCAGGATGGGGGGAATGGCCGTCACTTTGAACCCGTAACATTCCCCCAGATTGCGCAAAGTTCTCACATCGCCCGCACGGTCGCGTCCAAAATGCCAGTCCTCGCCCACGGCAATCTCCGCCACCCGGCAGGATGAACACAACTCCCCGATAAACTCCTCCGGGCTCATGGACGCCAGCGCGGCGGAAAACTCCAGGCTCAGCACCATTTCCACGCCCATTTCTTCCAGCAGGGCGAACTTTTCACGGTCCGCGTCCATAATGGCCGCCGGCGCCTCCTTCGGCCGGACGTGAGCCAGCGGATGACGGCGAAACGTCAGCACGGCGGGAATTCCACCGTTCCTGCGGGCGCCTTCCACCGCGGCGTCAATCACCGCCGCATGGCCGACATGCAGCCCGTCAAACATCCCCATGGCCCAGTGCACGGGGAAGGACACGTCCTTCAACTGCTTGAACTCCTGATAAATGAACATGCTCTTACTTGGCAATCAGAATGGCCGCCAGTTCCTCCAGAGAAAGCATTGCCCGGAACAACTCCTCCCTGGGCGCGGTTTTCAAGGTTTCCACCGTAATGGCCCGGTCCAGCGTAAAGCTACCGGACTGTGTGCGCCGCAAGGCGCTCAAATGGGCGCCGCAGCCCAGCGCCTTTCCTATATCATAGGCATAGGAACGCACATAAAAACCCTTGGAACACTGAACGGTGAAATCCACTTCCGGAATGGCCATGCGGGTAATCCGGTGGCCGAAGACCTCCACGGACCGCGGGTCGCGGACAACCTCCTGCCCCTTGCGCGCCAGCTTGTACAGCGGCACGCCGTCCTTCTTGATGGCGGACACCATGGGAGGAATCTGCTCAAACGCCCCGTCAAACCGGCCAAAGGCATCCCCCACCGCCTCTTCGGTAACTCCCTCCACGGAATACTCCGCCACCACTTCCCCCATGGCATCCTGGGAGGAAGTCTCCACGCCCAGCGTCAGCGTACCGGCGTATTCCTTATGTTCGCACATCAGCTTGTCCTGAAGCTTGGTGGCCTTTCCCACCACCAGCATCAGCAGTCCCGTGGCCATGGGGTCCAGCGTACCGCAGTGGCCAATCTTCTTGATCCCCAGGGACCGGCGCGCAATCGCCACGACATCGTGGGAAGTCATGTCCTGCGCCTTGTCGATCAGCAGCACGCCTGACGGAGTTTGTATGGAGTCGGAATTATTCATGAAATCTGCTGTTGGAGCACGCGTTCCACTTCCGCCTGCATGGCCTCCAGAATAACGAGGCGCACTTCCTCAACCGGGCCCCTGATGCGCACTCCGGCCGCCATCGCATGGCCGCCGCCTCCAAAGCGGGAAGCCAGCTCGGCCACGGAAATTTCCGGCACCTTGGACCTCAGGGAAATGCGGATGCGCGGATCGTCCTCGGACTCCTCCAAATAAGCGGCCAGCCAGACGCCCTGAACGGAACGCAGCAAATCAATCAATCCTTCCGTATCTTCCGGGCGGCAGCCTATCCGGGCCTTGGCCTCATTCGTCAGGCAAAAGGTGCAAATCCTGCCGTCCGGCGTCAACTGCATGCCATTGAGCACTTCACGGAACAACTGCATCTTCACCCATGGTTTTTCCTGATACAGCTGGCGGTTGATATCCTGCACGTTGACTCCCATCCGGATCAGGTCCGCCGCCAGTTCCATCACGGCAGCCGTCGTCATCTGGTACTGGAAAGACCCCGTATCCGTGCTGACGGCCACATAAAGGGCATCGCGCATCACCGGGGTAAAGGAAATCCCCAGGTACTTGAAAAAATAATAAAGCACCGCCCCCGTGGCGCATTCATTCGGCAGAACGCACTGCACGTCCCCAAACCTCTCATTGGTCTGATGGTGGTCGATGTTCGCCCAGACCTTGGCTCCGGCCAGGGCCCGCAGGCTCCGTTCCCCCAGGCGCTTCAAGGCGCCGTTATCCACGGAAACGGCCACTTCCACATCCACCGGTTCGTCAGGCGTGGAAATAATGTCCTCCACACCGGGCAGAAAGGCCAGGATGGCAGGAACGCCGTCCTCATTCATCATGACCACGCGCTTGCCCATGTTCTTCAGGGCATCCCCCAGGGCCAGCGTGGAGCCGATGGCGTCCCCGTCCGGATGGATATGCGCCACTACCGCAAAGCTGTCATGATTGCGGATCAAATCCGCCAAAGGCGCAAATTCGGGACAATGTTTCCAATCTTCCATATGGTCTGCCCCGTTTGTATAGAAAAAGCCGCACCTGGACAATCACCAAGTGCGGCTTGAAAAGTTGTGTCAATCCCTGAAGAGGATTACTTCTTGGACTTCATGACCATGGGGACAATCTCGGTGCCCGGCTGGTTCAGGTCGTTGAACTTGGGAAGGGGAGTCAGAGGCGGAGCGCCCTGATCCTGGCAGCAGCAGGAAGCCATGATGCTTGCCGCAAAAGCGGAAAGAGCCAGAATGGTAATCTTCTTCATATGCGTGGTTAAATGATGGGTGATAAAGGATATGGAAATATCTTGGAGCATAAAAGCACACCATCCGGGCGGCCGTCAATCAAATTTGATAAAATCTGTCCCCGGAACACCTTCCGGCGGGAAACCCGAACGGAAACGAATGGCCCTGCAAAGGGCAAGACGCATAAATCTCTCGCCTCCCGGCAGGGAAAAGTATAATATCCACAAAGCCGTCTTTTTGCTATGCCCTTCTCCGTCAGAATACTCCGGTTTTTCGGCATCCTGCTGCTGGGTGTTTGCGCGTTGGGGGTAGCCGGCATAACCTGGGCTTATTTGATTGAGCCCAACCTGTTGTTCGTCCGGCAAGTGGATTACCGCATTCCCCAGTGGAATGGCCGCGGCAAACCCCTGAAAATCGTTGTCGCAGGGGACCTCCATTTCATGCCCACCTCATTTGACGAGGTGAGAGCCCTGCGCTACGTTCAGAGAATCATGCAGCTCAAGCCGGATCTGATCCTGCTGGTGGGGGATTATGCCCGCGGCTCCAGTAAAAACGCCAGCATGAGCCCGCAAAAGACGGCCCAGCTCCTCCAGGGGCTGAAAGCGCCCTGCGGGGTATTCGCGATTCAGGGCAATCATGACTTCACGTTCGGCTGGCACAACTGGAAAAAGGAACTGACCCGGATAGGCTTCAGGATTCTTGCCGACAAAAGCGTTCTCATCACCCTCAACGACGGGCGCAGGCTCCAGCTTTCCGGGCTTCTGGACTCCTTCCGCTACTCAAAAAAACAACTCCCGCAACGGCATTCCCCGAACATCCCCCACATTGTGCTGTGCCACCGGCCGGAAATCGACCACATCCTTTCAGAAGGGGACGCGGACCTCATCATCAGCGGCCATACCCACGGCGGCCAGATCCGCCTTCCTTTCAATCTGCTATGGTTTGAAGCCAGTCCGGACCATACCCAGCCCTATACCTACCCCTGGCACATTTCCGCCGGAAACAAATATCTGATCACCAAAGGCCTGGGCACCAGCACGCTCCCCCTGCGCTTCAACTGCCCGCCGGAAATCTACCTGCTGACCTTGCACTGAGGGCGGCAACCCGTCTCCGCATGGCGGCAAACAGCCGCAGATCTGTTTTTCACTGCTTGATTTTCTCCGGGCATATGCCAGCATGCAGAGTTCACCTGCCTCTCCATCCATGCCTGTTTCCACCAATAAAACACCCGCAATAAAAAATGCCATCCTGTTCGGCAACGGGCTGATGCGCACCCTGGGAAGCCCCAGCAGTCCGGACCTCCTCAAAGAGACTATCTGCAGCAGGCCCTGCGGAGAATGCGGAGACTCCTATTGCCCTTTCACCGAGGAAAAAGACTGCCTCCCCTTTCCTCTGATCTATGAATATCTGATCTTGAAAGAGCAAAAACAATATCCGGAAAAGAACATGCGCGACATCTCCGCCATGATGCGTGAAAAACTTAAAAAACAGTTGGAACAGTTCACGCCGCAGAACCATCCGGAATCCGTCCTGCACGCCCTCGCGGACCTCCGGGCGGATGATTACCTGACCACCAACTATGATACCTTCCTGCACCGGATTCTGGAATGGAGGGGTTATGAACAAACAGCCAGCCAGAAGTCGGAAACCAAATACAGCATCCGGCGTCATGTTCTCATGAGGAAGCAGAAGACTTCACATTCATGCCGCCTCTGGAACATCCACGGCACCTACAATGACAGGCCGGATTCCTTCACCATCCAATATGGGTACGAGCATTATTGCGGATGCATCGGCAAGATCGACAATTATTTAAAAGGCACATACACCTACCAGTTGCGCAAAAAGGAAGTCTCCATCCCGCCCATGTATAAAAAATTACAGGATGACAAGCTTCGGAAAGGAGAATCATGGATTGATCTCTTCTTTTTCTCCAATGTCCATATCCTGGGCTTGAACCTTTCCCCGGAAGAAATAGACCTACTGTATATCCTGAATCTCAGGTCGCGATGGCTGCGTGACCCGAAAATCAAAAACCGCATTCGGAACCGCATCGTCTTTTACGGACAGCCGACCAATGCTGTGAAAGCCCTGCTGGAACAATTCAGCGTAGAAGTCTGTTCCTCTTCCCCCAAACCACCGGGCAAAAACGCAGGGAAACAGGCATATGAAGATTATTACAAACGTATTCTAAAAGTCATCAAATCCGGAATGCAGCAATCCGGAAATTGACCTTCCCGCATCTAAATCATCCCCTGTCCTCTTCATCAAACCGTTCCCGCAGCCTCATAATCTTGTTTCCGGTCATCCTGTAGACCGGTTTGTAAAGGTACTTTTTCAGTACGGCCAGGGGAGTTCTGCCCGGAAGAGGGCCGCAGAGAAGCCCGGCGTCCCGCATGGCCCGTTCATAGCGCTCCCCTTCATAGCGCCAATTATAACGCCAGGGCTTGTGAACACCCTGATAATGAAGAATTCCGGGGTTCAGGGCCGCTTCCACCGCCTGGCGCGGCGTCACGCCGCGCCAGAACTTCTCTGCGGGATCATTTTTCAAAATGCGGCGCGTCAGCCCGTCATGCCAGTTCCACAGGGGATGCAGGGGAGCCGTCAATTCGCACAAGGCGCCGTTCAGGGCGTCCTGGTCTGGGCAGGTAAGCCTGTCCCTGTGGCTGACGGCATAATCCAGCACGGCGCGCACCAGCCCCTTCTCCCGGAAAACGTCCACATTCATCAGCAGCACTCCGGAATTAAAATACCCCGTGCAGTTCAGCGGCATGTCCAGCCGTTCGTTGAAATGGGAACCGAGCTTTGAAAAATTCTCAAACACCACCCCAACCGCCTTTCCGGCCAGATCCGTGCGGAAAAGCTCCGTCAAATCCCGGCAAACCAGCACATCAATATCCAGATAAAGAATATTCCCCTTTTCCTCTTTCAACAGGTCCGGAATGAACACACGCCCCCAGGCGGGTACGGGCCACTGTTCGGTATGGGGAAAATCGTGCTCCTCCAGGATATTGGAAATCTCAATAAACTCCAGCCGGCAGTCGAACGGAGCCGCCAGATCTTCCAGCTTGCCGCGGTTTCCGGCATCAATGCCGTCGGAAAGTATGTAAACCTTGTAAAAAGTGTCCGGCCCCGCCGTGTTCAGCAAAGAAAAAACCGTGACGCTCAAGGGCAATATTCCTCGGTTGTCACTGGCAAGGACGACGGCGAATTCATTCTTTTTCATCGGAGGAAACGGGTAAATCAATGGCGGAACAGTTGAAGCGCTCTCTTGCGCATCTTCTTCCAATAATAGGAAAAGCCCAGGCCGGACTTCCCGGCCAGCCAGGATTTCAGCAATTTGGCTTCCCTGTCGGTCAGGCGCCCGTCATCCTCTTCCGGACGGTACAGGCTCTCTTCACGGAGTACGCGGCAAACTGTCCGGGTAACGTCTTTCTGTTTGGAATGAGGCGCATACTTGCGCACATTGCGCACACTCATCACCAGCATCTTCAGAAAGGCCGTCCTGTACTCCTCAATAAGTCCATCCTCCTTCCATGCTTCCAGAACCAGCAAGGCTACTTTCAGGTAATCCAGGGATTTTAAAGAATGTCCTGAAGCAAACTCATCTGTGATGGACCCGGCCCTCTTGCGATATACGTACAGAGGTTCACACACAGTACAGGCGCGCCCGCAAAAGGGATATGTTGTATAATGGAAATAAATATCTTCACAAAGAAGGCCTTCCGGAAACCGGCGGCCGCACTTTTCCACAACGGAACGGCGGATCATCATGCCGTTGGCGCCATGGTGAATTCTCCCAATAGTGTCGGGTGTACAAAAAATCCAGTCTTTATCCGGGCCTGCCGCTTCCTCCGGCAGGAAAAAATCCTTTCGCTCCGGCTCATCCTCATAATGATAACGATAACCGCACGCAATCCGGTCCGCGTCAAAAATACGGGCTTTCTCATACATGCACTCCAACGCCCGGGGCTCCAGCCAGTCATCGGAATCCACCAGCATGAGAAACTCTCCCGTTGCATGCTTCAGGGCCAAATTCCGTGTCCGCGAAAGGCCGCCATTGGCAGAAGCGCTGAAAAACCTGATGCGGGAATCCTTCTCCGCCCATTCCTTCACGATGGATGCGGATTCATCCGTAGAGGCATCATCCACGCAGATAATTTCCAGGTCTTTCAGTGTTTGGCTGCAAATACTTTGAAGGCATGCGCCCACATACGGGGCTACATTGTAAACGGGAACCAGAACAGAAATTTTAACAGGCGGCGTCATGATCATTCTTTCATAAGGGCTATCACTTTAAATGGGGTTCCAGGGAAGCCCACACCTGATCCACCGTGATTTCCTCAATGCTTCCTGGAGAAATCAGGTTCGTAATGCAACGGGCCGTTATGGCGGACTTGCGCGTCCGCTGGCAGAAAATGGCCGTTACGGGTACGCCGGAATAGGCGCACATGTGCGTGGGGCCCGTATCATTGCCCACGCAGGCCAGGGAGCGCAACGCCATCTGCGGAATATCCATCAGGGAAGACTTGCCCAGAAAACTGACAGCCAGCGGAGAACTGGAGGCAATCGCCTCCACTTCCGCGGCTTCCGCCCTGGTGCCGATTACTACGGACGCTATGCCCCGCTCCGCCAGACGCCGCGCCAGGGAGCAGAAATTCTCCACCGGCCACCGTTTGTAGGGATGGGAGGGGGAACAGCCCGGGATCATCAGCACATAATGTTCGGGAAGTTCATTAAAATGCCGCCCTTCCCCGTGCATGAAAGACAAATCCGTCAGGACGCGCTCCAGCCGGTACGGCGTCCTTTTCACCCTTCCAAACCGGAAACTCCCGTTTTTCAACAACCTGCGGCGTTCACCGGAATTGCAGGCCACCCAGTCCATATCGCGGTTGAGCAGAAAGCGGACGGCCGGATAATAGCGCTTTCTGGTACGGGAGGATTCCTGGAGGTCATATACTACATCAAAATTCCCCTTCACGATGGAACGGATGGCCGCCCAGGTGGCGTCCAGCTTCCAGTACGGAACCCGGTCATCCACGATGAAATCGTCAAACACGCCCAGCTGCCTCGCCATCGGAACGAACATACCCATCGTCATCAGGGTAATGTGAGCATCCGGATGAAGCTCCCGGAGACGCTTCATCGTCCCCATGGCCAGCACCACGTCGCCCAAGGCCCCGTGCTTGATGATCAGAATGCGCTGTCCAGACATGAATAAAAACAATCCGGGGTTAAACGTAGCTGTCCTCCCGGTCCAGATACTTCTGCACATACTGCCGCACACCGTCCTCCAGGGAAGTCATGGGCGCCGAATATCCGGCGGCGCGCAACCGGGAAAGGTCAGCCTGCGTATAATACTGGTATTTGCCCTTGAGTTCATCAGGCATTTCCCGGTAGCCGATTTTTTCCTGAAGGCCCAGGGCATTGAACGCCGCCTTGGCCAGATCGTAAAACGAACGCGCCTCCCCGGAACCTACATTGAACAGACCGCTCACTTCCGGATGGTCCAGCAGCCAGAGAACCACGTCCACGCAGTCTCCCACCCACACGAAATCCCGGAGCTGCCAGCCGTCCCTGTAGTCGGGATGGTAGGACTTGAACAGCTTGACGGTCTCATTCACTTTTACCTGGGGAAAAATGTGGGCCACCACGCTCTTCTGGCCGCCCTTGTGGTACTCATTGGGACCGTACACGTTGAAAAACTTAAGGCCGGCATACTGGGGAGGAACCGGACGCCCCTCCCGCACTTCCCTGGCCACCTTCCGGTCAAACAGGGCCTTGCTCCATCCATAGGTGTTCAATGGCCGCAGTGCATTGACATGCTCCAGGGACGGATTATCGTCAAACCCCATGGAGCCGTCCCCGTAAGTGGCCGCGGAGGAGGCATAAATAAACTGCTTCCCGTACATGGTGCAAAATTCCCACAAGTACCAGCTCAATGTAAAATTCGTCCGGATGATCAGATCCGCATCCGTTTCCGTCGTTGCGGAAATCGCGCCCATGTGAATGACGGCCTCGATTTCCTCCGCGTGCGTTTCCATGTAGTCGAGCATGTCTTCCGGCGGCACCACCGCGCACAACTCCCGTTTGGCTACGTTCTTCCATTTGTCGGAGGAACCCAGCGTATCCACGACGACAATATCTTTTTTGCCGGCCTTTTCCAGGGCTGCGACAATATTCGAACCGATGAACCCGGCTCCGCCTGTGACAATAATCATAACAGAAAAAGAGATAAAAAAGTTGTACCGCCCTCTTTTACCACAGCCGCCCTATCCTAGGCAACTGCCATTTGAGATGTCCAGGAACGCAACTTTTCAACGAATTTACGGGCCGGGGACTCCAACTTCCATCCGGACAAGATGGAAATCCATGGGAATAAAACCGTCGCTGCCTGCTTATCGTACTTTCGCCCCGGCCACCCGGACATACGCCTCCACGTTCGGAAAGCCTTCAATGACCTGCTCGCCAAAAATTACCATTGACCACGGATTTTAAATCCGTTACATACAAGAAACCTCTTTATGCCTCCCGACGTCTCCATTATCGTCCCCTGCTATAATGTAGCCGCTTACATAGATATCTGCCTGGAAAGCCTGACGCGGCAAACTCTTCGCAGCATAGAAATTATCTGCATCAATGACGGCTCCACGGACGGCACATGGAACCGCCTGCTCCGGTGGCAGGCGCAGGATGGCAGAATCATCCTTCTGAACCAGCCCAATGCAGGCGTTTCTGCCGCACGGAATGCGGGGCTGGATGCAGCGCGGGGACGTTACGTCGGTTTTACGGACCCGGACGACTATGCAGACCCTGAAATGTACGAACGCCTCCTTTCCGGAGCATTGGAGCATGATGCGGACGCAGTGGAATGCGGAAATCATGTTTTTTCCGATACCACGGCGGAGCTGATCGCCTCCAGAAGAAGATCGCCCGCATGGAACTTTGAACAGGATGCCTCTCCTGCCAACTTCTTCCGGGATTCCGTCTGGGGAAAGATGGATATCTGCGTATGGAGCAAACTGTTCCGGAGAAGCATGCTGGAAACGCACCGCCTCCGGTTCCACGCCGATCTGAAATGTGGAGGGGAAGACGAAACATTCCGCCTGACAGTCCTTCCCCATGCTTCACGCCTTCTCTTCATTCCGGACTGCCTGTATTATTACCGCCTGATGCGCCGGGGCTCCCTTTCCAGACACTGCGATGACATGGCTCACGCCCAATGCGTGCAGGAATTCCAGAGGCTGCTGTACATCGTGGACTACTGGAAGGAACACGGCTGGTTAAACGCCGGCCTGTTTGCCTACGGCGTGCGGAAGCTCAAGCCCTTTTTCATCTCCAAGCATCCGCTTTTCAACCGGATGACCTCCCTGCAGAAGCGGATCATTCTGGCATGGTGGCATGAATTCTACCGGCAGGCCGGAGGCGACCTCTTTCTATCCACGCTTTCCGGACGGGACAGGCAGTTGGCCGACCTGCTCAACTCAGTTCCTCCTCCCCCCAACGGCATCAGCCGCATTCTGCTGCTGGCGGGTTCCTGCCTTCCGGGGCAAAAGGGAAGGTACTATTCCTGCAAACGGGTCCTTTCCGATGCCCATTCCTTCTCAGGACTCCCGGAAGTTTCCGGGCAAAGGCCCGATTGACAATCCTTCACCTTCCCTATATAACGCAGCACATTAACTTGCCGCTTGATGAACCATTTTATTTCATTCGCAGACTCCCGGATGACGGACTCTCTGAACCGTCTGTGCCGTCAGGCGGAGGCTCTGGAGTTTTTCGATGAAATTACGTCGTTCACGGAACACGATCTTCTCCCGGAATTCACCAGCCGCATGGGAAAATACCTGCTCCCCTCCTGCAAGGGATTCGGCTACTGGTCGTGGAAGCCATGGATCATCAGCCACGCCCTGCGGAAAATGGAGGAAGGGGACCGCCTCCTGTATCTGGACGCCGGCTGCCACATCAATCCGGGGGGGCAGGGAACGCTTCCGGGAATATGTGGACATCCTGGACCGGGACAGCAATGGCATGCTGGTATTTTACAATGGACAGCCGGAATACAAATGGACCAAGGGGGACATCTTCCGCCATTTCTCCATCTCCCCGGAAGATACCCGCATCACGCATAGCCAGCAAATCGCGGCCGGACATGTCTTCATCAAAAAAAGCCCCAGAACGGTAAAATTGATCCGGGACTGGCTCCATATCTTTTACAACCATCTGAATCTGGTGAACAACTCTCCCTCCGTCTCCCCCAATCTGGAGGGATTCGTGGAAAACCGGTACGACCAAAGCATTTTTTCCATCCTGTGTAAACTGCGCGGCATTATTCCACTTGACTGTTCGGAAACCTATGCGGAGGATTGGAGCCAGCTTGCTGCCTTCCCTTTCCAGGACCGGAGGGATATAGGGTTGCGCCCACCCGGAAAAGGAAAGTGGATAAAAAAAATCAGGAATTTTTTCTCCAGCACATCCGGCGGATTAGGAATCCGGAGATAATCCCTTGCCTTCTTCACATGCATGTAAGTCATGTGAATGGAAAATATTATAAAGTGGCAGGCCGGAACGGACTAGGACACCTCATTCGTGAACCTTGGCGGATCCATCATTCTGTCCTACCTCAGGCACAGCCGTTTATATTGACTCCGGATTCCTAATCCACATAATCTCCATGTGCCTTTGCATCAATGTTCAAAAGTATTTCAGGTATCTCATAGCGTTTCGTCCAGTTCCGCTCCCTACCGCCTGAACGATGCCCTGGCCAGAAACATCTCCAGCCTGGAATCCGTCCTGCTGCTGAGAAGAAAAAAAGAAATAAAAGGCATTGAAATCAGACGGTCCGCCCTCAGAAGAACGGCGGACGCCTTGCGCCGCCATGCGGCGGATGCGGTTAAGAGCCTTTTTCCGGACAGAAGGAAGGACCTCCCCTTTTCCCTCAACGTGCTCGGCATGGGATTTGATCTCTCCCAAATGGAGCAGGCCGACCTGATTCATTTGCACTGGATAGGAGGCCGGACGCTCGACTTCAGCAGACTGGACCGGATTCGCCGCCCGCTGATCTATACCCTGCACGACTTGTTCGCCTGTACGGCGGGATGCCATTGCCCGCTGGAATGTACGGGGTTCCATGAAGGATGCCGCGGCAAATGCCCGCAACTGGGAACTCCCCGTCTGTTCCCCGGCCTGCCTGCATGGCTGTTTGACCGGAAGAAAAAAGCGTTCGGCGGCATCCCTTTCCTGACTCTTGTAACCCCCTCCCGGTGGCTCAAGAAGGAAGTGGAAAAAAGCTGCATGTTCCCCGGCAGGCACATTGTACAAATCTACAACCCTGTGGATACGGAAATTTTCCATCCGGCAGAGGACGGCCAGGAAGAAAGGAAACGAATGGGCATCAATCCGGAAGCATTCGTCATTGCGTGCGGCGCTACGGACCTGTTCAATCCTGTCAAAGGCGGCCGCTTTATTCCTCTCATCCTGGACGAACTGCACCGCCGCGGCCGCAGGAACATCCACTTGATCCTCTTTGGCTCCCAGGAAAAATTACCGAATTTTCCGTACCCGTGCACCAGCATGGGATTCATTACAGACGCCCATGAACTGGCGGCCCTTTACAGCACGGCAGATATTTTCCTGAATCCCAGCCTCCAGGACGTACTTCCCAACGTCGCTCTGGAATCCATGTCCTGTAAAACGCCCTCCGTTACATTCCGGACAGGGGGAATTCCGGAAGTGGTGCTGGACGGCCTCACTGGCCTTATTGCAGACCAGGGCGACGTCCGGGCTATGGCCAATCATTGCGAACGGCTGATGCTGGACAGGAAGCTGCTCCATTCCCTTGCGGAAGAAGGCCGCAAACACGCGGAACAGGTATTCTCCTATTCAGTTATTGCCGAACGGCACGCCAAACTATACGGAGAAACGCTCCGGGAATTCCATGCACGAAAAACGGAAAACAACTAGCCGTGCGCTGCATTTCCTGTGGAAACGGGAATATCCCTTTGGAATTGACAAGAAAAGGCGTCCTTCTAAACTCATTCGTCCTGTCCTTCCATGAAAACGCTTAAAATTTCCTTTTTACAATCCACTCCGGACTTCGGAAAGGAAGATTTCCTGCGGCTTCTTCAGGACCGGTACCACGTGGAGGAAAATGATTCCGACTTCGATTACCTGGTCGCCACGCCGTGGTTCTATATCAATCGTGAAGCATTTTACGATTTTCTGGAACGCTCACCGGGCCATGTCACCATCATGTACGGCTGCCACGAAGCCATTGCTCCGGACTTCATGCTGTTTGACTACTACATAGGGGTGGACGCCATCCCCTCCAGCGAACGCACCGTAAAGCTCCCCAGCCTGCGGCACCACCTGCAGGAAGTGCACGGGGCCAAGGAAGGACTGAATGCGGAAAACCTTCTCGCCGCCAAAACCGGCTTCTGCAACTTCATTTACGCCAACCGTAAATCCCACCCCAACCGGGACGCCATGTTTCACAAGCTTTCCGGCTATAAATTCGTCAATTCCCTGGGAAGCCATCTCAACAACACGCCGGGCGACGGCCACCGGGCTGGGGACTGGTACGCTTCATCCATCCAGATGAAAAAACCGTACAAATTCTCCATTGCCTTTGAAAATGCCTGGTATCCCGGCTACACCAGCGAAAAAATCGTCACCAGCATGCTTGCCGGCACCATCCCCATTTATTGGGGCAATCCGGACATCGGCAGAGAATTCAACACCCTTTCCTTCATCAATTGCCATGAGTTTCCCACACTGGACCACGCTGTGGCCTATGTGAAAAAGGTGGATGAAAATGACGATCTTTGGTGTGAAATCATGTCCCGCCCCTGGAAAACGCCGGAACAGGAAGCCCTGTTTCTGGAAGAAACGGCCCGGGAGACGGAAAAACTCTACAGGATTTTCGATCGGCTCCCGGAAAAAGCGCACCGCAAGGGAAACGGCACCTGGATCTCCTACTACCAGCGTTTTCTGAAACGCGGCCACAAGAGCCGGCTGGCGTGGCACAGTCTGAAATCCCGGCGCCGGAAATAAGGAAAACGGTGCCCCGTGCAGACACTCCGCGCACAGGCCCTTTATTCCTTCCTGCCTCCCTCTCGTTTTATCCTCTTCATCCCTATATACAAATATCTTCCTGAAGACTTTTGTTCCCCTTTTTCCCGGCAGAGCCGGGACCTCTTCGGGGAAATACTTTCCGCGCGCTGATGGCCTGCGGTTCCAGGAAGATGGTCACCAGCGTCATTGACCGGCTTTTCCCGGAATGGGAGAACACGGCATCCAACTGACCTGCCGCCATTCGTGAGAAAACGGCAGGCCCTTTGACATTGACAAGGCAGGTGCTCCCCCTACACTACGGGCACGGCGGCACTCCGCGGCTTTCCCGCATTCCGGAAATGCGGCGCCCTTTCCGCCTTTTTCTTCAACACCAGCTTCATATGCAGGATTCCAGCAGCCCCATACGCATCAAGGTCATCAGAAAATCCACCAAGGCCTCTCCCGACGAGACTGGCTCCCTGCTGTGGGACGGCTGCCTGTTCTGCACGGATGCCGCCATGACGGATTACGACTGGGTGCTGGTGTACGATGAATTCCCCAGGCACGACATCGGAACCATCAGGAATGAAACGGAACCCCTGCTCTGCCCTCCGGACCAGACCATCCTGATCACGGTGGAACCGCCATCCATCAAGATATACAGCCGTGCGTACACGCACCAGTTCGGCACCGTGCTGACCACGCATTCTCCGACAGACCTTCCCCACCCCAACCACACGCTGGGCCGGGGTTGCCTGGAATGGCTGTACATCAAACCCATGCAGGAAATCCTGGATCAAAAGGAATTTCCCAAGACCAAAATGCTTTCCACCATCTGCTCCGCCAAGCAGCACACGCACACGATGCACAAAATGCGCTACGACCTCACGCGCTACCTGGCGGATAAACTGCCTGAGCTGGACTGGTTCGGGCACGGCATCCGGGAAATAGACAACAAGACCGTCGCCATGGACGACTACAAGTACCACCTGTGCGTGGAAAACCATCTGGAACCCCACCACTGGACGGAAAAGCTCGCGGACGCCTTTGTTGCCATGACCCTCCCCTTCTATGCCGGAGATCCCCTTGCCACGGAATGCTTCCCGCCGGAAAGCTTCATCCCCGTCCCCATGGACGACCCCCGGAAAGCCTTTGAAATCATCCGTAAAGCCATGGACGACGGCGAATATGAAAAACGCCTCCCCGCCATCCGGGAAGCACGCCGCCTGGTTCTGGAAAAATACAACATGTTTGCCCAGACGGCCGCAGTCATCCACAACCATCGCGGAACGGGAACCGTCCGGCCCGGCGCCGTTCTGAAAGGACGCCACGTCCTGCGGAAAAACCCGGTCAATGCCGTCCGGGAATTGATCGACACGCTGGCCTATAAAATCCGGTCCCGCAAAAAACGTAAAACCGGAACCCCGGCATAACCCGGATTCCGGCTCTAACTTTTACGAAAGGCCTTGCTCCTTTACCAATAAAGGGAGCTGCTGGCAGGCATTTGGGAAATTGCCTTGCGGCAGGCGGAGCGCGCCGCCTCGGAACGGTGGTAGGACTCTCCGGGAGAACTTTCTCCCTGGTATTCTGCCAGCTTTTTGCCATTCAAATCATGCACGGTGACCGTGACCTTTGTCTTGTATCCCGGTCTTGTGTCAGGCCCCGGAGTAGAGAAAAAGTAAAGACCCTTGCGGACCAGGGTATGTTCTTCCGCCGTCTTGTTGACGGTGACGATGGCCCCGTAATTCCCCTCTCCGGGATAGATGACCCGGAATCCCTTGGCGGACAGGCCGGCCATGGCCGTACTCCTCATGTCCCAGTCGGAGCACTCGACGCTGATATTGTGGTATGTGGCGCGGCGCTCGGCAGCAACGCGCTGGTTTTCCTCCACTTCCTTGGAAAACTGCGCCCATTCCTCCGCCGTACAGGCTGCCAGTAAAACCAGCATGCCGGCGGTACACCACCTGGTCCATTTCCCGTATCTCATCGTCTTAAAAATGCCCGGTTCCCCTACGGTCTGAAATATGTTTCAGGCCGTTTTCATACGGAACGCCGTGAATGAAAGAGAAAAACATCAGTCGGACTTGCGGGAGCCGTGCTTCTTGGCTTCTCGTTCCTCTTCCTTCTGCTTCTTCAGGTCTTCCTTCATCTTGGCCTTCTCTTCCGCATCCAGCTTGCCGTCCTTGTTGGTATCATACTTTTCCAGCATGGCGGCCTTCTTCTCTGCGGAGGTCATCTTCTTGGGGGCGTCTTCAGCAGCCATGGACGGCAGCGCAAACATGGCGGCAGCGGCAATAAACAAATACTTCTTCATGATAAAATGAAAGGTTTTTATAACTACTCCTGTTCTACTCCCGGACTGCGCCCTTGTCTCTCTTTTTCTTGCAAAAAACGGAAAATCCCTGCCATACTTCCCTGTTCATGCACACCCTACGCCTTGCCGAACGGGAAAAAGAGGGGAATCACGACGATCATCACCAGCCCCATGATCACTTGGAGCGGCACGCCGACCTTCACGTAATCCATGAACGTGTACTTGCCCACCGGCATCACCAGCGCATTGGGAGGCGTGGAAAAGGGAGAGGCGAAACACATGCTGGTGCCCACGGAAACCGCTAGCAGCAGCGGATAAGGGCTGATTCCCATGCTCACGGCGGACTGCACGGCAATGGGCGCCAGAAGCACCGCCGTAGCCGTATTGCTGATGAACATGGTCAGCAGGGATGCCGTGAAATAAATGCCGGCCAGCAGGGCCATGGAGCCGAACCCTCCCAATCCCGCCACCAGACCGTGGGAAATGGCTTCCGACGCCCCCGTCTTTTCCAGCGCCAGGGACATGGGCAGCATGGCCGCAATAAGCACGATGCTTTCCCAGTTGATCGTCTTGTACGCTTCCTGCACGTTGCGCAGGCAGCCGCACAACACCATGAGCACGGCGGCAATCAGTACGGCGGCCACGGCCGGAACCCAGTTGAACACCATCGCGACGATCATCAGGATCATGATTCCGGCGGCCAGGGGGGCCTTGTGCGTCAGCGTCACCTTGGAAGCCTCCGCCAGGGGCTGGCCCACCACCACCCATTCAAACGTCTTTTCGCTCAGACGCGCGATGTCCGCCCACGTTCCCTGAATGAGAAGCGTATCCCCATATTGGAGCTTCACGTCCTTCAAATTGTGGAAAAGGTAATGATTGTCCCGCTGGATGGCCAGAATGTTGACGCCGTACTTGGCACGGAGCCCGGAAGACTTGACCGGGGTATTGATCAAGTCGGAATTGCGCATCAGCAGCATCTCCGCAATGCCGATTTCATCAAACTTCAACTTGCTCCTGAGCACGGAATCCGTATCTTCCGGCGTCTTCCGGTTAATCATCACGGCCCCGAAATCCCGGGCGAAACGGTCCACGTCCTCAAACTCCCCCATCACGTAAATCACGTCCGCCTTCTTCACCCGCGTATCGGACCCCGCCATGGTCTGGCTGACCGTCTGCAGGAAGGAATGGCGGCTGGAATGCCTGCGGCGCACCTCCACAATGTTCACATGGTAGCGGTCCGGAATGTGCAGGTCGTGCAGGGGATGCTCCGTTAACTCGGAATCCTCCAGCACGCGCAGCCGGTACAGGTTGCCGATGATCTGGTATTCGTCTATCAACTGGCTCAGGGACTTCCCCTTGGCCTCGTATTGCGGCTCCTCCCCGCGTTCGCCCAGAAACTTCTTGCTCAGGGGAATCAGGAGCAGAACGCCCGTGACGATGCACACGATGCCGATGGGGGTGAAAGAGAAAAAGCCCAGCCCTTCCAGTCCGGCTTCCTGAAGCTGGTTGTTCACCACGAGGTTGGGCGGCGTGCCGATCAGCGTCAGCATGCCCCCCATGCTGCTGGCGAACGCCATGGGCATCAGAAGGCGGCGCGTCTGAATCCCGCCGTCCGCGGCCAGGCTCACAAGAATGGGCAGCATCAGCGCCACCGTGCCCGTATTGCTGACAAACGCGCCTATCCCGGCCGTCACGAGCATCGTCAGCACCAACAGGCGCAATTCGCTTTTTCCGGCCATCTTCACGATCCTGCCTCCTATCATTTTGGCAAGCCCCGTCCTGAAAATGGCGCCGCCCACCACAAAAAGCCCCACCATCATCACAACGATGGAGTTGGAAAACCCTGAAAGAGCCTGCTCCGGGCCCAGAATCCCAAACACCATCAGGCACAACAGGGAACACAAGGCGACAATATCCGAACGAATCCTCCCCTGGACAAACAGAATGGCGGAGACTCCCAGGATAATCAGTGTGGTCAACATATTAAAAAAACAATAAGAGTGGCAGCGGATAAAGGAGGCCATCTCTAACATATCTTCCATTTCTTGTCGATAGGCCCAGGGAGTCATCCGTGCGGCATACTTTCTCGCAACGGTAAATAAGCATTCAAAAAACGTTCCCGCCTTGTCCCTCTTTTCCAGTGCCTGAAAAACGCATGGAATCCTTCAAAAAACGGCGACAAAAAGCGCGTTCCAAAGGAACGCGCCATAGAAAGGAAAAGTGGTGGGTAGAGAAGGATTCGAACCTTCGAAAGCGAATGCTAACAGATTTACAGTTATTGTCCGCCTCCCTATTATCAATGTTTTATGAGAATCATAATGCCTTAGTGGCTCATAAGTGCCGCAAAAACTCCACTCTTATATCCAGCTATCCATACAATTCAGAACTCATTTTCCCATGAAAAACACCTGTCCTCTCTAAAAGGCATTTCCTGTTTTTAGGTGGAATGTACTGAAAAAAGGTCGTGAGAAAAAATTACTGTTTGGAGGATGAAAAATAGGCGATTGAGGCGGCAGAAAACGATTTTTTATTGTACTGTTTTTATCTATTGCTTTTTTCAATACTATTTACTATAAATTCTTATGAAGAAAATTCCTGTAGCTCTTTTCGTTCGAGTTTCGACCAACGGGCAAAATAATGAACGTCAGATTAGAGATTTGAGCAAAGTTGCCGAAGAACGAGATTGGCAGGTAGTGGAGATTATCGAAGAGAAGATTTCTGGGGCTACAAAATCGGAAGAGAGAAAAGGCGTTCAGAGACTATTAGCCCTAGCCAAAGAAGGGAAAATCAAAAAAGTTCTCGTTACGGAAATTTCTCGTCTAGGACGAAATACTTATCAAGCAATTTCTGTGGTCAAAGAACTAGAAAAGAGACAGGTTTCTCTTTACTGGCAAAATCAGAACATGGAAACACTTCTCGAAAACGGGAAAAGGAATCCAGCCGCAAGCCTAGTGTTTGTAATTCTATCTGATTTGGCCGAGACAGAACGGGAAACCATGCTGGAGCGCATTAATTCGGGCATACAGGCCGCAAAGGCAAAGGGTATACATTGCGGTCGCCCGAAAGGGAGTCACGAGTCTCAAGAGGCTTTCCTATCCAAATATGCGAAAGTCATAAAAGACCTAAAAGATGGCATTTCTGTTCGGAAAGTTATGAAAATTCATGAGGTAAGTAACTTTACCGTTATGAAAATTCGAAAAACTCTTTCTCTTCAGCACGAGAAAGGTGCAAAAGGGACCTTGAGAATCTCGAAATGAAGAAGGGATTTTTTAGTAACACTTAAACGGACGACAATTGCTCAACGTGTTCATCCAATTTATGTAACTCTACAATATTCAACAACAAAATATCGCACGTACTGGCTAATTGTTTAGCTGATGGAGTAAAAGAGGCGTTCGTAACAACGGCCCCAATATCAGCGTTATAAAATTGTTTTCCTGCTATGACTTCCTGTACGGCCTTATTTCCGACAGGATTGCTATATAACTTGCATTGGATGGCAACTTTGAATCCTTTCTTCTCTGCAATTACATCAACCCCTTGGTCTCCTGAACCTTTGGTTGCTCTTGCTTCAAAACCTAGTTCTTTTAAAGCCTCTGCACAGCTATGTTCAAATTCGTAGGGATTCAAATTCTCGATAGAAAAACTAGAAGGTATTTCTATACGCTCCTTTATAAAATCAAACATATTCAATAGTAGATGTAATAATTTATGCTTTTCTTCCTCAGGCCAAGGAGGATTACCTAATAGCATTTCTTTAGTTATATACAAGAC
>JAJQCV010000125.1 GCA_021202525.1 Akkermansiaceae bacterium | reverse complement strand
GCATTACAGTTACTATAACCATTAACGTGGAATAAAGGAAACAGAAGACGCAAAAGATGTCTTGAGACATTTTTCCTTTCCCCGGAAAAGGGAAGGAACGGGATTTCATCCCGCCGTGGAAAACATTTCATAAAACCATATCGCCATGAGTAAAAGAACGATTAGAAACACTTCCTGCGAGGGGGAGCGCCCCCTCTTCGCCTCCCGCCATTTGAGGCTTGAAAACGTCACGATTCTTCCCGGAGAATCCGCTCTGAAAGAATGCTCCGGCGTGGAGGCCGTGCAGTGCGAGTTCAACGGCAAGTACCCTTTCTGGCACAATGACGGCTTTCTGATTGAAAACTGCCTGTTCAGGGAAGGGGCCCGTGCTGCCATCTGGTATTCCCGCAACCTGCACATGAAGGATACCCGTGTGGAAGCCCCCAAAATGTTCCGCGACATGGAGGGAATGGTATTGGAAAACGTGGTCCTGACGGATGCGCAGGAATGCTGCTGGCATTGCCGGAACGCGGATCTGCGGCACGTGGAGGCGGACAGGGGGGACTACTTCTTCATGCACGGGGCGGACATCCGCATGGACGGCTTCCGGCTGAACGGGAATTACTCCTTCCAGTATTGCAGGAACGTGGTCATCCGCAACGCGGAGATTCATTCCAAGGACGCCTTCTGGAACACGGAAAACGTCATCGTGTATGATTCCGTGCTGGACGGGGAGTACCTGGGCTGGCACTCCAAAAACCTGCGGCTGGTCAACTGCCGGATTTCCGGAACCCAGCCCCTCTGTTATGCGGAGAACCTGGTTCTGGAGAACTGCACGTTTGCGGAGGATGCGGACTTGTGCTTTGAATATTCGTCCGTCCAGGCCGGCATCAAGGGAGTTGTCCCCAGCGTGAGGAACCCGCGCAGCGGCCGGATTGTGGCGGACGGCTACGGGGAAATCATCCTGGACGCCCACTGCAAGGCTCCGGGGAACTGCTCCATTGAAACGAGAAACGTCCAGCCGGGGGAGGCCGCATGAAGTACGATTTTGATACCGTCATACCGCGCCGGGGCACGAATTCCTACAAATGGGATTCCGTTCCCCAGGCGGATATCCTGCCCATGTGGGTGGCGGACATGGATTTCCGCACGGCTCCCGCCGTCACGGAGGCCCTGAAGAGAAGGGCGGCCCACGGCATTTTCGGCTACACGCGGGTTCCCTCCGCCTATTACGAGGCGGTTACGGACTGGTTTGAACGCCGCCACGGCTGGAAGATCAATCCGGACTGGATCATTTACACGACCGGAGTGGTGCCCGCCCTCTCCGCCGTCATCAAGGCCCTGGCGCAGCCGGGGGACAAGGTGCTTGTTCAGACGCCGGTGTACAATTGCTTCTTCTCCTCCATCCGCAATGACGGATGCGTGGCGGAATACAATCACCTGCGCTACGCGGACGGAGTTTACACGATTGACTTTGAAGACCTGGAACGCAAGGCGGCCGATCCTTCCGTGAAACTCATGCTTCTGTGCAATCCCCACAATCCGGCGGGGCGCGTATGGTCGCGGGAGGAACTGGAGAAGATCGCGGACATCTGTCTGAGAAACGGCGTTTTTGTGGTGGCGGATGAAATCCACTGCGAGCTGGTTTATCCGGGCCGCCGCTACACGCCTTTCGCCTCCCTTTCGGAGGAAGCCCTCCTCCATTCCGTCACCTGCATTTCCCCCAGCAAGGCGTTCAACCTGGCCGGGATTCAAATAGCCAACATCGTGGCTGCGGATGAAGAAGTGCGGAAAAAGATAGACAGGGCCATCAACGTCAATGAAGTTTGCGACGTCAACTCCTTTGCCGTGGACGCCCTGGTCGCGGCGTACGGGGAAGGGGAGGAATGGCTGGAGGAATTGAAGCGTTACCTGTACGGGAACTACGAGACGGTCCGGGAGTTTTTCCGGGAGCGCCTGCCGCAGTTCCATGTCCTGCCGCTGGAAGGGACGTACCTGGTCTGGATAGATTGTTCCGTGCTGGGCATCCCTTCCGAAGAAGCCGCCGGGAAGCTGATGGAGGAAGGCCGCGTCATGGTCAACAGCGGAGAAATGTACGGAGAAACGGAGGGATGCTTCATCCGCCTCAACATCGCCTGCCCCAGGGAATTGTTGCTCCGGGGGCTGGAGGGGATATTCAAAACCTTTGGCGATGCTGAACGCGGAGGCGGTCCCATGCGCTCTTAAAGACAGGAAGAGAAAAATCATCATCAACCAGCAGACAATCCATCATGAAAAATACGGTAACAAGAAGATCATGGCTTAAATCCTCCGGCGCGGCGCTGGCCTCCCTGGCGGCGGCCGGCATTCTGCCGGAATCCGCCCACGCAAGCTCCACACCGGGCGGGGCGTCAAAAGTCCTGATGACCAAAAAAATAACCCCGGAAAGCCTCGTGAAGATTTACGAGGCCCTGGGGCGTCCGGCTTCCGGAAGGGTGGCCGTCAAAATCAGCACGGGAGAACCCGGAGGGCACAACTTCCTTCAGCCCTCCCTCATCGGGGATCTGGTGCGCAAGGTGAACGGCACCATCGTGGAGTGCAACACGGCCTACGGCGGCAAACGCTCCAGCACGGAGGCCCACATGCAGGCCGCCAAGGACCACGGATTCCTTGACATCGCCAAGGTGGACATCATGGATGCCGAAGGAGAGTTTCACCTTCCGGTGAAGGACAAGAAGCACCTCCAGTACGACATCGTCGGGGACCATCTGAAAAACTATGATTTCATGATCAACCTGGCCCATTTCAAGGGGCATGCGATGGGCGGCTTCGGCGGCGTGCTCAAGAACCAGTCCATCGGCGTGGCTTCCGCCGCCGGCAAGGCGTACATCCATTCGGCTGGGAAAACTCAGGACGTTTCCAAGGTATGGAGCAATCTGGGCGAGCAGGACGCCTTTCTGGAATCCATGGCCGCGTCCGCCCAGGCGGTCGCGGACTACTTCGGGGACAAGATACTTTACATCAATGTCATGAACAACCTGTCCATCGACTGCGACTGCGACGCCCACCCCCATGACCCGGAAATGAAGGACATCGGCATTTTGGCGTCGCTTGATCCGGTTGCCCTGGACCAGGCGTGCCTGGATCTGGTGCATGCCGTCCAGCCGTCGGAAGGCAACAACAGCAAGCCCCTGATTGAGCGCATTAAAAGCCGCAACGGCCAACATACGGTGGACCATGCCGAGCGGATCGGCATGGGCAGCAAAAAGTATGAACTGGTTGAACTTCAACTTTAAAAACGCGCTTTACATAAAGGGGCCGCGCAGAACGGCCTCCTGACAAGGGAATTCACAGAAAGCATATGATGGAAGAAATCATCCTGAATAACGGAGTGGCCATGCCCGTTCTGGGCTTTGGCGTTTACCAGATACCGGACGCCGCCGAATGCGAACGCTGCGTGCTGGACGCCATTGACGTCGGCTACCGCTCCATTGACACGGCGCAGGCCTACCGCAATGAGGAAGCCGTGGGCCGCGCGGCGGAAAAGAGCGGCGTACCCCGCGGGGAACTGTTCATCACCACCAAGGTATGGATTTCCAACGGAGGTTATGAAAAGGCGAAGGCTTCCATCGAGGACTCCCTGAACAAGCTGCGCACGGACTACCTGGACCTGCTGCTCATCCACCAGCCCTTCAACGACTACTACGGAACCTACCGGGCCATGGAGGAAGCGTACCGCGCCGGAAAAATCCGCGCCCTCGGCGTCAGCAACTTCTATCCGGCCCGCTTTATCGACCTGGCGGAATTCTGCGAGGTCAAGCCGGCCGTCAACCAGATGGAAACGCATGTCTTTCACCAGCAGGTCCAGATCCGGGAGGTCATGAAGAAATACGGCACCCGCCTGGAATCCTGGGGGCCCTTTGCCGAAGGGCGCAACGGATTTTTCGACAATGAAGTGCTGAAAGCCGTCGGCGCGCAGTATGGCAAGACGGCGGCCCAGGTCGCCCTCCGCTTCCTGGTCCAGCAGGGCATCATTGCCATTCCCAAATCCACCCACCGGGAGAGAATGGTTGAGAATTTCAACATCTTTGACTTTGAACTCTCCCCGCAGGACATGGAAGCCATCGCCGGGCTGGACGGCGGAGAAAGCCTCTTCTTTTCCCATGAAGACCCCGCAACGGTGGAATTCCTGATCAATTACGGAAAATGAAAGGATGAGGCGCATTCCGGAAGGGAAGAGGAACGGTCCGGACGAAAGAGCCCGTCCGCGGGGAAGGCAGAAAAGCTCCCCGGGAATTCCCGCCCCTGAAGGTGGAGGAACTTCCACAAGTCCCTGTGCCGCTTCCCGTTCTTGCGGGGTGGGGCGGAATGCAGTAACATGAATGGAACAAACGCATGATATTGATTTTTGGAACATTGCTTGCGGGCTACGTTTTCTGGCGGGCCATCCTGCCGCTGCGGCTGCATTGGGGATGGAAGGCGGCGCTTTCGGCGCTGCTGGTCGTGGCGGCGTTCAAATTCCACCTTCTGCATCTTTTCGGCGGTCCCATGTTCTTCTCCCCGGTTCTGCCGGAATGGCTGCTGCTCGTCGCCGCATGGCTGTTTTCCGTCCTGTTCCTGTTCTTCTTCCTGCTGCTGGCCGCCAACATCGTGGGCGGATTGTACCGCCTGGTGCTGTTCTGCCTCCGGAAAAAAAGGACGGAGCGCTTCCGCACCATCGTCAACAGGGTGAACCTGGGTCTGCTGGTTCTCTCCGCCGTGCTCGCAACCGTGGGCATCATCGGCGGGACCAGCGTGCCGGGAGTGCGGGAAGAAACGATTACAGTCGGCCATCTGCCGGAAGAGGCGGACGGCATGACGATTGCGCTGCTGGCGGACCTCCACGCGGATGGCATCACGCGCGCCGACCGCATCCGCAGGATCGTGCAGCGCACGAACTCGCTGAATCCCGACCTTGTCGTGATTGCCGGGGACTTCGTGGACGGCACGGTTCCGGTGCATGGAGATGACCTGCGGCCGCTTGCGGACCTGAAAGCCAGGTACGGTGTGTTCGGCGTTCCGGGCAATCACGAATATTATTCCGGCTATGAGGAATGGATGGAATTTCTTCCGACGCTCGGTATCCGGATGCTTCCCAACGAACATGTCCTGACGGGCGGCGGAAACGTCGTCCTGGCGGGGGTGACGGACCCCGTGGCCGGGATGACGGGCAGGGAAGAGCCGGATATCGGCAGCGCACTGGAAGGAGCGCCGCCGGGGAAGGTCCGGATTCTCGCCTCCCACCAGCCGCGCCTTGCCCGTGAGGCGGCGCGGCAGGGCGTGGACCTCCAGCTTTCCGGACATACGCACGGCGGCATGATCACCGGAATTGACCGGCTGGTGGCTCGGTTCAATGACGGCTTCGTTTCCGGGCCGTACCAGGTGGGCTCCATGAAGCTGTACGTTTCCAATGGGGCGGGGATATGGAACGGCTTTCCGGTCCGCATCGGCGTTCCCGCGGAAATCGTCCTGATCCGCCTGAAAAGGGAATGACGGCCGGGCACGGCCATGTGCAGGGCGGGAGTTTTTTATTCCGGGAGGGCGGTGAAAGCTCCTGGAACAGCCTGTTCAAGAGCGCCGGGCCTCATGCCCCGCCGTCCGGCACGGAGCATCTGATTTCATAATGAGGGTGTGAAAAATAGTAATGGTCCGGGAACAGCTCCGTTTCCATCACGATCCGGTCGTATTCCCGGCTGAACAGGTCCGGGAACAGGAAGGCGGCCTGTTCAATGTCGCTGTGGTCCGTTTTCATGCAGACGCAGGAGAGCTCCGGCAGATGAATGATTTCCTCCGGGAGCGGCTCACGGGACTGCTCCATGTCCACCTCAATGTAAAGGAAGCGTTCCGTGACGCCGCCGCGGCTCATCATCAGAATGCCCGCTTCCGATCCTATTTTCAGTCCGCGGCGGCTGATGTCCTCCAGCGCGCGGTTGAATTTCAGATGGTATTCCGTGCTGCGCTGCCTTCCGCGGTAGGGAAGGGCCCAGCAGTATTTTTCCGGAATTGCCAGCTTGATGGGTCCGTTGTGGAACCGGTAGTTCTCCGCGTGCCGGATGTGTTTCTGCATCTCGTCCAGGATGTGCAGCTTGGTATTGATGGCACGGATCTTTTCATCCGCCAGCATGGACCCGTATGCGATGAGCTTGCCGTAGCGGATGCTCTTCTTGTCTTCCGTCAGGAATTCCGTAAACCGGTTCAGCGGAATGTCCAGCTCCACACACAACTGGATGGCCTCCACGAGCTGGATTTGGGAGAAATCGTAATAGCGGTATCCCGTTTCCGTGTCCACATGGGCCGGCGGCAGAATGCCTATTTTGTCGTAGTAACGGAGGGATTTGATGTGGACCCCGGTTTGTTTGGAGATGTTTCCGATGGTCAGCAAATGTTTTTTGTCCATGTATGGCAGAAATAGTTTAAAAGGGGGGGGAAAGTA
>JAJQCV010000100.1:9010-32990 GCA_021202525.1 Akkermansiaceae bacterium | reverse complement strand
ATCCAGCCCGCGCCGCCCGGGGCGGCGGAGAACAGGGAGGCGGTCTTCCTGCGGATGATTTCAAAGTATTCCTCGCGCGTCATGCTCAGGTCGTACAGCCGGCTGGACTGCGCCACTTCCCCCTGGCAGACGTTCCTGACGGTCTGCGCAAGCTTGCGGCAGAATTCCGTGCTGCCGAATTCGGTGCCCAGCACCATGGCGTGGGAGAAGAGAACGTCCCCCAGCAGCACGGCCAGGCTGTTGCCCCACAGGGCGTTGGCCGTGGCTTCGTCCCGGCGCTTGTCGGCCTCGTCGATCACGTCGTCATGCACCAGGGAGGCCAGATGCACCATTTCCAGCAGCGCACCCAGGCGGATGTGCTCCGGCTTGATTCCACCCGTGGCCCCGGCCACCAGCAAGGTCAGCGCGGGCCGCAGCATCTTGCCCTTTGACTGGCAGACGGTTTCCATGTAGTCGGTAACTTCGGGATCAAAACATGCTGCCTGGGCTTCCACAAATTCAGAGACCTGCTTCAACTCCGGCTTGATCAACTGGAGATAATGCTTCTGGGATCGTAATTTCGAAAAGAACGGAATGGACATGATATGTGAACGAGGAATGCGCTGTCAGCGCTAGTGGATTGTTGCATATTTGGAGTTCTCTAGCAACGTATTTCACGGAATATCCGTGCATGAACAAACAGGATTTTTCCGAAACGCCGGCACGGAAACCCTGAAAACCGATGAACGATAAGGCTCATTTTGACCTTGAGCACGGGCATTTTCCTTTTACACTACCTTGTCATGAGAGTCTTGGTCTATGATTGCAGCGCAGGCATCAGCGGAGACATGAACCTGGCCGCCCTGATCGACCTGGGCGCGGACCGGGATATTCTGGAACGGGAATTGTCCAAACTGAACGTTCATGGGGAGTGGAAGCTGGAATGCCGCCGCGCCGCACAGGCCGGCATCCACGGCACGCGGGTTGACGTGCTGGCCCATGAACACGGCCATTCCGAGCACAGCCACGGACACCACCACCGCACGATGGCGGATATCAGGCGCATCATCACGGAAAGCGGACTTCAGGATGCCGTACAGAAGACGGCTCTCTCCATTTTTTCCCTGCTGGCGGAAGCGGAAGCCCACGTGCACGGCACCACGCCGGACCAGGTGCATTTTCACGAAGTGGGCGCCGTGGATTCCATCATTGACATCGTGGGCGCGGCCATCTGCCTGGACCTGCTCCGCGCGGATGCCGTTTTTACCGGCCCCGTGGAGCTGGGCGGCGGCCGCATCACCTGCCAGCACGGCGTGATGCCCGTTCCGGCGCCCGCCACCGCGCTGCTCGCGCGCCATTTCCAGTCCACCCTGAACGGCACGCCGCATGAGGCGACCACGCCCACCGGAGCCGCCTACATCGCCGCCGTGGCACAGCCCGCGCCTTCCCCGCTTTCCGGCCGCATCACCGCCTCCGGCTACGGGATCGGCCACAGGGAGGGCCTGCCCCTCCCGAACATCCTCCGGGTGATGCTGGTGGAGACGGAGGAACAGGATACGTCCACGGAACGCCTGACGGAACTGTGCGCCAACATAGACGACATGACGCCGGAACAGACTGCCTACCTGGCGGAAAAGCTGATGGAGGCGGGCGCCCTGGACGCATGGCAGGAGTCCATCTGCATGAAGAAGGGACGCCTGGCATTCAAGATCTGCGCCCTGTGCCTGCCGGAACATGCGGACCAAGTCAGAAACGCCTTTTTCCGGAACAGCAGCACGCCGGGCATCCGCCAGTATGACGCGTGCCGCCACATCCTGCGCCGGGAATGCTCCGCCGTGCAGACCCGCCACGGCACGGTAGGTGTGAAAACCTCTTTCATGAACGGGCGGCCCCACCACCGGAAGGCGGAGTTCGAAGATTGCAGGGCCCTGGCGGAAGCAACCGGACTGCCGCTGGAAGAATGCCAGATGATGGGGCTTTTCCCCCACGACGACCGTGACGACCATGACGAGCCCCGCCAAGATTCCCTTTGAACGGCTGCGCTCCGTCCTGCTCCCCATGGAGCGCGTCGCCGTCGCCCTGTCCGGAGGGCTGGACAGCAGCGTGCTGCTGGCCGCCGCAGCCGATATTCTGGGCGCGGACCGATGTCTGGCCCTGACGGCGGAAACGCCCTACGTCATGCGGGAGGAACTCCGGGACAGCGGCGCCCTGTGCCGCCGCCTGGACGTCAGGCAGGAAAAACTGGTCTTCCCCATTCTTCCGGAGATTGCGGAGAATCCCCCTCTGCGCTGCTACCTGTGCAAGCGCGCCCTGTTTTCCGCCCTGGCCGGGCGGGCCGCGGAGCTCGGTTTTCCCCGGGTGGCGGACGGGTCCAACACGGACGATCTGGGCGACTACCGGCCGGGACGCAAGGCCCTTGAGGAACTCGGCATTGTCAGCCCCTTTCTGGAAGCGGGGATGGGCAAGGCGGACATACGCCTTCTGGCCCGCTCCCTGAACCTGCCGGAAGACATCAGTGAAAAACCGGCCTATGCGTGCCTGCTGACGCGCCTGGAACACGGCCGACCCGTTACGGAAAGCCTGCTGCGGCGCGTGGACGAGGCAGAAACCTTCCTGCGCTCCCTGGGGCTGAAGGGCTGCCGCGTCCGGGTGCACGGGGAAGACCTGGCCCGCATTGAGCTTCCCGGTCCGGAACTCGGCCTGTTCCGCCAGGACGGCCTGTCGGAAACCGTCGTGAGCCGTCTCCGCAGACTGGGTTTCAGGTACATCACCCTGGACCTGGAAGGGTATTCCCGGGGAAGCATGAACAAACCGTCATGAACAACATCACCGCCATCCTGCGCCAGCTTGAGGAAGGCCGCCTTTCCACGGAAGAGGCGGCGGAAAAAATCAGGGCCGCGGCGTCCCCCGCTCTTTCCCACACGGACATCGACTACGACCGCCTGGAACGCACGGGATGCCCGGAGGTAATTTACGGGGCGGGCAAGACGCCCGTCCAGATTGAAGAGATAGCCCGCAACCTGCTGGACGCCGGGCAGAACGTGCTGGCCACCCGCCTGAATGAAGACGCCCTGCGCCACCTTTCCGGGACCTTTCCGGAAGCGGACATGCATCCGGAGGCGCGCCTCATGCGCATTATCGCCTCCCCTGCGCCGCAGGCGGCGGGCTTCGTCGGCATCGTCAGCGCGGGCACGTCCGACCAGGCGGTGGCGGAAGAAGCCGCATTGACGGCGGAATTCCTGGGAAGCCGGGTGCGCCGCTACCGGGACTGCGGCGTGGCGGGCCTGCACCGCCTGGTGTCCCATCTGGATTCCATCCGGGAGGCCACCGTCCTGGTGGCCGTGGCGGGCATGGAGGGCGCGCTCCCCAGCGTGCTGGCGGGCCTGGTGAAGGCTCCCGTGATCGCGGTGCCCACCAGCGTGGGGTACGGGGCCAACTTCCGCGGCGTGACCACGCTGCTGGCCATGATGAATTCCTGCGCCAACGGCGTTTCCGTGGTCAATATAGACAACGGCTTCGGCGCCGGATTCAACGCCCACCTCATCAACAGCCTCGCTTCCGGCGCGCGGTGACCGGAAAGGCCGCCGCGCGTTCCATGACGGAACCGCCGGTATCTGTCATGGACAGGCATGCCCGATGGGCGTTAAATAGACGCACAGCATCCCCGCCACCAGATCATGACCTTATCCCCCCTCTTCCACGGCCTGGCCTGTTCCCTGCTTGCGCTGACGGCCCAGGCCCTGGCCTGGCAGCCTTCCGGAGAAACCGTGCCTCCCGCCCCGCAGGAGTTCCGCGCCGCATGGATTTCCACCGTCCACAACATCGACTGGCCCTCCCGTTCCGGCCTTTCCGGCGCCGCCCAGCGCTCGGAACTGCTGAATATCCTGAACACCTGCGCCCAGTTGAAGCTGAACGCCGTGTTCCTCCAGGTGCGGCCGAACGCGGACGCCCTGTACCGTTCCTCCCTGGAGCCCTGGAGCCAGTGGCTTTCCGGACCCGGCGTCAACCCGGGCTACGACCCCCTGGCCTTCGCCATCCAGGAGGCCCACCGCCGCGGCATTGAACTGCACGCGTGGTTCAACCCCTTCCGCGCCAAGGCGAACGTGAACCACGCCGTGGGCCGCAACCACATTTCCCTGACGCGTCCGGACCTGATGAAGCGCAGCGGCTCCGTGCTGCTGATGAACCCCAGCGCCTCCGCCTCCCGCGACCACGCCATGAAAGTCATCCTGGACGTCGTGCGCCGCTACGACATCGACGGAGTACATCTGGACGACTATTTCTACCCCTACCCCGCGCCGGGCAGAAGCTGGACCCCCGGCAGCTTTGGCGACGGCAAGTCGCCCTCCCAGCGGCGAGCCTACATTGACGACTTCGTGCATGACATGTACAAGTCCGTCAAATCCTCCAAGCCGTGGGTGCGCGTGGGCATCAGCCCGTTCGGCATCTGGCGTCCGGGCGTGCCTGCCGGGATTGAGGCCGGAGTGGATGCCTACGAGCACCTGGCCTGCGACGCCCGCAAATGGCTTTCCAAAGGATGGGTGGATTACCTGGCCCCGCAGCTTTATTGGCGGTGCAGCCCGGCCAAGCAGAGTTTCCCGGCCCTGATGCAGTGGTGGGCCGCCCAGAACACGGGCCGCCCGGTCTGGCCCGGCATCGCCACGGCGCGCATCATGAGCAGCGAGGACCCGGGCCGCCCCGCCTCGGAAATCGCCGCGCAGGTCAACTACTCCCGCTCCCTGGCCCGCAACGCGCCGGGGCAGTGCTTCTGGAGCGTCAAGTCCATTATGAGGAACGCTGGGGGCATCCAGCGCTACCTGAACAAACTGTACCCCTCCATGGCCGTTCCCCCGGCCATGCCGTGGTGCGGCGCCGGAACGCCCGGCCAGCCGCAGAACTTCATAGTGGAGGACAACGGCTCCACGGTGACCCTTTCCTGGCAGCCTTCCGGGAATCCCGTGCGGAAATGGGCCGTTCAGGCGCGCTACGGCAGCCAGTGGGCCACCCGCATCCTGCTGCCCGGCGGCCAGACCCGCGTGACTCTCCCCAAATCCTTCCTGGGGGATGCCGGTTCCGTTGCCGTGCGGGGCGTGAGCGCATACGGAGCGCAGGGGCCCGCGGCTGCGGCCAGAAGATAGCCGCCGCGGCTTTTCCGGCAGCCTTCCGCTGAAAACGGGGAAAAACAATTTCAGAGAAGTTTTTTGAACGCTTCCAAATCCACCTATGTCCAAACTTCCATGAATTCCCATGGTGCGGACATGAAAAGAAGGCGCTTTCTCGCGCTTTCCTCACTGGCGGCATTGGGAACGATCAGCCAGGCCCGGGCAACAGGGCCATTCATACAACAACAGCACAAGATGACTAAGAAGCAAAATCCCTCCACGGTCGGTTATGCCGACGGCAAGTACGTGTTACCCCCCCTTCCGTACGCCTACGACGCCCTTGAACCCCTGATGGATGAGAAGACGGTGCGCATCCACCATGACAAGCACCATGCGGCCTATGTCGCCGGAGCGAACGCCGCCGCAGAAAAACTCCGGGAAATTGCAGACGGCAAGCTGGACGCCTCCGCCACCACCAACTGGGTGCGCGCCCTGTCCTTCAACGTTTCCGGCCACGTCCTCCATACCATTTTCTGGACCAACATGACCCCCGATCCCAAGAAGGAGCCCCAGGGCCCGCTGATGGACGCCATCAAGGAAAAATTCGGCTCCCTGGAGGGCATGATGAAGGAATTCAAGGCCGCGGCGCTGGGCGTGGAAGGCTCCGGCTGGGGCATTCTGGGCGTGGACCCCATGAGCAAGACGCTGGTGATCTGCGGAGCGGAAAAGCACCAGAACGTGGAAATTCCCGGCCTGGTGCCCATCCTGGTCTGCGACGTGTGGGAACACGCCTATTACCTGAAGCACCAGAACGCCAGGGCCAACTATATTGAAGACTTCTGCCGCCTCATCAACTGGGACGACGTGGAAGGACGCTACAAGGACGCCATGGAGTCCTGACCCGGCGCATACATCCCGATTTTTTTCTCAACGGTACGGACGTTTAACGGTCCGTGCCGTTTTTTTATATGCTGTTTCCCGGCTCTTGCATCTTGAAAAGGGATGAGGCATACTGCCGCGAGCTGATTATCTAACACCACCCACGTTGCATGAAAAAAGTTTTCGTCTCAGGCTGCTATGATATCGTCCATGCCGGACACATCCAGTTTTTTGAAGAGGCCCGCGCCCTGGGGGACTACCTGATCGTTTCCTTTGCCTCGGAACCCGTGCTCTGGCACCACAAGCAGCGCAAGCCCTCCATTCCGGACGAACACAAGAAGGTTCTTCTGGAAAGCCTGCGGATGGTGGACAAGGTCATCCTGGGAACGGGCATGAAGAAGGGGCTGGACTTTGAGGAGGAATTCCTGGCGGAAAAACCGGACGTCCTGGCCGTGACGGAGGACGACCTGTACGGCCCCATCAAGAAGGAACTGTGCTCGCGCGTGGGAGCCCGGTACGTGGTTCTTCCCAAGACGCCGCCCAAATTCGCCCCCGTTTCCACCACCATGCTGGTCAACCGGATCAAGGCCCCGTCCTCCGTGCCGCTCCGCGTGGACTTTGCCGGAGGATGGCTGGACGTTCCCCGGTACGCCAGAAAAGACGCCTATGTGGTCAACTGCGCCATCACCCCGATGGTTTCCCTCTGCGAATGGCCTTATGAAAAGCGTGCCGGCCTGGGCGGCAGCGGCGCGTGGGCCATGCTGGAAGGACGGGACCCCGTGGCTTCCGAGCTGGCGCTGGGCGTCGGCTGGCAGGACCCCGCCGTGATTGCGGAAACGGGCCTGTGCGTGTGGCGCTCCGGCAGTTCCCCCGTGCTGGACATGAAGGGCACCGGAGACTTTCTGGAGGGAAGAATGGCTATCCTTTACACGGGCTCCGAACACGACACCCCGAAAATGGCGGACGAACGCCGGGATTACGTGCGCATCGCCCAGTCTTCCCTGATCGCCCGCACGGGCGCCCTGGAACACAACATCCACACCCTGGCCGCAGGCGTGGCCCTGTATTACAGCGTCCAGCTTGACGAAGGCATGATCCCCCTTCCGGACATTCCCAACGCCCTGGCGAAGAAATACCTGGGCGGCGGCTACGGCGGCTATGCCCTGTACCTGTTCTCCTGCCGGGACGACCGTGACCAAGCCGTGAAGGACCATCCGGACATGAAGCGCGTGGAGCCGTACTGCCGCCAACTGTTCAAGTAATCTTTTGCCATGTCCCTGATGCGGAACAGCCTGGTCGCCTCCGGCGCCATCTTCGCATGCCGCCTGACCGGCATGGCCAGGGAAATCGTGTACACCTCCCTGTTCGGCGCCACGGGCGTGCTGGACGCCTTTTACACGGCCTTCCGCATTCCCAACCTGCTCAGGGACCTGTTCGCGGAAGGGGCCCTTTCCCAGTCCTACACCAGCGTGGCCTCCAAGACCCGGGAGGCGGAGGGGGACGCTGCCGCCTGGGAGCTGACCAACAAGGTGGCCACCCAGCTTTCCACGCTGATGGTCGCCATCGTCACGCTGGGCATCCTGTTTGCCGGCCCCATCATGGAGGCCCTTTACAGCGGGGACCATTCCGTGACGGACCAATTGTTCGCCACGGACCTGAGCCGCCTCATGTGGCCCTTCATCGGCTTCGCCTCCCTGTCCGCCCTGGTGATGGGCGCACTGAACATGGTGGGCGTCTTCGGCCTGCCCATGCTGGCCTCCGCCGCCTTCAACGTCACGTCCATCCTGCTGGGTCTGCTGATCGGCTGGTTCATTGACCCCGCCTTCGGCCCCAAGGCCCTGTACGGCTTTGCCTGCGGCGTGACGCTCGGCGGCATGGCTCAGATCGCCGTGCAGCTTCCCAAACTCCGCAGAACGGGTTTCCGCTGGAAGCCCAACTTCCAGTGGAACGACCCTAAAATCAAAAAAATCTGGGGGCTGATGCTGCCCTCCGTACTGGCCTCCGGCGTCACGCAGTTCACCATTTTCATCAATACGGGCTTTGCACTGAACCTGCAAAAGGGGTCCGTCACCGCGCTGACCACGGCGTTCCGGCTCTGGCAGCTCCCCGTCGGCCTCTTCGGCGTGGCTACCGGAATGGTCGTGCTCCCGGCCGTCTCCCGCATGATGGTGGGGGACGGGAGGAAAGAAGTGGCGGCCCACATCGCCAAAGGGCTGCGGCTGGTGGCGTTCTTCGCTGTTCCGGCCTTCCTGATCCTGTACATTCTGGGCACGGAATTTGTCTCCTCCGTGTACCAGTGGGGGCGCTTCAACCAGGATGCCGTGCGCTACACGGGGGAAGTCCTGGGGGCCTACTCCCTCGGCCTGCTGGGCTATGCCGGAACCAAGGTGGTGCAGCCCGTCTTCCTGGCCCTGGAAAAACGCTGGGTTCCCCTCATCGCCGCCGCCGTGGCGCTGGCCATCAGCATCGGCCTCAACTACTACTTCGTGTACGTGCTGCATAAAAATGCGGCGTGGCTGGCATTCACCACCTCCGTAGTCACCACGTTCAACTTCCTCTTCTACTTCCTTTACCTGCGCCGCCAGCTCGGCGGCATGGACGGGAAGACGCTGGTTTCCGGCCTCCTGAAAATCCTGGCGGCGGCGGCCCTTCTGGGGGCGGTCTGCTGGGCCGGAAAAACGTGGTTTCTCCAGGGCTTCCTGGACTGGTCCTTCCCGGCCAGGGTGCTGGGCATCTCCCTGGTCTGCGGGTGTGCCGGCATCATTTACCTGCTGGCCGCCTTCCTGCTGAAAACGCCGGAACTTGATGCGGCACGGGCCAAACTCATGAAACGCTGACCCCGGCGTTTCCCATCCGGAAAGGCCGTGCGCCCCGGCGGAGGAAAAAGAATGGCCCTTGCAAGCATTCTCCTTGCCAGAGCAGCGCTCAGTGAGTAAAGTTTTCCCGCTTAAGCGGAAAATAGCCTGTTTTCCGCGCCGGCATTCAAAAATCTACGATCTCACCACAATGGACATGATTTCCCCCAGCATTGCTGCATTAACCCCTTCCCTGACTCTCAAGGTGACCAACCGTGCCAAGGCCATGAAGGCCGCCGGTGAAGAAGTTTACGGTCTGGCGGGCGGTGAACCGGAAATGGACACCCCCGACAACATCAAGCAGGCAGCCATCACCGCCCTGAACAACGGCGCCACCAAGTACACCCCTTCCGCCGGCCTTCCCGCGCTGCGCCAGGCCATCGCCGACAAGCTCAAGAGAGAAAACAACCTGGAATACGATCCTTCCCAGATCACGGTGGGAGCGGGCGCCAAGCACGCCTGCTTCAACGCCATCATGGCCACCGTCTCCGAAGGGGACGAAGTCATCATTCCGTCTCCCTACTGGGTCAGTTATCCGGAAATGGTCCGCATGTGCGGCGGCGTTCCCGTCATTGTGGAAACCACGCCGGAAAACGGCTGGAAGCTGACGGCCGAACAGTTTGAGGAAGCCATGACCCCCCGCACCAAGATGGTCATCCTCACCACGCCGAACAACCCGACCGGAGCCGTTTATTCCGAAGAGGAACTGCGCGCCCTGGGCGAAGTGGCCGTGAGCGAGGACATCCTCATCCTGGCGGACGAAATCTACGAACACCTCGTGTACGGGGACGTCAAGCACGTCAGCATCGCCTCCCTCAGCCCGGAATTGTACGACCTGACCATCACCATCAACGGCTTCTCCAAGGGCTACGCCATGACCGGCTGGCGCCTGGGCTACTCCGCCGCTCCGGCTCCCATCGCCAAGGCCATCCAGATGATCCAGGACCATACCACGTCCAACGTCTGCACTTTCGCCCAGTACGGCGGCATTGAGGCCCTCTCCGGAGACCAGAGCTTCATCAGCGACATGCGCGACGAATACGACATGCGCCGCCAGTACGTCTATTCCCGCCTCAGCGCCATCCCGAACGTCAGCGTCGTGGAACCCCAGGGTGCCTTCTACTTCTTTGTGGACACCAGCAAGCTGGGCCTCACCTCCCTGAACCTGTGCGACAAGCTTCTGGAACGCTACAAGGTGGCCGCCGTTCCCGGCATCGCCTTCGGCAACGACAAGGGCATCCGCATCAGCTACTGCACCACGCTGGACATTCTGAAGGAAGCGCTGGACCGCTTTGAAGAATTCTGCAAGGCGCACTAAGCGCTGACTCAGTTATTTCCCACTTTTCAAGGACCGCCTCATTCACGGGGCGGTCCTTTTTATTGCAAACGGGAAATACTATGCCACTTCTCTGCAATTAAAAACACCGTATCCAACATATTTTTGGCTTCATTGACATTTGAATGCATGACAGGCTATCATAAATACCGTTTCCGTTATTCACCTTTCTACCCCTGAACGCCAGCTTCAGCAATATCTCCATCATGGAACGGGCGGAAGACCCGGAAGGATTCACCCCCATGCATATCCCGGGAAAACTGCTGATAAAACCCAATGCCCTGCATGCCAACTCTACCACTTCTCAATAACTCCTTTTACAATGCCATGAACAATTCCTGCCGCCGCCTCCTGCCCTACTTCCTTTTTCTGCTATCTTTTCCCTGTTCAGCCTCTCCGCCACAGGACCGGCTCCCCCTCCCCTCCGCCATCAGAAATCCGGACAAGCAGAATCCGGAACTCCTCCGGCTCCAGAAACTGCTGGACAGCGGCCAACTCATCCTGTTTTACCAAGGGGCCGACAAAATGCGTAAAGAAGCCAAACGCTACAGAAAGAAGGACGTCACGCCCCAGGAACTGACGGACGGGCTTTTCCTGTGTTACATGATTGCCAAGGCACCGTTCCTTGACCTCAGCGACTACGACAATGTCGAATGGGTTTCCGAGTATACCGATCTGGATCACACCGTAAAAGAATTCATGTCCAACAGCATCCCGTTCATCGCCCTGACGGACAAAAACAGCAAGCTTCCGAACAAGGAAGAAGCCCTGCGGTTTTATTTAAGCTCCGCCGCGCTGGTGATTAAACAATTCCACAGCCAGGTGGACTACGCTTTTGAAGCTACGGAGATTTGCGCCGACATGCTCATTGATTATGCCTCCGACATGTCCGGCGAGCAGGAAACCAAGCTGTTCAACACCACAAGCGCTCGCGGAGCGAGAAGCAACAACGCCCAATACGTCATCAAAAGCAAGGAACGCGGATTCATCAAGGAATTGATGGCCTGCTTCCCGACCAAGGCACGGGAAGTCAGAAAATACCTTAATCTGGCCGGATATGAAGACAAGGAAATCCCGGCCTTGCTGGACAGAACCGTTGGAAGGGTTCCGGAAGCTGACTACTTGTACAAGGGTTTGCCTGAACGAAGCGACTAAAAAAGGCGGCATCCCCCGGGTTGACATAAAAAAGCGCGTGATGCCTCGCAACCGGGTTGTCCTGTCTTGAAAGTCATGGTTGAATGAACCTTATATGAATACCCCCGTTCTCAATGACAATCTGCGTTCCGCTACGGAAGCCCTTTGCAACCTTCTTGCCAAGGAAGACCAGGTTGTGTCCTCCAAGGCCAAAATCGGCCTGTTTTTCCAGAATCCGGAAGCCACCAAGCTTTTTGAAGAAGTGAACGCCTACGGCGAAGAACTGCGCAACAAGCACCTGGCCGGCATGCCGCCGACGGAAGAGGAAATCGCCAAGTTCGACACCCTGCGTGAAAACGTGGTCAAGAACGACGCCGCCCGCGGCTTCCTGGAAGCGCGCCAGACCATTGACGAAATCCTGAACACCATCAATCACTATCTGGGCATGTCCATCGACCTCGGCCGCGCTCCCACTCCGGAAGAAATCGAGGAAGCGCGCCAGCGTGCCATGAGCGCCCAGTCCTCCTGCTCCTGCGGAGGCGACTGCGACAAGGAAAGCTGCGACTGCGACGGCAATTGCGACCACGATCACGACCACAAGGACGGCGGCTGCGGTTGCGGCAGCCACTGATCAATCCCTTTAGACAATCATTTTCACCAATCTTCACCATTGGGCAAGGTCTGCCCGGTGGTGATTTTTTATGTCCCGGCAGGTAGGGGGAGGAAAAAGACGGATCAAAGGCCTTTTTCCATGTGATGAGGCTACCGGTCCGCCCCCTCCCCCTTCATGTTGCTTTTGAGATATTGGCCCAATTCCCGGTAGCCGCTGCCGAAGGCATAATCAGCGGCGGTTTCCCCCTGCTCGTTGACGGCGTCGGGATCGGCCTTCCATCCGAGCAGCAAATCAACCATGGCACGGTCATTCCGGCAGGCGGCCAGCATGAGAGGGGTGCTTCCCATCCGTCCGGGGCTGTTGACATTCGCTCCCTGTTTGAAAAGCCATTCCGCAATCGCGGCATTTTTACCGCAAACAGCTTCCCGGAACAGGGCATTCAACTTTTCCCCTTTTCCGGGAACGGCTTCCCGGCCCAGCAGGAAGTCAAAAATATCTTTCCTGCCCAGCGCCGCGGATGCCATCAATGCCCGGCGGCCCTCCCGCCCGTGGACATCCGCCCCCTGGCCCAATGCTTTCAAAGCCTGTTGAAGGTTGGACAGCTTGTTGGAAGGCAAGGCGCCTTTCCCGGCTATTTGATCAATCCATTCCTCGACCATCTGGCAAGCCTTTTCATAGGTGGCGGGTTTCACGGCGTCCGGCGCGGCCTGGCCGGCGTTCCCGGAAAACGCCCCGGCTCCCCACGCGGCAAGAAGCAACAGGGCAATACAACAAATATTCATCAGTTTCATTCTGTTATTGTATAATTCCCTGCATGTATCCAGCAAGTTACAAAACGGTTACTTTTTTGTATTTCCGCCGGAACGGGCAAGACGCTTGAACAGGCTGCGCAGCCATGTTAGCGTCATTCTAAGGAACCATGACTTTTCCCGGCCGCACATCCTCCTCCCCCCTGCCGTTCATCAAAACGGATTTCCCGCTGTTCCTGGCTCCCATGGCCGGGGTGACGGACCCCATTTTCCGCACTATCTGCAAGGAACTGGGAGCGGACGTAATGGTGACGGAGTTCGTTTCCGCGGAAGGCATCCTCCAGGCGTGGGAAAGAAACAGGAGGTACACTAAAATTGAAGAATCGCATCGCCCCATAGGCATCCAGCTTTTCGGTGCGGACGGAGCCCACATGGGGGAAGCCGCCAGAATCATTATGGACCACGAGAAACCGGATTTCATCGACATCAACTTCGGATGCCCGGTTCCGAAAGTAGTCGGCAAGAATGGCGGTTCCTCCCTGCTGAAAGACCTGCCCCTGCTGGCTTCCGTGGCGGGCGGGGTCGTTAAGGCGGTGGGTGACCGCATCCCCGTCACGGCGAAGATACGCATCGGCTGGGATTTCCAGAACCTGTGCGCGATGGATGCCTGCCGCCTGCTGGAGGATGCGGGCATCTCCATGATCACCATTCACGGGCGCACCCGTTCCCAGCAGTATTCCGGCGCCGCCAACTGGGACATTATTGACGAATGCGCGCGTGCCATGTCCGTCCCGGTCATCGGCAACGGAGACATTGCCACGGCCCAGGCCGTAGCGTATGTGAAGGAGAACACCGCCGTCAGCGGCGTCATGATAGGCCGCGCCGCCATGGAAAATCCGTGGATCTTTGCGGATGCCAGGTATTTCCTGCTGCACGGCGTCCTGCCGCCGGCCAGGCAGCCACGGGAGAAAACGGACCTGATCCTGCGCCATACACGGATGGCCCTGGATTCCGGCCATTACGGCGACGAACTCCACACCATGCGCCACATGAGGTCCCGCATTCTGGCGTACACGAAGGGGTTTCCCGGAGCCAAGGAGATGCGTTCCCGGCTGGTGCGCGTTTCCAGCCTGCGGGAACTGGAGGAACTGCTCTCCGGCATCCCCCGGTAAACGTCCCGGAAACGGGAAGTTGCCCTTCTCTCATGCCATTCCGCAGGCAGCCGGAGCGTCCCTCAAGGGAGAAGGCCGCACTCCGTCCCCGTCATCCCTGAAAAAAATGATCTTTTGAGGGAAGCTAAGTTGACTTTACGCCCGGAACCTGTCAGAAATAGGGGAGTATCCTGCCGATTCGTTCCGGCAGATTTCCAACAATAGAATCCAGAGATCGACGTGTACGCCAACGAATCATATCTCATCGAACTTCTTACGCAGGCCGGGTATTTGAATGAAGAGATCCTTCAATATGCACGCAGCCAAAAATCTCCCACCCAGGACCTGATCGATTTTCTCATCCAGTCCAATTACCTCACGGAAGACGTCATCGCGCAGGTGAGCGCCTCCAATTCCCTGCTTCCCGTAGTGGACCTGGGCTCCATGCACATTCCCCAGGAAGTCAGGGAAATCGTTAGCCCGGAACTGGCCCGTCGGTTCCGCGCCATTCCGATTTCCGACGACGGCTTTTCCGTGAATGTGGCCATTGACGACCCGCTGAACCTGGAAACCATGGACAGCCTGCCCCAGCTTTTGGGCCGCGACGTAATTTTCAGCGTAGCCACGCGCAGCGCGGTGGAAAACCGCCTGAATGAATTCTACCGGGACATGACCCTTCCGGACGCCGGCAGCGGCGCCGACGGGGAGGACGGGGACGCCCCGATCATCCGCCTGGTGCAGCAGATGCTGGTGGACGCGTTCAAGCTGCGCGCCTCCGACATCCACATTGAACCCATGGAAAACCGGCTCCGCATCCGCTACCGCGTGGACGGCAAGCTGGTGGAAGTGGCCACCCATCCCAAAAAGCTTCTCAGCCCCATCATCGCGCGCCTGAAGGTGATGAGCAGCACCATGAGCATTGCGGAAAAACGCATGCCGCAGGACGGCCGAATCCAAATGACCATCGGGGACCGCCAGATCGACCTCCGTGTCTCTTCCGTCCCCAGCAACCACGGGGAAAGCATCGTCATGCGTATTCTGGACAAGTCCGCCCTGGTGCTCGGCCTTCCGCAACTGGGCTTCTTTTCCGACGACGAAGCCGTGTTCGACCGCCTGATCACCCTGCCCGACGGCATCATCCTGGTGACCGGTCCCACCGGTTCCGGTAAAACGACGACGCTGTACGCGTGCCTTAACCACATCAACCGTCCGGACAAGAAGATCATCACGGTGGAAGACCCCGTGGAATACGAACTTTCCGGCATCAACCAGGTGATGGTGAAGGCCGACATCGGCATGACCTTCGCCGCCGCTCTGCGCGCCATGCTGCGCCAAGCCCCCAACATCATCATGATCGGGGAAATTCGAGACATGGAAACGGCCAGCATCGCCATCAACGCCTCACTGACGGGCCACCTGGTGTTCTCCACCCTGCACACCAATGACGCCCCCAGCGCCGTAGCCCGTCTGGCGGACATCGGCATCAAGCGTTTCCTGATCGCCTCCTCCGTCCGCGCCATCATGGCCCAGCGCCTCGTCCGCAAGCTGTGCGACCGCTGCAAGGTGGACGGCATACTGACGGAAAAGCAGGCCCATACGCTGAACATCGACATGTCCCGCGTCACTCCGGGCCAGATCAAGGCGCCCCACGGATGCGACTTCTGCCGCGGCGGAGGTTTCAAGGGACGAATGGGCCTGTTCGAGATTTTCGAAATCGACGACGAAGTGCGCCGCATGATCAACGAAAACCTCACCTCCCCCCAGCTGCGCAAGCGCGCGCGGGAACTGGGCATGAGAACCCTGAGAGAAGACGGCGTGCGCAAGGTGCTGGCCGGCCTCACCTCTCCGGAAGAAGTGCTGAACGTCACCATGGGAGACGCCAACTGATTTTTCCCCGCAATCCACTCAGAACATTATGGACACCAATCTCACACTGGAACTTTTCATCGGCCGGGGAATGATCGACAAGTCCCTTGCCAAGGACATCAAGGAGGAAATGGCGACCTCCGGCAAGGAACTGCCGGAAGTGCTCGCGGACTTCGGCATCATCGGCAACAAGAACGACATCTGGCAGATGATCGCCAGCGACCTGGGTACGGAATTCATCACGCTGGACAATTTCCAGCCGGACCCGAACGTGCAGAACATGATGCCCGCCACGCTCGTGCGCCTGCACGGCGCACTGCCCATCCGCTACGGGCCGGAGGGCCTGTACGTCTGCCTGGTGGACCCCCTGAACCCCCAGACGGTGGAAGACCTGCGCTTCGCCCTCGGACAGGACATTCATGTCCTTGTAGCGCCGGACTACCAGATTACCGACCGCATCAACGAATTGTACGGCGGGGAATCCGCCGCCATGAAGGACCTGATGCAGGAGCTCAACAACATGGAAGTCAGCAATGAGACGGAAGACTCCGCCGCTGCCCCCGTGATCCGCTTCGTGGACCTGGTCATCACCCAGGCCATCAAGGAAAAAGCCTCCGACATCCACTTTGAGCCCTTTGAAAAGGAATTCAAGATCCGCTACCGCGTGGACGGCGCCCTTTATGAAATGCAGCCGCCGCCCGTCCACCTGTCCGTCCCGGTCATTTCCCGCGTGAAGGTCATGTCCAACATGAACATCGCGGAACGCCGCGTGCCGCAGGACGGCCGAATCGTCAAGCAGATAGGTGACCGGTCCGTGGACATGCGTGTTTCCACCCTGCCCACCCAGTACGGGGAATCCGTGGTGCTCCGCGTTCTGGACCGCTCCTCCGTGAACCTGAACCTGGACAACCTGGGCCTGCCCCCCCACATCCACGAATACATTGTGGACACGGTCCACAAGCCCAACGGCATCTTCATCGTCACCGGCCCCACGGGCGCCGGGAAAACCACCACGCTGTACGCGGCGCTGAGAGAGATCAACACGATCGACTCCAAGGTGCTGACGGCGGAAGATCCGGTGGAATACGACATTGACGGCATCATCCAGATTCCGATCAACGAGGCCATCGGCCTGGACTTCCCGATGGTGCTCCGCGCCTTCCTGCGACAGGACCCGGACCGCATCCTGGTGGGGGAAATGCGAGACATGGCCACGGCCCAGATCGCCATCCAGGCATCCTTGACGGGCCACCTGGTGCTTTCCACCCTGCATACGAACGACTCCGCCGGGGCCATTACGCGTCTGGTGGACATGGGCTGCGAGCCCTTCCTGGTGGCCGCCTCCCTGGAAGGGGTGCTGGCCCAGCGCCTCGTGCGCACCATCTGCCCGGACTGCCGCACGCCGTATGAGCCCTCCTCCAGCATCCTCTCCCAGCTTGGCGTTTCTCCCTATGAACTGGGAGACAAGCACTTCTACACAGGCCGCGGCTGTGACAAATGCTCCAATTCCGGCTACAAGGGCCGGAAGGGCATTTACGAGCTCCTGGACATCAACGATACCCTGCGGGACATGATCACGGACCGCGCTCCTTCCGTGGTGCTGAAGCAGAAAGCCATTGAAATGGGCATGTCCACCCTGCGCGAAGACGGCCTGAGGAACATTTACGACGGCAACACCACCATTGAAGAAGTGCTGAAGTACACTTAATGGAGCAGCGGAGAGCCACACCACCATTTCACCTATCAAGCAGCGAACACTTAAAAAACAATATATATGCCTAAATATCAATATACAGCACTTGACCATAAAGGCGACCAGAAAACGGGAACCCTGGAGGCCAATTCGGAAGCGGAGGCCATGGAGTCCATCCGGGCGCACGGCCTGTACCCTACCCAGATTGTAGAAGCCGGAAAAGGCAAGCTCCAGGAAACGGGCGCCTCCAAGAAGAAGGCCAAGGGAGCCAAGGGCAAAAAGGGCAAGCTGGGCGGCAGAATCAAGGCCAAGGCCCTGATGATTTTCACCCGCCAGCTCGCCACCCTGATTGATGCGGGCCTGCCCCTGCTCCAGAGCTTGAACGTGCTGGCCAAGCAGGAAGCGAACCCCACCCTGCGCGTAACCATTGAAGCTCTGGGCGATTCCGTGCAGGGCGGCTCCACGTTCTCGGAGGCGCTGGCGCAGCATCCCCGCATTTTCGACCGCCTGTTCGTCAACATGGTGAGGGCCGGGGAACTCGGCGGTGTGCTGGAAGTCGTGCTCAACCGTCTGGCGGAATACCAGGAAAAGGCCCAGAAGCTGAAAAGCAAGGTCATTTCCGCCATGGTGTACCCCTCCATCGTGCTGTTCATTGCAGTAGGCATCGTGATCTTCCTGATGCTGGTCATCGTGCCGAAGTTCAAGACCATGTTCGCAGAACAGAACCAGGAGCTGCCCGCCATTTCCGAATTCGTGTTCGGCATCAGCGACTGGTTCATGGCCGCTCCCTTATTCGTGCCGAACGCCGTCATTCTGGCGGCCATTGTCGCCATCCTGTACTCCATTTTCGTGGCCATGAGCAAGACGCCCAACGGCCGCCGCAAGATAGACTCCGCCCTGCTGACCATGCCGGTTATCGGCAACGTGCAGAGCAAGAGCGCCATCGCGCGGTTCGCCCGGACTTTCGGCACCCTGGTTACTTCCGGCGTGCCCATCCTCCAGGCTCTGACCATCACGAAGGACACGGCGGGCAACATGATCGTCGGCGACGCCATCGGCCTCATTCACGACTCCGTGAAGGAAGGGGAATCCGTGGTCACGCCCATGTCTTCCTCCAAGCTCTTCCCGCCCATGGTGATCTCCATGGTGGACGTGGGTGAAGAAACAGGCCAGCTCCCGGACATGCTCCTCAAGGTTGCCGACGTGTATGACGACGAAGTGGACAACGCCGTGGGCGCCATGACCTCCATGCTGGAACCCATCATGATCGTGTTCCTGGCCGTGGTCGTCGGCGGCATCGTGTTCGCCATGTTCCTGCCCCTTCTCCAGGTCATTGAAAAGATGGGTTAACCCCCTTACGGAAAACGCAGATGAAGATTCGCACCGCATACAGCCGCCTGCGGGCGGCAAGGGGCTTCACCCTCATGGAAATCCTGGTGGTCATGGTCATCATCGTGGTGCTTGCCACACTGACCATCTCCATCTACACATGGCTTGAAACGAGGAAGAACGAGCAGGCCGCGGAATCCATCGTCCGCAAGATTGAAATGGGGCTGTCCAGCTACCATAACGACCACGACCGCTATCCCTACGGAACGGAGGCCCCCTTCCGCAACCACGGGGCAGCCGTGGCGGACGGCGAGGAATTCAGTTCCAACGTCGTTTACATGGCCCTGTTCGGCGACTACAAGAATGAAGGCGTTCCCGCCAGGGACGCCACCATCTACAACGACGAGATGAACCCCGCCACCCAGCCCAAGAGCAACCCGCTTGTCCGGCAGATCACCGTGACCAAGGCCGGGCAGCAGGTGCCCCTGTACATCCTGACGGACCCGTGGGGCTCCCCCTACCGCTACCGCCTGGGCAGCGAGCAGGCCCTTCCCACCAAGTCCGCCGGCGCCAAGAACCTGAAGATGGGAACGGGACAAAACCCGGACTACGACTTCTGGAGCTTCGGCAAGGACGGGGACAGCGACCTGAGGGACCCGCGCGCACCTGAAAACCAGGATGACATCGGCAACCTGCCCAAATTCTAAAATCCGGTCTTTTTCCCGGTTGAACGGTTTCCGGTAGCCTTTCCCTCCCGGCAGGGGAAAGGCTGTTGTGCGTCCAGGAGACTTATTTTCTGGAATCGGCAGGGGGGCAGGCGTATGCTGTGGGCATTGGTATGAAGCGTATTTCCCTGATTATTCCCTGCCTGAACGAAGAACAGGCCATCCCGGAATTCAAGAAAGAAGTGGACCGGGTATTCAGCGAGCACCTGAACGGTTATGAGAGGGAACTCATCTTTGTGGACGACGGGTCCACGGACCATACCCTGCAAACGATCAAGGACCTGGCGGCGGAGTCGCCGGAAACAAGATTCATCTCCTTTTCCCGCAACTTCGGAAAGGAGGCGGCCATCTACGCCGGACTGGAAGCCGCTACGGGCGATTATGCCGCCGTGATGGACGTAGACCTGCAGGACCCTCCCTCCCTGCTCCCGGACATGCTCGCAGCCATTGAGAAGGAAGGGTACGACTGCGCCGGCACGCGCCGGACCACCCGGGAAGGGGAACCCGCGCTGCGCTCCTTCTTTGCCCGTGCCTTTTACAAAACCATCAACAGGATTTCAGACACGCACATCGTGGACGGAGCCCGGGACTACAAGCTGATGACGCGCCCCGTTCTGGAAGCCCTGCTCTCCCTCAAGGAATACAACCGTTTTTCCAAAGGGCTGTACGAATGGGTGGGCTTCCGCACCAAATGGTTTGAATATGAAAATGTGGAGCGTGTAGCGGGAGAAACCAAATGGTCCTTCTTCAAGCTCTTCCTGTATTCCATTGAAGGCATTGTCGCGTTTTCCACGGTTCCTTTGGCGCTGGCGTCCATCATCGGGGTGATGCTCTCCTTCATCTCCTTCCTTTCCATCATCGTCCTGATGGTCCGGGAACTCATCTGGCACCATTCCGCCTACGGCTGGACCTCCATGGTCTGCGTCTTCTGCCTGATGGGCGGCATCATCCTGCTGTGCCTGGGCATTCTGGGCCAATACCTGGCCAAGACCTATACGGAAGTGAAAAGGCGGCCCATTTACATAGCCAGAGAACGTTCCTGAGCATCTGAACCACCATTTTCCCCCATGGACACGGAACCGGATTTCTCCATTGTCACCCCCAGTTTCAACTACGCCGCCTACGTACGGGAATGCATTGAAAGCGTCCTCGGCCAGGAAGGGGCCACCTTTGAACACATCATCCAGGATGCGGGCTCCACGGACGGCACGCTGGATATTCTGCGGGAATATCCTCACCTGAAACTGCATGTGGAAAAGGACTCCGGCATGTCGGAAGGCATCAACCGCGGCTTCCTCAAGGCCCGTGGCAAGTGGGTCATGTGGCTGAACACGGACGACAGGCTTCTTCCGGGAGCCCTGGCCGCCATCAAGGCTTTTGCCGATTCCCGTCCGGACGCGGACGTCGTGTACGGCGCCTGGAACTTCATCGGCCCGGACGGCGGCATCCAGCGTTCCATGAAAGCCCTGCCGTACAGCCTGAACATGCATATCTGGTACGGCACCTATCTGGCGTCCACCGCCCTGTTTCTGCGCCGTTCCACGACCATTGACGAAGGAATCCTGCTGGATGAGCGCTTCCATTACGACATGGACGGGGAATATTACGCGCGGCTGGGACGGGTAGGCAAGAAATTCGCCCATTACAACAAATTGCTGGCGGACTTCCGCTGGCACGGGGACAACCTGAGCGCCCCGAACATGGAGCGCCGGGACATGGAGTCCGAACTGAAACGCCAAAAGCAGCACGGAGAAGATGCCGCCATCAAGCGCGTTTACGGCTATTCCTTCTCCAGACAAAGTTACAACAACATCATGGACGGCTTTCTCCGCGAAGCCTACCGCCTGAAAAAGGCCTTCCTGTACCTGACTACCCCCTGGGAAAAATAGCCGCCTTGTTCCGGGCATCGACCGCATGAAGCCGTGAAAACAGCCGGCATTTCCGCCGATGCACTCCCGTTTTTACAAAACAGGGCCGCACCGGCAAAAGCGGATGCGGCCCCGAATAACCGGATGATGAAAATTTTAGTTGAGGCTGTCGAACAGTTCCTCTTCCTGGAAAAATCTCTTCAATTCTATTTCCGCTGACTCGCTGCTGTCGGAAGCATGGCACACGTTCATCATGCTGTCCGTTCCGTAATCGCCGCGGATGGTGCCCTTGTCGGCTTTCTGGGAATTGGTGGGCCCCAGCAGTTCCCGCACGCGGACGATGACGCCCGGCCCTTTCAGCGCAATGGCGATGACGGGGGAGCTGGTCATAAAATCAAGCAGCTTGGGAAACAGGGGCTCTCCATTGACGACGAGCTCCAGGATATGGGCGTAATGTTCCCGGAGAATGGGTTCATCAAGCTGAATCATCTTTATGCCGCGCAAGCGAAACCCTTCAGACAGCAAGCGTTTCAGGATGGTGCCGGAAAGATTTTTCCGGACGCAGTCGGGTTTCAATAAAATCAGCGTAGTTTCTTCTTTGGTGTTTGGCATAAATTCAGCGAAGTCTTAGAATGAGTGAGGGAATTACACCCTAAACCGCGACAGGTCAAGGATAATTACACGCCCGGAACGTTATCGGAACGGGGATATTCCGTCACAGACCCTTCTTGTAGGTGTCGCAGCGGTTCTTCCATCCGGCCAGCCAGCGAGCCTCTCCCCGTCCGGGAGGACTGTTCTCCACCCGCCGTTGTAGCACCCTCTTGGCCGCTTCCGCAAACTCAACCGCGGCCGGCTGGCCGGGAGAAGCCGGGCGCATTTCCTCCAGAACCTGCCTGAGCCCCCAGCCCTGCCCGCGGTACTGTTCCGCAGGATTCGTGCCCTCCCCCTTGAAATTGACATAGTCGATCAAGGCATACATGCCATTGGGCGCCGTCGCCACGGCGTTGTACCTGGCCGCCATTTCACCGGGGCGGCGGGACTGTTTCCTGATGCGGTCCAGAGCCGCCAGAGAGCGGTTGATGATAAAATCCGTCTGCATTTGAAGGGCCGCCGGACTGGACAGCCACTGGCGCATGCGGTCCGGAAGGCCTCCCCGGACGTCCGCCCTGATGAATTCCTCACGGGTTTTCCACGGCGCGGGGCCGTAACACCATTCAGGCAGGCGGGCTCCCCTTTTCCTGCAAAACTCGACAAATGGGGGGGAAACTCTCTTCAAACTTCTCCCGGACTCCGGCCGGGAACCAGATAAAATGCCCTATGCCCAGGGACGGAAAAGCTTCTCCACGGTTCCAGGACACCAGCCCCTTGACGGTTCCGGCACACTCGTTCTGCCAGATCTTCCGTGCTATCTTCCCTTTCACTTCCGCCGCGTCGGGAGCGGCCTGCACCCAGCCGACGAGGCAGCAGGCCAATATGCAGCCCAGGATTTTTCCTTGCATGGGCACACTTTCAGGCCGGAGGGGAGGCAAGTCAAGCCGCTTCCATTTCTCGTGCCAAAGCTTCCGGTACATGTTAGACTTCGCACGCACTGCATGATTCTGGCTTTCAACAAACCCTACGGAGTGCTTTCCCAATTCACCCGGGAAGCGCCCCACCACAGGACTCTGGCTGAATTCGGATTTCCGCCGGGCGTCTACCCCGTAGGCCGCCTGGACTCCGATTCGGAAGGGCTCCTGCTGCTCTCCGATGAAAAAAAGCTGGTGGACCGCCTGTTGAATCCGCGGAACAGGCATCCCAGAACGTACTGGAGCCAGGTGGAGGGCAGCCCTTCTCCACGGGACCTGCTCCCGCTGGAACGCGGAGGCATCCTCATCCGGGACTACCGCACTCTGCCGTGCCGCGCACGCTTCATTACGGGAGAACCGGACGTCCCGCCGCGGGAACCGCCCGTCCGCTACCGGGCCAATATTCCGACCGCATGGCTGGAACTCACGTTGGTGGAGGGCAAGAACCGCCAGGTGCGGCGCATGACCGCCGCCATTGGCTTTCCCACGCTCAGGCTCCTGCGCGTCAGGATAGGGAATTTGCCGCTGGACGGTCTGGAGCCGGGCACATGGAAGGAACTGTCTCCGAGTGAACGGCAGGCCGTCATGCCGTAATATGGGGTTGATTTTTCCCGGAAAAAACATTTATATGTTTTCCCGCATCAGGATATCCTACATCTATTTTACATGAAAGCCGAACTTGTCGAACAAGCCTCCAAAATCATTCCCGAGCCCCAGTTGCTGATCAACGTGGTTTCCCGCCGTGTCGCCCAGCTCAACAGCGGCCGCGCTCCGCTGATTCCCACCACGCCCCATATGGGAAACGCGAACATCGCCCTGACGGAGATCATTGAAGGCAAGCTTGTCTATCACGTCCCCTCCGACACCCTGCAGGAGGCCGCCCAGTAACTCCCCCTGCCCCCTCCCGTTCCCATCCGGAACACCATCTCCTTCATCAAGTCCCCGGTTCTTCTGGCCCGGGGCTTTTTCATCCCCGCCGAACATGAGCGCAGACATCTCCTCCAACAAAAAAGCCCGCCGGGATTACGAAATCCTGGATACCTGCGAATGCGGGCTGGAACTCAAAGGCACGGAAGTCAAATCCATCCGTGCCGGAAAGGTGAACATTTCCGACGCATTCTCCAGAGTGGAAAACG
>JAJQCV010000100.1:0-8992 GCA_021202525.1 Akkermansiaceae bacterium | reverse complement strand
CTCCTGTACGGCTGCGACATCCAGCCGTGGGAGACGGCCGGGGAATTCTTCCAGCACAAGGCGCGCCGCCCCCGCCGCCTGCTGCTCCACAAGCGGGAAATCTTCAAGCTGGAACAGCAGGTTTCCCAGAAGGGCTGTTCCCTCGTAGCCCTCAAGCTGTACTGGAAAAACGGCAAGGTCAAGCTGGCCCTGGGGCTGGGCAAAGGCAAGACCCACCGCGACCAGCGCTACGACCTCAAGGCCCGCGTGGAAATGCGCGAAGCCCAGCGGGAAGTGGCCCGCATCAACAGGCGGTAAGGATTGGCCGCCCCTTTTCTTCAGCCTGCTTTTCAGGCGGGATGCATCACCGTTCTCAGCGTTATCGCAACACAACGTTCAGCGGTCCCCACATCAGGGAAAAATAAATAAGGGAAGTCATTCCATACACCAGAAGGCATACCGGAACCATTAGCCACAAACCTTTCCGGAACAAAAGGATGCACGCCGTCAGCCCAAAAAGGCAGTGGAAAAGCAACAGTACGGAGAAGAGAACAACCACCATGCCATTGAAAGCGGTCGGTTCAAAGATATGGAAACCTACCACCTCAAGAATACCCACGCCGGGAAGCCCCAGAGGGATCAGCCACATGTAACGGTCCAGCCATTTCCACATCCCGTTCATGCCATGCGGATGGAAAGGGGCTACAGCTTCCAGTCCACGGGCAGTTCCACGGTGCCCCCTTTCTTGTCGTCATAGCGGATGAAGCCGTGTTCCGCTCCGTACCAGTGGACGTCGCGGGTAACCTTCACGTCAAAACAGCAGTAGCGCGCTATGTCCATCAGCAGTTCCACATTCCCGGTCTTCACGTAATCCGCCCACCACTTGAGGGCCTGGGTGCCTACCGCCGTCTTGGAGGAGCCGATGGAAGCCGCGGCCACGGAATCCAGCTTGACGCGGACTCCGCCGCGCTGCTCGATGTCCCGGCACAGGTCCAGATTGTTCGTGATGTCCGCCATGTTCCACATCGTATAACGCTGGAGCACGCCGTAGTCAAAGTGTTCGTGGTTGTAGCCCACCACCAGGTCCGCCTGGCGGAGCTGCGTAATGAGGTCATCCACCATTTCTTCGGAATAAATCGCGTATTTGCCGGAAGCGGTGGAAAAAGTCACGCCCACGGACATGCGCATCTCGGCCGTGTTGTGCCAGCCTCCCACCTCTGCAGCGGAGTGGCGGGTTTCCAAGTCAAAATACACGATGTCTCTCATCGGAGGAAAAGGTACATTATTTGTTTCTCTGGAACAAGTCTCTCTTGAAAGGAAAGGCCGTTTGTGATGAGATCAGCCGCATGCCGCCGCGCTTCAACATCGTCATGTTTCATCCGGAAATCCCCCACAATACCGGGGCCGCCGGGCGTCTGGCGCTGGCCACGGGCTCCAGGCTCCACCTGGTCAAGCCGCTGGGATTCAGCCTGGATGAAAAACATGTGAGGCGCACGGGGCTGGACTACTGGGAAAAAGTGGACCTGCACGTCTGGGAAAGCCTGGAGGAACTCCAGCAGAACACCGGTCCGGAAGCGCGCTTCTGGTACCTGAGCACCAAGGCGAAGCGGACGCATTGGGAAGCGGAGTTCTGCCGGGGGGACTATCTGGTCTTCGGCCCGGAATCCAGAGGATTGCCGGAAAGCATGCTGAAAGAGCATGCGGACGCCGCCCTGACCATACCCATGCCGGGGGAAGGCTCCCGGAGCCTGAATCTCTCTACCGCCGTAGCCGTCGTCCTGTATGAAGGGCTGCGGCAAACGAGCGGACAAAACGGCCTTTGACATCCTCCTTCCCCTTTCCCTTCCAGGGACGCACCAGATAAAAAAGCGCAAGGGACGCAATGGCGCCGCAGGTATCGCAGAACATATCCTTCTGGGCATCCCAGACATCGCCCTGGGAACCGAGGAAATCGTTGGCGTCATTCCCTCCCACGATGACCGCATACTGCCATTCGATGATTTCATAGGCCGCCGCCACGGCCATCACGAAGAAAAGGCCGAAGATCCCCGCCAGAATCTTGCCCGCGTACTGCTTGCGCACCAGGTATTCCGCCACGGGGAAGGCATAAAAGCCCACCGTGAAGTGAGCTATCCGGTCAAAGGGATTCCTGTGCGCCCCTACCAGTTCCCGGAACCATTCAAAAGGAACTTCCGTAAACGTGTAATGGGCGCCTACCGTGTGGCACACCAGCCAGAAAAACATCAGCGTGTAGGACCAGTTGCTGAAACGGAAGGTTCGGGACCACACTGTCAGAACCACTGCCGCCAGAACCACGGGAATCACCTCCGCCACCCAGACGGACCGGGAGGCCGGGGATATGCCCATCAGGATGAACAGCAGGAGGAAAACCGCCAGCAGAAAACAGGGATACTTCTTCATGAGAGAGAAATACAGTGATCATACGAAAAAGACGCCGGAATTCAACTTCCGGCGTCCTCTCCAGGAAAAAATGCCCTACCGCATGTCGATCGTGGGAACGGGAATGCGGTCCTTCGGCCCCGTGTACAGGGTCAGGGGCCTGTAAAGTGTGTTGTCCTCCATCTGTTCCAGAACCTGGGCCACCCACCCGGAACAGCGGGCGATGGAGAAAATGGCCGTGAACAGCCTGGTGGGAATGCCGATGCTGTAATAAACCGTGGCGGAATAAAAATCCACGTTCGCATTGAGCCCCTTGCGTTCACGGACAAGCTTGGCGATGCGTTCCGACATGCGGATCCACTTGGGCTCCCCTATCTTGGAGGAAAGGCGGATGGCCATGCGGCGCAGATGCGGCGCACGGGGGTCCAGAACGCGGTAAACACGGTGTCCCATGCCCATGATCTTCTCCTTGCGGGAAAGCTTGTCTTCAATATAGGAATCCACTCCGTCTTCCGTGCCTATCTCCTTGAGCATCTCAATTACGCCCTCGTTGGCGCCGCCGTGCAGCGGGCCTTTCAGGGTGCCGATGGCCGCGGTAATCGCAGAATACATATCGGAAAGAGTGGCGATGCACACGCGCGCGGCAAAGGTGGAGGCGTTCATGCCGTGGTCCGCGTGCAGGATATACGCCACGTCCAGAATATGGGCTTCATCCGGATTGGGTTCCTCACCTTTCAACAGCCACAGAAAATGTTCGGATTCGCTCAGGTCCTCCCGCACGGGCGGCAGGTCCAGCCCCTGGCACAGGCGGTAGTAATACGCCACCATCACGGGCACCTTGGCAATCAGGCTGAGGCCTATCTCCTTCAGCTGGCCGGGATCCTTGGTGCGGTCGTCGTACATGCCCAGCATGGAAACCGCCGTCCGGAGGGCGGACATGGGACGGGCGGACTTGGTAGCGGTCTTGAAAAAGTCGAGAACGGGCTGGGGAAGATCACGGTCCGAACGGAGGCGGTTCTTGATGCCTTCCAATTCATCCCGGTTGGGAAGGCGCTTGTTGAGGAGCAGATAAACGACTTCCTCAAAACAGCACATTTCCACGAGATCATCAATATCGTATCCCAAGTACAAAAGGCGCCCTTCCTCACCGCGCACATCACTCAAAGCGGATTCGTTGGCGATGATGCCTTTTAATCCTTTGGGGTATGTGCGTCGTTCAGAAAAAGTGTCATTGCTCATGGTTTAAAAAATACTACTAGTGATGAAGATTACCGATTAAAAGTCTAACAATCTTCCAGAAAGTCAAACCCTAATTACGCCTTCACGGCCCAGGCGGGGCGTTTGGAGGAAGTGATGTGGGGAGCCCGGACATACAGAGGTTCCGCCGGAGCTGCCAGAAGTTCCTCCCGGCGCGCAGTGTCCAGGGCCATCCATGCGGAACCCAGCGCTTCCGCATGCGGAAGAACGGGCAGGACGCCCTCCATGCCTCTGGCGGCCAGGGTTCCGGCGGCCTCCGTGGAATACACGGGAACTCCGGTCTCCAGGCATTCCCTCACCCGGGCTGCGGCCTGCTCGCCAGGCAGCACTTCCGGGGCGCCCTCCAGCACTCCGGCAGTCACGCGGGCCCATGCCCAGCCTCCGCGCCGGGCGTCCGACATCACGCAGGCCAGCGGAGCATGGATGCCGAGGCCGTTCCATGAACTGAACGCCGCCACGCGGGAGCCATGCACCAGGGACAAGCCGTCCGCCACGGCCAGCGCCACACGAATTCCGCCGTAGGAGCCGGGACCGGAACCCACCACGATTTCCGCCGGACGGCGGCCTTCCAGGGAATCCAGGACCTGGCGCACGGCCTGGAAAATGGCTGAGGAATGGTTGCGCTCCGCCTCCCATTCCACACGGTACAACAGGGTGTCTCCGGCCCATGCCGCGGCGGAAGGCCGCGCACAGGAAGTTTCCAGGACCAGAAGCGCCTCTTGCATGTGGCGGATCATACAACAGGGAGGGGCGTTCATAAAACATTTTTTGCCCCTCTTTTCCGAAGAACCAAATTTGGTTCGCCTTCCGCCGGAAATCCGGCTATCCTGAACCCGCACTTTTCCACCGCATGCCCAAGGCACCAAAATACACACCGGGACGCCGCGACTGGCGCCGGTATGCAGAAACCGCCAGCCGGCCGCGCTCCGCGGCAAGCCTCCGCAGCATGATGAGGCAATGCAACCGGGACGCCTGGGACAAGACACACCGCGCCCAGGTCACGTCCGACTGCTGGGAGGATGAATACGAAGACTTCTCTTTCATGGACCTGCCCCGGAAAACCCGGTTCGTCAGGCACGCGGTAGCCACCTTCCTGCTCCTGCCGCTGGCCCTCATCACGGCCATGTCCCTGTGCGACCAGCTCGCCCACGCGTCGGGCAGCCTCAACATTCTTTTTTCCATTCCGGTCTGGTATGCCCTGATGGGCGCGGCCGTCTGGATCGTGCTGGGCTGCAGCAGGCTGTTCACCACTTCCCTGCTCTACCTGTATGTGCTGGGCCATGAACTGACGCACGTGCTGGCGGTCTATTGCAGCCGGGGTTCCGTCAGCAAATTCAACGCCTCCCTGGACGGCGGCTACATTCAAACGGACAAAAACAACCTGTTCATCTCCCTTTCCCCCTATTTCCTGCCCCTCTGGGGCATGCTGTGGGGGCTGGTCTGGGGAATCGTCCATATCTTCTGGCCCACCATCACATGCGAGGCCCTACTCTACTCCGGCCTGGGGTTCTGGTGGTGCTTCCATCTGTTCTGGACGGCATGGATCATTCCCAAGGACCAGCCGGACCTGGCCGGCAACGGAACCTTCTTCTCCCTGATCCTCGTTTACTTTGCCAACCTGCTTCTGTTCCTGGGCCTCCTGCGCCTGTTCAACGCGGTAAGCATCAACAGATTCCTGGCCGACTGCCTTCATAATGCGGAACGGCTTTGGGACACGGCCAGGGACCTGGCCCTGTTTACGGCGGGGCTCTTCCTGTAAAAAACACCTCTTCCCCTGCGGAGAATGATGAACGGCGGAAGCCGGAAAGGAATCCAATAATTCAGAACAAAGGAGTTCCCATGCACACCACACACTTGATTGCCCTGTCCCTGGCCGCAGCTTCCCTGATGGCCTGCAACCCCAAGGAAACCGTGAAGTCCCTGACCTCCGACCAGAACGTCACGCAGGAAATGGCCGTAAGATTTGCGGAAAACATGGTCGGCCTTCCGCGGGCGCTCGTTGTCTCGGACGCCAGGAAAGCCGCCCCCGGTGAAAAAGTCACCGTGAAAGGAGCTGTTCTGGGAGAAGAACCCGTCTTTGCGGAAAACATCGCCTCATTCACGATTGGAGACCCTGCCCAACTCCTGGCCAACATGCAGGAACACGGAACATGGACTGCCGACAGCGTCCCCGTGGAAATCAGGAAGGACAACACCATGACCGTCCAATTTGTGGACGAGCAGGGCAACCCGATCAAGCAATCCGCCAAGGGCGTCAACGGACTGAAGGAACGTGACGCGGTCATCATCACCGGAACCATTGACCCCCATTCCACACCGGAACGCCCCGTGCTCAACATTGAAAGCATCGTGATTGAAAAATAAACTTTCCGTGCCAAACCCTGATTCATGTCAACGGTTCAGGCGTGTTGCGCCTGGACCGTTTTCCCCATCAGCATCCGGGCATGGGATTTGATCCGGTATCTTTAGGAATGATAGCTATGGCGGCCACCTCCGTTGCGGCGGGGACCGCCTCCGCCGCAGCACAGAAAAAAAGCGCGGACGCGACTAAAAAAGCGGCGGACGCGAATGCCGCCACGCTGAGAAACGAGGCGCAGCTCCAACAACAGACGGGCCTGGAAAATGCCAGGCGCATGCAGAAAGACGCCGCACGGCAAATGGGGGAAGCCCGGCTGGACGCCGCACAATCCTCCCTGCTCCGGGAAGGGTCCGTGCCGGTACGGGAACAGGCCCTGGCTACGCGGCTCCAGACCCAGATTCAGGATGACGCGGCGCAAGCCATGAGAAACGCCCAATCCCTGTACAACCGGGCGGACATGGAGCAGTACATGGGCCGCTCCAATGCCAGGGCCCAGAAAACGGCGGCAGCGGGCACCCTGCTCTCCGGCTTCGCGCAAGGGGGTAATTCCCTGCTCAAATGGTAATCAGCCACCCCTTGAGGACAAAAAACCTCAGCGGGCAATCCTTCCCGCTTCCGCAACGTCCGCCGGAGGGGGAGGGAAATCCGGCATGACGCCGCCTATACCCACCCGCAAGTCCGCCGGAATAGTCACCCAGCGCGCCGTCCCCTGGTACAGGACTTCCACATTCACAAACTTGACGGAAGAATCAAACAGGTAGGACCTTCCTATACCTCCATGGTCCATGTGCTGGAACGTAGGCCTGGGCGTTATCCTCTTTCCGTCCAAATCGTGAAATAAAAAATCCCTCGGATGGAAAATGCTGTTCGAATACACCATGAACCTCCAGTTCGTGCCCGGAACCTTGTCCAGATGCGGAACTTTGTCTTCCTTATTCCTGGTCACCTTCATAAGCACCTTGTCCAATTTGGAAATATCAACGACATCCAGAACACCCGTGCCCTCCCTTACGGAAACGGGATCAGTCATGGAAACAGTACTCCCGGACTCTTTCAATTCAACCGCTCCGAAATCCAGAATCTCCAGTTTTTCGCTGATGGGAAAAATAAAATTCCCCTTTAGTTCAAACCAGCGGGGTGTGCCGGAGGCGGGCAAAACTACCTCCAGCATCACCTCCACGCCCATCAGCGGCCTGCCTTTGACAGAAAACCCGGAAAGTTCCGTTCCCGTGATCTTCAGCTCCGTTCCGTCGGAACCGGTCACCGTCAAATCCTGTTCCGCCCGCTCCAGCCCAAGCGTCCCGGAACCGGGAAATACGCAGCGTAGCAGCATCTGGCACACCCGGTAATCATCGCCGTGCCTGTTGCTCCGTTTCTGGAATCTCAGGGAAGCCAGTTCCACGCAAATCTTTTCCCCTTCATCTTCCCACGCGGGGGCAATCTGCGGCACGGCATCGGAAGCCGCCAGGAGCGCGGAACTCCAGCAGACGGCCAATAATATTCCCGGTAATTTCATTTCAGCACCAACATGGGTCACGGAGTCATCATACCTCCCGCTCCGATTTTTAAATCCAAGGGAATCTGCCGCAAGGCAACTTTGTTCCAATAGGACACCGTCACCTTCAGGGAACGGATCTTCTCCGGAACGAGGTACCCTGTCTCCCAAAATCTGCTTTTTCCGCTTTCCCGTCCGGAACCGGGAAAAAGACTGTTTCCCTGTCTCCACGCATATTCCGGCAGGACTATCCCCTCCTCATCCTTGACAAGGAACGAACTGAAGTGGAAATCCACATCCCCCTCCACCTTCAGTCCCCAGGCCTCCGGGTATTTCTTCAGGGAAAGAGTCACCTCTTTTCCGGAAGAATCCGGAAGCGGAACCCGTACCCTCGCCTCCTCTTTCTCCAGGAAAAACGTCACCGGGGCCAATTCCGCAGTCTCTTCTCCAAAAGCGCAGAGCAGGCTCCCCCGCAGGCGCACCCACTCGGCAGAGGAATCCGGAACCGGAGAACGCATGCAAATCCTGACGGGATCTCCGTGAAAAGGCCGCTGGCTCTTTTCCGACTCCGAACAAACATGGGAAATCTTCAGCACGTTTCCGCTGGAATCCGTACAGGTGATGCCTTCCGGATTCTGTTCATAATAAACGGGAGCCCCAAGCTGGTCTTCATAACGGCACAGCAGCCGCAGCATCATCACGGGCGGGCGCAGGGAAAAACGCAAGGCGGGGCGCACCTCCATGCCGCACAACTCCAGGCGCGGATGGCCCAGCAACGCCGCCGTGGGAGCAGGACAGCCGGCTTCCACCGCCATGCAGGAAAAAATACATGCACACAGCGCCTTCATGGGAGAGAACGAGGCGCAATCTAACAAACAGCCAAAAACAGGCAAGAAAAAAGATCATCCCTTTCCAATATAAAAAGGCATCCTCCGCGGCCACGGCATCCTATAAAATTTCCAGAATCTTTTCCAATTCTATCTGCAAATCACACGCTTCACTATAACCATCCTTAACGAATAATTTCGAAGTTAAATAGGAAATAAATAATAATCTCAAATGTTGGAAAAATCCATTTTTCACCATCCTTTAATAAGTTAAACATATTATTTACAATTACTTATATAATGTGATATTATACTCTGCATATGAAAACGCTCTCTCTAATTTTCACTGCTGTTTCCCTCATTGTTTTATCTGATGCCTACTCTGGCGGCTTGGACACCAACGGAGGGCACTATAATCGCAATACGGGGAATATCACTACCATCGAAAGCTAGCGACCAAACTAATAGCGGAAGAAAAAGCGTACTGGATCATCTCACCAAGTAAGACCCATAATAAAGGCTATCAATATTGCCGAGCTTGCAGGAACATGTCAGTGATACACTCAGTGGAGACAACTGCACGATTTTTATTATTTTAAATTATTTATTTTCAATTGATTGATAAACTAACAATACATTACAACATTGATTCTTCTATTGATGACGTTCAATTTT
>JAJQCV010000050.1:2794-6715 GCA_021202525.1 Akkermansiaceae bacterium | reverse complement strand
ATATTACATTATTGTAATGCAAGGACTCTTTCTTACAAAAATGAAAATCAATGGCAGGATGGATTTTCTGGATTGGAATATTAACGATTATTCAGAATAAAAATGTTATAAAACTTTCTGAAAATTGGCATGCTCTTTGCTGGATAAATGATGAAGGATCGCTTGATCCGGAAATAACAATCCATCCGTATGTACAAGAATGATTAAATTGATCTGTTGTCCGCGTTGCTTCATTCCTTCAACCGTTCCGGCCGTGTCCGTACGGCGGAGGAGCGGGAGCGCCGTGCGGCGGAATATCTGAAATCCATGATTCTCCATGCCCGCATGCGCTCATTCTGAAAAGGACGGAAGGACGCTTCCGCCTGCAATCTGCCTGGGGAGGAGGAATTCACCATTTCAACTTGTCAGGGGCCATGAGGAACAACGGGGAAGCTGCTCCAGGCCAAAAGCCGCTTGAGCCGCCCCATGCCGGAGGCATCAGTTGCGGCAATGCCCTTCCTGCTGCATCCATCGCAATAATGGGATATTCCGCTCCATCTATTAATATAATCGGCTCAGGGAAAGGATGAATCTGCGGCATTCAGTCGTTTCCGTTTCATGGAGACGTTTCTCTGTTGCCATGCATGTGCGCGGCATGGGCTTCTTCCCATGGTCCGCAGTGAGAATTTATTTGATTGCCGTGAACTGCTAAAAATAAAATACCGGCTTTAAAAATCAACTGGAGACATGCTCCCCAGGGCATGAATATGTTCGGCATTCCGTGGGATGTTTCCTGACGGATGACCTCGATTCCCGTCACTTCTCTGTCTGCTGGAAAGCGTAGGAACTGTCATCCTGGCGGACAAAATTCTCTTCTCCCCACTTGTCCCACTTCACCACGATTTTTTCCGGAGAAAAGGAAAGAACATCCGCCGCATCGCTGTTGTCCGCCCTGTTGCCGCGTGTTCCAAAAATCGGAAGGCGTCGCTCCATTGAGGATGCCGGAGGCCGAGAACATATTCAAAATCATCAGCATTATGGGAAACGTTCGTATTGGCTTTCTTGAATTCTCCGTCCAGCATGTATCCCCGTGTGACGGAAGCATTGGCCTTTTGCACGATGATATGATGGGTGATTTTCTTCCTGGCGATAAAAGGCGCGATATTGCTGTACCCGTTTTCAAGCATCAGCTTATGGATGAAATTATCCTCGCTGAAGCCGATATTTCCATGGCCGGGTATGTGGTACCACCGTTGCACGATGGGATAAATCATTTCAGGATGTTCCTCACAGGCCATGAGGCGTTCCATCACGGAACGGGTGAGTACCATGGATGCTCCGAAAACGTGGTAAAATTCCTTTTGGAGTGAGGAAATTCCGCCATACGTGTAATGCACCCAGTTCCAGTCATTGAAATAACTGCAATGGTGCTGCGGGATTTCGGAATGAAACTCGTTAATGGTAAGAAGATAATCTCGCCCGTAAAAATCGTCGTCATCTATCTTCAGGAACAATTCATAATCCGTTGTGTCCAGGCCGCGTATGGTGTCCGCCAAATTGGAAAGCTGGTTCTTGTTGGGGAACCATCTCAGAGTAAGACGCCCCTCGTTAATGAACTCCTGGAATTGGGGAATGAGAATGGACTGGAAGATAAAGCTGGACATCTCTTTAACGGCGACGAACAGATGAAAATTCCGGTACGACTGATGCATCATGCAGTAAATCTGCCTCTGCAAATCTTCAAACCGCTTGTAGGAAGCCAGGCAGAGCGCCATTTTCCTGTCCCTGTGGCTGTACAGGGTTGATTTGTCAAAAAGGCAGGTTCTGGGTTTTTGGTAAAAGCAATTGTGCTTTGTCACCATGGTGCACAGCTCGCCGTTTCCATGGGTAGCCTCCAGGGCTGTATCAATGGGAAGGCGGCAGGTATAAAAAATCCGGGCAACCTTTTTCCTCTTTGAAACGGGAATGATCAGGGCATGCGTTCCCCAGACATAGGCGGAACCGGCAGTATGACCGGAGGTGGCGTAGGGTTCGAACTCAATTTTTTCCTCCGGAGAGGGAGGCTTGGACGGACTCCTGCCGAGTTCGTGAAAAAGACGGAAAACATCGACTTCCGGATGACTTTTGACTATTTCCTCAAGAACTAGGCGCAGCCTTTCCGCCGGAATAATGGGGGTGGCGTCACTTTCTCCAAAGATGATGAGATCGTCCTCCTTGAATTGAGGATCCATAATCATGGAGGCAAACGAGATACGCAGCGAGCGTACGTAGGGGTTGTCGCAAGCCTCCGCATGCACCCCGAGAAAATCCGTAAACTCATCGCAGCGCGTATCCTGCAATTCTTCCACTCTTTGGGAAACAGGATAGCTGGCGGCCTGGTATCCCAATTCTTTCAGTTCGGCGTTTCCTTCAAGAATTTCTCCCGGCGCCTGGAGAAGCACGCATTTCATAACAGGATGGCATTCTATTAGGAATGAAAAGGTTTCATCGCTTCCACGCAGGATGTTTCCAGCTTGTTGAATGTATGGCCCAGCTGGGAGGCATGCGTTTCTACACCCTGCAAATGGGGATGCGAAGACTCGCCCGGGGAACAGATGGAAACCTCATACCCCAGGGATTCTAGAACGGCAGCCATGGTATCTATTGTCCAGACGGCCTTGTGATGGTGGTTTACAATAATGTTGCGGACGGCACTGCCGGGGGAGCCGTCTCCCCACTTTTTTTTCTGCAGGAAACTGATATATTCGGGAGTGGACTGTTTGGCGATGCGGAGCAAATCCGGGAAAGCCAGCCGCAATACACCTCCCGGTTTAAGGGTGCGCCATGCTTCCATGAAAAAACCATATGCTTCCGCCGGCAGAACATGTTCAATCACGTGCTCCAGGAAATAGGCGTCCACACACTCGTCCTCCCAGGGCAGGGGATGCGTAATATCGTATTTGGGAAGATCCAGGTTGATCCAGCCGGGGAGTATGTTGGCGCCGCAGCCCATCTGGATGAGAAACAGCCCGGAAGAAGATTCGTCCAAATTTCCGGGCTCCTGTCCCTGATATAAGCCAGCTGCCAAATCAGGCTGCCCCGGCTTTCTTGACAAAGTGAGAGATAACCCCGAATAATTTTCCCCGTCACGAACTAGGCTTTCTTCCGGCCATTGGGACCATTTAAGTATCAATTTTTTTGAACCATAGACAATATATTGCCCTGAACACCCCGTTTTTTCTCTCCGGAAAGTGCCGTCCTGGTAAAAGAGCAGGGAATCCGTCCAGTGGGCATGCCTCCCTTCATACACCGTAACGGGAAAGAAATCCTGGAAGTTTTCCGTGCCATGAAAATGTTCGGGAGGGTACCAGTGTGCGGTAACCACATCGTTGTCCTTCATCGGATACGGAATGGAATTCATGTTCAGACGATCGCTGGCAAGCATCCTTGCCCCCAGCCGCAGAGCCAGTTCTCCAAAAATAAGATTTTCCACTCCGGTAGGTGGAATATCGGAATAAGCGACGATTTTTTCCACCATGCTTCTGGAAAGAAAATATCCCGCTCTTCCACTGGGCGCTCCTTTTTCCTTCAACGACGAATCACCAATCAGATCGTATTGGTCATCGGCCACGTCCGCCAGACGGTCCAGAGCGACATAGGTATCGTCATCACACTTGAACAACCAGTCGAAATCGTAATATTCAAGGGCATACCGAAAGAAAGCCAGGACTTTTTCCGGCAGATGGTCGTAATCGTCATTCACCCAGAGAGGGATGACGTCCTTCTCTCTGTCCAGCGCTTCCCTTCTCCCGATAAAGAACCGGCATTCGATTCCGGGAACACTCTGTGCCATCCATGTCTTCCGGACGGTCTCCCTTTTTTTCTCCGCGTTAGCGCAAGTACAGATGCCCACAAGAATGAACACCTTTTTTTGCTTCCGGATGGGGCGGGAACGGAGGGCCG